>NC_015723.1:1006727-1342303 GCF_000219215.1 Cupriavidus necator N-1 | reverse complement strand
GCAGGGCGACGGCGAGAGGTTGACGCGCGCGGCCAGCTCGACGTTGGTCAGGCTGGCGTCGCGCTGCAACGCCTCGAGGATCCGGATATTGATTTCATCCAGTTCGGGTTCCTGCATGGGGTTCCTGTATGGCCGGCTCGATGTAAAGCGCATGGCGCCCTGCCTCCTTGCGGAAACGGGGCGCCGGGCAGAGCACTAGAATACAGGCCGCGCCACGCGGGCGGCAATCTTCCGGGCTTGCGGGGTCGCCACATGGCGCTCATGGGACCCGGCCAGCAGCCGGCATCAGGTTCCCGCGCCCTCCCCGCGTGCCTGCGCCCATGCGTCCCAGTACGGCGGACTCCCGATGGCCGTGCGCACGCACTCCGCAAACGCGCGCAGCCGCGCCGACACCCGCCGGCCTTCCGGGTGGGCGATATAGATGGATTCCGGCTCGGCCCGCAGGCCGACATCGATCACTGCCAGCGCACCCTGCCGGATGGCATCGCCGGCAATAAAGGTCGGCAACAACGCGATGCCGACTCCCGCGATGGCGGCATCGCGCATCATGTCGCCGTTGTTGACGCGCAGCGCAACGGCGGCACGGGCGATCTCGGTGCCGTCCGGGCCTTGCAGGCGCCAGTCAGCCGCGCCGCGGTTGGCGTAGAAGATGCCACGGTGCTGCTGCAGCTCCGCCAGCGTAGCCGGCGTGCCCATCTGCGCGAGGTAATCCGGGGATGCGACCAGGAGGCGGTGGCTGGGGGCAAGCTGCCATGCCACCAGGCGCGAGTTCTCCAGCGGGCCGTGCCGCACCACGGCGTCATAACTGTCCGTGGCCGCGTCCACGCGCCGGTCGTCCAGGTCCAGGCTCAGCTCCAGTTCTGGATGCCGGGCCAGGAACGGATAGATGGCAGGCCCCAGGTGCATCCGGCCAAATGTGACCGGCGCGGAAATCCGCAACGACCCGGCCAGGGTGCCGCGCCGCTCGGCAACATCGGTTGCCGCCGCCTCCACTTCATGCAGGATGCGCGCGGCCCGCTCCAGGAAGGCAGCGCCGTCCTCGGTCAGCGACAGCCGCCGCGTGGTCCGGCGCAGCAAGTTGGCACCCATCGCCTTTTCAAGCTCGGCCAGGCGTTCGCTGACCACGGACTTGGACAAGTTGAGCCGCCTCGCGGCCTCGCTGATGGAGCCTGCCTCCACCACGGCGACAAAGCTGGCGACACCTTCTAGCTTGAACATTGTTCGGCATATCCGGAAAGTTGTTCCGCGATCTTCAGTCTAGTGCGAACCGCGCGCGGTACCCATACTGGTTTCACGAGGCAGCGGGACGGTTCCTGCTGCCCTACCCGCAAAACCGGCGCCGTCGACCAGCAAGTTGCCCCGCGCGCCAGACCGGAGATCGATCATGGGACGTTTGTCTGGAAAAGTTGCCATCATTACCGGCGCCAGTGCCGGCATTGGCCGCGCCACTGCCTTGCTGTTTGCCGCCGAAGGCGCCAGGGTGGTAGTCGGTGCCCGCCGCCAGTCCGAACTGGACAGCCTGGTGGCGCAGATCCGTGACGCCGGCGGCGACGCGGTGGCGCTCGCCGGCGATGTGCGGCGCGAGGAATACGCCAGCGCGCTGGTGGCGCTGGCGGTCGAGCGCTATGGCCGCCTGGATATCGCCTTCAACAACGCCGGCACGCTCGGCGAGGGCGGGCCCAGCACCGGGGTTTCGGCGGAGGGCTGGAACGACACCCTTGCCATCAATCTCACCGGCGCCTTCCTCGGCGCCAAGCACCAGCTTGCACAGATGCTGAAGGATGGCGGCGGTTCGGTGATCTTCACATCGACCTTCGTTGGCTACACCGTCGCCTTTCCCGGCGTGGCCGCGTATGCGGCAAGCAAGTCCGGCCTGATCGGCCTGACGCAGGCGCTGGCGGCCGAGTATGGGCCGCAGGGCATCCGCGTCAATGCGATCCTGCCAGGCGCCGTGGACACGGACATGTATCGCACCATGAACGACACCGCGGAGTCGCAGGCGTTCATCACCAACCTGCATGCGCTCAAGCGCGTGGCAACGCCGGAAGAACTGGCGCGCTCGGTGTTGTACCTGGCATCGGAAGATTCGGCTTTCGTCACCGGCACGGCGTCGCTGGTGGATGGCGGCGTCTCGATCACGCGCACCTGACCCACCGGCGCCGGCGGCCAGCACGGCTGCCGGCGCTGCCGACTGGTTTCAGCCCCCTTCCGCTCAAGTCATCGTTCTGTCATCCGCCCCGGCCAGAATGCGCAGGTCATTCAAGTCAGGGAGTGGACATGACGCACGCAATTGAAGTCCGCGGGCTTTCCAAATCGTTCCGCGCGGACCGCAAGGCGCTTGACGATGTCACGCTGCACATCGCGCCAGGCGAGATGGTCGCCCTGCTGGGTGCATCGGGATCGGGCAAGTCCACGCTGTTGCGCCACGTTGCCGGATTCATCACGGGCGATGCCGGCGCCGGCGAAATCCTCGTCAACGGCCGCCATGTGCAGCGCAACGGCCGCCTCGCCCGCAACGTGCGCAAGGTGCGTGGCGAGATCGGGTTTGTGTTCCAGCAGTTCAACCTGGTGGGCCGTCTTCCGGTCATCACCAACGTGCTGGTCGGCATGCTGGCCCGCGTGCCCAAGTGGCGCAGCCTGCTGCGCATCTTCACGGCCGATGAAGTCCAGGGCGGGCTCGATGTGCTTGCACAAGTTGGTATAGACGACTATGCGTTTCAACGGGCCTCGACGCTGTCGGGCGGCCAGCAGCAGCGCGCCGCCATCGCCCGCACGCTGGTGCAGAACGCCAGCGTGATCCTGGCCGACGAGCCGATCGCCTCGCTCGACCCGGAATCGTCGCGCCGGGTGATGTCGCTGCTCAGGCAGATCAACCGCACGCGCAAGGTCGCGGTGCTGGTGTCGCTGCACCAGGTGGATGTGGCGATGCGCTACTGCCCCCGCGTGGTGGCGCTGCGCCACGGCAAGGTGGTCTATGACGGACCCTCTGCCGCGCTCACGCCCGGCATGCTGCGCGATCTCTACGGTACCGAAGCCGACGAGCTGCTGCACGATTCCGTGCCCGACGAAGACGTATCCACTACGGCCATGCCGGCACCGGCGATGGTCACGATGAACCTGGCGGCCGCCTGAACGGCAGCCTGTCCAGACCGCTTTCCACCCAAACCGCTTCCCACCGGAGTTGTCCATGCTTCGCAGAACCTTTCTCGCCGTCGTGGCCTCGGGCGTGGTCGCCCTGCCCGCCTTTGCGCAGGATGCCAAGAGCCTGAACATCGGCTTTATCTCGACTGAATCGTCATCGAACCTGAAGTCTGCCTGGCAGCCGCTGATCGACGATCTCAGCAAGACGCTGGGTGTACCCGTCAAGCCCTTCTTTGCGTCCGACTATGCCGGCATCATCGAAGGCATGCGCTTCAACAAGGTGCAGATCGCCTGGTTCGGCAACAAGTCGGCCATGGAGGCCGTGGACCGTGCCAGCGGCGAAGTCTTTGCATCGGTGATCGACAAGGACGGCAACCCGGGCTACTGGTCGGTGCTGATCGTCAACAAGGACAGCGACCTGAAGAGCGTCGAAGACGTGATCAAGCGCGGCAAGGATCTCAGCTACGGCGCCGGCGACCCCAATTCCACCTCTGGCACGGCCGTGCCGGGCTTCTACCTGTGGACTGCCAACAAGGTCGAGCCGAAGACGCTGTTCAAGGCCGTGCGCATCGGCAACCACGAGACCAACCTGCTGTCGGTGCTGAACAAGCAGGTGGATGTGGCGGTGAACAACACCGAGAACATGGAGCGCTATCGCATCAACACCGGCAAGAACGCCTATGACCAGGTGCGGGTGCTGTGGAAGTCGCCGCTGATCCCGGCCGATCCGATGGTCTATCGCAAGGACCTGCCGCCGGAGATGAAGAAGAAGATCCAGGCCTTCTTCGTCAACTACGGCAAGGGTGCCGAGGCCGCGCGTGAAAAGCAGGTGCTGGCCACCCTGACCTACCAGGGCTTCCGCACCGCCAGCGATGCGCAACTGGTGCCGATCCGCCAGATCGAGCTGGCCCGCGAGAAGGCGAAGATCGAATCGGACACCACCCTGGCCGCTGCCGACAAGGAAAAACGGCTGGCCGAAGTGAGCCGCCGCCTGGCTGAGCTGGACAAGGCCGCCGGCAACGCCACCAGCACGCAATAAGCCCCACCCCGACGAGGCCGGTGGCACCCCGCCGCCGGCCTCGCATCGCCGTCGTTCCCCCGCTTGATTCCGGATTGCCTCATGACTGTCACCGCCAGGCCCGGCCTGCCTCCCACACCCCGAAGTAACGTGCGCCCGCCGCGCACTTCCCTTGCCGTGATGCTGACCTGGGCAGTCCTGCTGGCCATGCTCGCCCTGTCCTGGCAAGGCGCCGACATGCGCCCGCTGGACCTGCTGCGCGACTCGGACAACATGGCAAAATTTGCCGCCGATTTCTTCCCGCCCGACTTCCGCGACTGGCGGCACTACCTGGACGAGATGCTCGTCACCGTGCAGATCGCGCTGTGGGGCACCGCCCTGGCCGTGGTGATGGCGGTGCCGCTGGGCCTGCTGTGCTCGGCCAATATCGTCCCGGCGTGGGCCTACCAGCCCGCACGCCGCATAATGGACGCCTGCCGCGCCATCAATGAGATGGTGTTCGCCATGCTGTTCATCGTGGCCGTAGGCCTGGGACCGTTTGCCGGCGTGCTGGCGATCTGGATCCACACCACCGGGGTGCTGGCCAAGCTGTTCGCCGAAGCCGTCGAGGCCATCGACCCGCGCCCGGTGGAAGGCGTGCGCGCCACCGGCGCCGGCCCGATCGAGGAGATCGTCTATGGCGTGATTCCGCAGGTGCTGCCGCTGTGGCTGTCGTTCGCGCTGTACCGCTTCGAGTCCAACGTGCGCTCGGCCTCGGTGGTGGGCATCGTCGGCGCCGGCGGCATCGGCACCGTGCTGTGGGAGATCATCCGCAGCTTCCAGTACGGGCAGACCTGCGCCGTGATGATCATCATCATCCTGTTCGTCTCGGCCATCGACATCATCTCCGCACAAATCCGCAAGGTACTGGTCTGACATCATGCTGAACCTGTCCCACATCGAAACGCTGTTTGCCGACCATGGCAATGCCTGGTACGGCGGCGAAGCCATCAGCCAGACCGAGCACGCGCTGCAATGCGCGCAACTGGCCGAGCAGGCCGGCGAGCCCGAGCCACTAATCGTCGCGGCCCTGCTCCATGACGTTGGCCACCTGTTGCTGGCCGAAAGCACCACCACCGACATGCGCCACCAGGAGGCCGCCGCCGATGCGCTGGCCGGGCTGTTCGGCGATGAAGTGACCGAACCCGTGCGCCTGCACGTGGCGGCCAAGCGCTACCTGTGCGCCGTCGATCCCGCGTATTCCGGCACGCTGTCGCCCGCTTCCGTGCAAAGCCTGGCGCTGCAAGGCGGCCCGTACAGCGCCGCCCAGGCCGATGCGTTCGCCGCGAGCCGCCACGCCGCCGCCGCGGTGCGCCTGCGCCGCTACGACGACCTGGCCAAGGTGGTCGACCTGGCCACGCCGCCGCTGGCGCACTATCTGGACATGGCCGCGCGTTGCGCGCGGACTGGCGCATGAACACCATGGCTGAAGCTGTACTTACCCTGCGTGAAGTGCGCGGTTCCGACGCGGAACTGCGGCACCTGTCCGCGCTGCTGGCCGCGATGGACGACGAAACGCCGCTGCCGCTGGCCACCATGCGCGAGCGCTACGCTACCATGCGCCGCTATCCGGACTACCGCTGCTACATGATGGTGGACGAGGACGAGGTGCCGCTGGGCACCTTCAGCCTGCTGGTATTCCCCGTGATGGTCCACGACGGGCGTCCCGAGGCGATTGTCGAGGCAGTGGTGGTGGCGCCGTCCGCGCGCGGCATGGGCGTCGGCAAGGCGATGATGCGCGAAGCCATGCGCCTGGCCCGTGAGGCTGGTGCGGCCAAGCTGGCGCTGTCGTCCAACGCGCGGCGCCTGCAGGCCCACCAGTTCTATCGCCGGCTCGGGTTCACCGAGCACGGCATCAGCTTCAGCATCGAACTCTGATGGCAAGGCCGTGCTGTAGGCTTCGCTTCGGCACGGGCTTATCAGCTTAATGTTGCGCTATCGGAAGTAGCCCCAACCAACCGCGCGAACGCATCCGCCGCGCTTTCCAGGGCGCCGCTATTGTCGAACTCGACCAGGCGGCACCCAGCCGGCACGGTGAATGCCTGCGCCGCGCGCGCCAGGCGCCGGGCAATCGCTTCTTCCGACTCGCGGCCACGCTGGCGCAGCCGGGTGGCCAGCACCTCCGGGCGCACGCGCACATGCACGGCGCACAGCTTCGGGTAGCGCGCCACGGCTTGCGGCAGGTACTCGCGCGAGCCATTGACGATCACGGTCAGGCCCCTGGCCAGCCACTGCTCGATCTCGATGCCGATGCCGTAATGCAGCCCGTGGCTGTGCCAGTCCAGCGCCAGGCATCCGAGCGCCTGGCGGCGCCGGAATTCATCGGGGGTGAGCGCAACGGAGGCCTCGTTGGCATCGGCCTCGCGGGTGATATAGCGATGCGCGATGACGATGCGGTCGTCCGGCCCGAGGCGCTCGCGCAACGCGCGCAGCAGCGAGTCCTTGCCGCTGCCGGACGGCCCCATCAGGTAGAACAGGCCGTGTCCGTCGGCCGCGCCATGTGCGTTCATGCGTCCAGGTACGCCGCGCCGGCGCCATCGATGGTGTTGCCGTTGAAACCGTAGTGGCGAGCAACGATAAAGTCGTCGCCCGGCGCCGGCTGCACGAATACGCTGATTCCGTCCACATGAAGCGGCGCCTGCAGCAACTTGCCGCTCGCGGCCCCCAGGCGCTCGATGGCGGCGCGCTGGGCGGCAGTATCAAGCATGCCAGTCAGCGTGATATGGAAGACGAAGGTACCGAACACGTACGGGTAGCCCCATGCGTCGAGCATGCGGCGCTCTTCGTCGCTCAACTGGTCCGGTTTGCGCCGGCCGAGTTCTTCGGCCGTGGGCGGAGCGCGGAAGCGCTCGAATGCCAGTACGCATGTATCGGCCAGCGCCTGCATCGGGGGGGATCCGCCATCGGCCAGGCACCATGCCACAAAACCCCGCAGCGCACGCAGCGCCAGCGGCGCGTCGAATGCCTCGCAGCCACGCACAAAGTCCCGTGCAGCGGCGTCGAGCATCGGGCCGTTGGTGCCCTGCGCAAGCCGGAATGGCGGCTTCAGCGTGGCATGCAGGCCGTAGTGAGCCGGGATCTGGACCCACTCCGCGGGCGGCGGCGCCATGCCCGCCGGGGCGGGCAGCGCGGTGCCGGTATCGGCGTCGCGGCCCAGCCACTGGCTGCCAAATGTGCGGAAGGGATCGGAGGGCGCCAGGTAGATGGCGTAACGGTGCGCTGGCAAGGTCATGCGGCAAGGTTACCAGCGGCGCCAAACGCCCGGCGGCGGCGACTGCCCTGGTTTGTGGTCTGGACCGCAGACACGTTAGCGCAGGCAGATGACAGCCGGATGTCTAGACCAATGCCACGGCGCTCCGCCTCAATCACTGTCGGAAACCGTCAGCTGCACCCAGTCCCCGGCAAAGCGCACCACGCTGTACTGCACCGGCGCCCCGTCGATATCAACGTTCAGCGCCTCCACCTGCAGCACCGGGCGCGTCTTCGGCTGGTTCAGCAGCCGCGCCACCGGGGCGCTGGGCATGGCCGCCGTGATGCGCGACCACTTGCGCGTGTAGTCGGCAATGCCGAAATGCGCCAGCGCGCGCGACACGGATTGCCTGGCGCGCAGCACCTCGTCGATACCCGGGAAGCGCTTGAGGTCGAAGTAATGCTCGGCAACGTCGATGGTGCGCGCTTCGGTCTTGCCGATCATCTGCACGTGCAGGATCTCCGCCGTGCGCGCCAGGCCCAGTTGCTTTGCCACTTCCGGCGCGCGCACCACCTGGCTGTCGATGATCTCGGTATGCCCCCGCATGCCCTGCGCGGCCAGGTTTTGCGAGAAGCGCGTGCGGCGCCCGATCGCGTAGTCGATCGCATGCTCCTGCACGAAGGTGCCGCGGCCCTGCTCGATCCGCACCAGCCCGCTCAGCTCCAGCTCGCCCATGGCGCGGCGGATGGTGTGGCGGTTGACCGCGAAGCGCGTGGCCAGTTCAGGCTCAGGGGGCAGCTGTTCGCCGGGCAGGTACAGCTTCTTGCGGATGTCGTCCGCCAGCGCCTCGCCAATCTGGCGCCATACCGCCACGCCGGAACCCCGTTCCACTTCTCGATCAGACATCTCGCGCTGCCCTCTTGTCATCAAGCGTTCACCATTGCCATGCGATTGTGCCTCAACCGCGCCGCGATGGCCGGGTGCCCGAGCAATGCCCCGCCCCGTCATGAAACGTTCATCTGCCTGTGGTCTAGTAGCTGCGTGTTCAAGCAGTGACATCTAAACGTATAGACGTATAGGGGTGATGATGCAAAGCGAAACCGCGCAGGCCCATGCCGCCCGCGCCGCCTGGCTCCGGATCCTGGCTACGGCGCCCACCGACGCGCTCGACGGTGCTTACCAGCGGCTTGGCCAGGCGCAAGCCCTGCCGGCCTACCGGCTGCTGCGCAAGCCGGAGTCCGGCATGGCCATGGTCCGGGCGCGCGCGGGCGGCACCGGCCCCCAGTTCAACCTGGGGGAAATCACGGTCACGCGCTGCGCGGTCGTGCTGGAAGACGGCGCTGCCGGGGCCGCTGCAGGCGTGGCCTATATCCAGGGCCGCAGCGCCCGCCATGCCGAACAGGCCGCGGTGCTGGACGCGCTGCTGCAGCGCCCGGCCTGGCACCAGCGCGTGCAGGATCTTGTGCTGGCGCCGTTGGCAAGCACGCAGGCGGAGCGCGCCGCACACGCAGCGGCCACTGCCGCCCAGACCCGCGTCGAGTTCTTCACCATGGTCCGGGGAGAGGACTGAGATGACTGCCATGCAACCGATCCCGTCCACCCCCGCCGCCTCGCTGCTGCCGGGTTTCAACAACCCGGTCGACGACGCCCAGCAGGTCTTCCGCGCCGCGCTGCAGGCGTTTGCCCATCCGGGCCGGCTGCAAACGCTGCCCGTGGCCAGCGGCCTGCCCGACGGCCTGTCGCCTGCGCTGGCCGCGCTGCTGCTGACGCTGGCCGATCCCGATACCCCGGTCTGGCTGCCTGCCGGCGTTCCGGCCGCGGCGCGCGCGTTCCTGCGCTTCCATTGCGGCTGCCCGCTGACCGACGATGTCGGCGCCGCGGCCTTTGTCTGCGTGCCCGCCGGATATGCCATGCCGGCACTGGCGGACTGCGCGCAAGGCGACCCGGCCTTCCCCGACCGCTCGGCCACGCTGCTGATGGAGGTGGCCTCGCTTGCCGATGGCGACACCCTCACGCTGCACGGCCCCGGCATCGAAACCACGCAGGTGCTGCGCGTGGCCGACCTGCCCGCGGACTTCCGCGCCGGCTGGCGCGCCAACAACGCCGGCTTCCCGCTCGGCGTGGACCTGCTGCTGGCCAGCGGCGACCGATTCTGCGCCTTGACGCGCACCACGCTGGTGGAGGACTGACATGTACGTAGCCGTCAAAGGTGGCGAGCGCGCCATCCTCAATTCCTACCGGATGCTCGATGCCTACCGCCGCGGCGATACCGCGGTGCCGGAACTTACGCTGGCGCAGATCCGCGAACAGATGCCGCTGGCGGTGTCGCGCGTCATGGCAGAGGGCTCGCTGTACGACCCGCACCTGGGCGCGCTGGCCCTGAAACAGGCCGCCGGGGACCAGATCGAGGCAATCTTCCTGCTGCGTGCCTATCGCACCACGCTGGCACGCTTCGGCTACACCCATCCGGTGGATACGGGTTCGATGCGCCTGCAGCGGCGGATCTCGTCCACGTTCAAGGACGTGCCGGGCGGCCAGGTGCTGGGGCCGACCTACGACTACACCCAGCGCCTGCTGGATTTCACGCTCGAAGCAGGCCGCGACCCCGAGCCGCTGCCGCCCTCGCCCGAACCCCTCGCCGCCAGCATGCCGCGCGTGACCGGCCTGCTGGAAGCGGATGAACTGGTCGAAGCCGACCAGATCCCCGCGGGCGACCCCACGCCGCCCGACCTGACGCGCGAGCCGCTGGCCTTCCCCGCCAACCGCGCCGCGCGCCTGCAGAACCTGGCGCGCGCCGATGAGGGTTTCCTGCTGTCGATGGGCTATTCCACCCAGCGCGGCTACGGCAACTCGCACCCGTTCGCGGCCGAGATCCGCTACGGCACGGCCGAGGTCGAACTGTTCGTGGAAGAACTGGGCTTCGCGGTCACTATCGGCGAGATCGAGCTGACAGAATGCCAGATGGTGAGCCAGTTCGCCGGCAATGCCGACGAAGCCCCGCGGTTCACGCGCGGCTACGGGCTGGTGTTCGGCTACAACGAGCGCAAGGCCATGTCGATGGCGCTGGCCGACCGCGCCATGCGCGCCGAAGAGCTCGGCGAAGCCGCCGACGCCCCGGCCAACGATATCGAATTCATGCTGTACCACAGTGACAACGTCGAGGCCTCCGGGTTCGTGCAGCACCTGAAGCTGCCCCACTACGTGGACTTCCAGGCCAACCTGGAACTGCTGCGCCGGCTGCGCGCGGAACAGGATGGCGCCGTGACCGCTACCGTCCAGGCGCAACCGCAGCCGCAAGAGGAGACCCTGGCATGAACACGGCCGACACCACCATGGCAACGGGCATTGCCCGCGACGACCACTACAACTTCGGCTACCTGGACGAGTCGACCAAGCGCATGCTGCGCCGCGCGCTGCTCAAGGCCGTGGCGATTCCCGGCTACCAGGTGCCCTTCGGCAGCCGCGAGATGCCGCTGCCTTACGGCTGGGGCACGGGCGGCATCCAGGTGACGGCCGCCATCATCGGCAAGGATGACGTGCTCAAGGTGATCGACCAAGGCTCGGACGACACCACCAATGCCATCAATATCCGCCGCTTCTTCGGCCGCGTCACCGGCGTGCAGACCACCGAGCGCACTGCCGAGGCCAGCATCATCCAGACCCGTCACCGGATTCCGGAAACGCCGCTGCGCGCTGGCCAGACCATGGTGTTCCAGGTGCCCATCCCCGAGCCGCTGCGCTGGCTGGAACCGAGCGAGGGCGAGACTCGCACCATGCACGCACTGGCCGAATACGGCGCGATGCACGTCAAGCTGTATGAGGACATCGCCCATCACGGCCATATCGCCACCACCTACGACTACCCCGTGATCGTCAACCAGCGCTACATGATGCGGCCGTCGCCGATCCCCAAGTTCGACAATCCCAAGCTCGACCGCAGCCCCGCGCTGATGCTGTTCGGCGCCGGGCGCGAGAAGCGCGTCTATGCCGTGCCGCCGTACACCGCGGTCAGGAGCCTGGACTTCGCCGACCATCCCTTCACGGTGGAAAAGTGGTCCAGTTGCTGCGCCCAGTGCGGCGCCACCGACAGCTACCTGGACGAGATCATCACCGACGACGCCGGCACGCGCCTGTTCGTGTGCTCGGACACCGAGTACTGCGCCGACCGCCAGGCGGCCCAGGCCGTCAAGGCCGCTGCCGGAGGTGCCCGATGAGCGCCACTCCGCTGCTATCGGTGCGCAACCTGACGCGCACCTGGGAGGGCCTGCACGGCTGCCATGACGTCAGCTTCGACCTGTACCCGGGCGAGGTGCTGTGCGTGGTGGGCGAATCGGGCTCCGGCAAGAGCACGCTGCTGCAGGCCTTGTCGATGCAGGCGCCGGCGCAGCGCGGCAGCGTGAGCTACGACATGCGCGAGTCAGGCCTGACCGACCTGGCCACGCTGTCCAGCGCGCGCTTGCGGCTGCTGGCCCGCACTGACTGGGGCTTCGTGCGCCAGCATGCGCGCGATGGCCTGCGCATGCAGGTCAGCGCCGGTGCCAATATCGCCGAGCGCCTGATGGCCGTGGGCGAGCGCCACTACGGCAACCTGCGCGAGCTCGCCGGCAACTGGCTGGAGAAGATGGAAATCGACCTGGCCCGCTTGGACGACGTTCCCGGCACCTTCTCCGGGGGCATGCAGCAGCGTTTGCAGATCGCGCGCAACCTGGTCACGCACCCGCGCCTGGTGTTCATGGACGAGCCCACGGCGTCATTGGACGTGTCGGTGCAGGCCCGCTTGCTCGATCTGCTGCGCCGCCTGGTGGCAGACCTGGGCCTCGCCGCCGTGCTGGTCACGCACGACCTGGCCGTGGCGCGCCTGCTCGCACACCGCACGCTGGTCATGCAGGGCGGCCGCGTGGTGGAGCAAGGCCTGACCGACCAGATCCTCGACGACCCGCAGCACCCGTACACGCAGTTGCTGGTCTCTTCCATCCTGCAGGGCTGACGACGATGCACGCAGAATACCCACAGAAACTGGTCGAGGTTCGCGGCCTCGGCAAGATGTTTACGCTGCACAACCAGGGCGGCATCCGCCTGCCGGTGCTGCGCGCGATGGATTTCGATGCCGCCCGCGGCGAATGCCTGGTGCTGTCGGGGCCGTCCGGCACCGGCAAGAGCACCCTCCTGCGCTGCCTGTACGGCAACTACCTGGCCACCGAAGGCAGCATCCGCCTGCGCGATACCAGCGCCGAGGGCGAGCCGTGGGTCGAGCTGACCCATGCCCCCGAGCAACGCGTGCTGAAGCTGCGCCGCGACGTGATCGGCTATGTCAGCCAGTTCCTGCGCGCGATTCCCCGCGTCGGCGCGCTCGACGTGGTGGCCGATCCGCTGCAGCAGCGCGGCGCCAGCCATGAGGAAGCGCGTGCCCGCGCGGCAGAGCTGCTGGCACGGCTGAACCTGCCGCGCCGGCTGTGGGATTTGCCGCCGGCCACTTTCTCCGGTGGCGAGCAGCAGCGCGTGAACATCGCGCGCGGCCTGATCGGCGGCCACCCGATCCTGCTGCTGGACGAGCCCACCGCCTCGCTGGACGCCGACAACCGCACCGTGGTGGTCGACCTGATCCGCGAGGCCCTGACCGAAGGCCGCGCGCTGATCGGCATCTTCCACGACGAAGCCGTGCGCGATGCCGTGGCCACGCGCCTGCTGCCGCTGCAACCCGCTACCGCCCTTGCCTGATTTGATCCCAGAACGGAGCCGGACATGTCTGCTACCTACCTGACGCACGCCACCCTGGTGCTGCCGGACCGCGTGCTGCACGACAGCGCGCTGCTGATCGAAGATGGCCGCATCGCCGCCATCGAACCGGCACCCGCCGCGGTGCCCGCCCACGCCGCCGTGATCGACCTGCATGGCCACACGGTGATGCCGGGCCTGGTCGACGTGCATTGCGACGCCATCGAGAAGGAAGTCGAACCGCGCGCCAGCGTGCTGTTCCCGCTGGACTTTGCCGTGGCCCAGGTCGACCGCCGCAATGCCGCGGCCGGCATTACCACGCCGTACCACGCGCTGTCGTTCGCCGGCAACCAGTTCGGCGTGCGCAATGTCGATACCGCGGCCACGCTGGTGCGCACCCTGGCCGCGTATCGCCGCCACAGCCTGGTCGACAACCGCATCCATTGCCGCTACGAAGTCACCGATTCCAGCGCCGTGCCGGTGCTGGAAGCCCTGATGGCCGAAGGCGTGGTCGACCTGCTGTCCGTCATGGACCACTCGCCGGGCCAGGGCCAGTTCAAGACCATGGATGCCTACCTGGCCTACATGATGGGCAACCACGGCATGAGCCGCGAGGAAGCCGCCGATGCGGCCCACAAGAAGGCCGCCGCGCTGGAAGGCGCCCATGAGCGCGTCAACCGGCTGGTGGCCAGGGCGCACGCGCTGGGCATCCCTACCGCCAGCCATGACGACGATTCACCGCAGCGCATCGCCGCCATGCACGCGCTGGGCGTGCGCATGAGCGAGTTCCCGATCAACCTGGAAACCGCGCAAGCCGCGTGCGCCCAGGCGCTGCCGACCATCCTGGGCGCGCCCAACGTGCTGCGCGGCAAGAGCCAGAGCGGCTCGATGCGCGCCATCGACGCCATCCACGCCGGGGTCGGCACCATCCTGTGTTCGGACTACCAGCCGTCCACGCTGATCGCGGCCGCGTATGCCGCCGCGCGCCTGGCCGACCTGCCGCTGAACCAGGCGCTGGCGCTGGTCACCGCCAATCCCGCCGAGGCCTGCCTGCTGGACGACCGCGGGCGCCTGGCGCCGGGGCTGCGCGCGGACGTCATCGCCGTGTCCGGCGTGGCAGGCCAGCCGATGGTCACGCATACCTGGTCCGGCGGGCGGCTGGTGTTTGCGGCGGGGTATCCGTCGGTGCGGCACGTTGGCGACGCCGCCATGCCGCGCGAAACCGCGCTGCGCGAGGTGGCATAAGGAGGATTGGCGGGATTCGTAAAATTCCGCTGCGCCTCCGCCAGGCTGCTGATTTGAACAGGAAATCGAGCGCAACCTCGGTCAGCGCTTGGACGAGCCGGCGCCGGTCAGGCCGGCAACACTGTAGCGCTGGCTTGGCCGTTCGCTGCTGGCCGATGGCGGCTTCACCGGCTGAGGGACCGGATCAGGCCCCGGGGTTGAACCCCAGCGCCGTGCTGACCGCGCGCGCCTCGCGCCGGACGGCGCTGCCGATGGGCCCGTCGATGGCGGGATCAAAACCGCCGGTGGCGCCCAGCGCCGTCAGCACCGCGCAGACGCGCCCGGTGTAGTCGCGCACCGGCGCCGCCACGGCGCTGATGCCGGTCAGGTTGGTGTCGCGCACCCAGGCGCAGTCGTCGGCCTGCACCGCGCGCCGCAGCGCGCCGATGGGGTCCCTGGCATCGAGCAACGCCAGCCGCGCCGCGCTGGCCGTGGCCAGTTCTTCTTCGGCCTGGGCATGCACGCGCTTTTCATCGAGCAGCCCCAGGAACACGCGCCCGGTGGCCGACCACAGCAATGGCATCACCGAACCCGCGCGCACGTTCACCGTCACCGGCAAACCCGGTTCCTCAAAGCGCATGATGGTCGGCCCCTTGTTGCCCATCACCGCGACAAAGCAGGTCACTTCCAGTGTTTCGCGCAGGCGCACCAGCGAGGCTTCGGCCAGCCGGATCGGGTCGGCCTGCCGCATCGCCGCCATGCCGATCTGCAGCGCCTCGAAGCCCAGATGGTATTGCTGCGTGCCCGCCTCCTGCGCCACTAGCCCCTCTTCCACCAGGCTGACCAAGTAGCGGTGCACCTTGGCCGGGCTTTCGTCGATATGCGCGGCCAGCGCGGTCAGGCTGGCGCGTCCGCCCAGCCGGGCCAGTCCCTTGAGCACCGCCATGCCGGTGACGGCCGATTGCACGCGCTGGCGGCGTTCGCGCGTGCGGGGTGCGTCGGCGGGTTCGATGGGAGGTTGGGCAGCTTTCGGTCGGGGCATGGCGGGAAGGTCCGGCAAACGGAGGTCATTTCAAGGTTAACCCGCATTTAATCATTACGCAATGCGTATATGATTTACGCAAAATAGAAACACCGGTGCTGTACACCGGGCTGACCAACAAGGAGACAAGCCCCATGCCCCGCCCCCACTTCAAGCGCCTGGCCATTGGCGCCCTGGCGCTGCCGATGCTGGCCGCCATCCCCGCGCACGCCGCCGAAGCCTACCCCGCCAAGCCGATCCGCTGGATCGTCCCCTACGCCGCCGGCGGCGGTTCGGACTTCCTCGCGCGCACCATCAGCCAGGGGCTGTCGGCCAAGGTCGCCCAGCCGGTGGTGGTGGACAACAAGCCGGGCGGCAATACCGCCATCGGCGCGGCCGAGACGGCGCGCTCGGCCGCCGACGGCTATACCGTGCTGTCGGCCGACAACGGCACACTGGTGTTCAACCCCGTGCTGTACAAATCGCTCTCCTACAACCCTGGCAAGGACCTGGCTCCGGTGACGCTGCTGGGCCGCTTCCCGATGATCCTGGTGGTGGGCGCGACCAGCCCGGTCAAGAGCGCCAAGGAGTTCATCGCGCAGACCAAGGCCACCCAGGGCGGCATCAACTACGGCTCGGCAGGCGCGGGCAGCCCGCACCACCTGGCGATGGAGCTGCTGAAGGTGGAAGCCGGCCTGTCGATGACGCATGCCCCCTACCGCGGCGCCGCGCCGGCGCTGTCGGACGTGGCCGCCGGGCAGGTGGTGGCGATGATGGTGGACTACGCCGCCGGCGCCGGCTTTATCAAGGGCGGCAAGGTCCGGCCGCTGGCGGTGGCCAATGCCACCCGGCTGCCGCAGTTGCCTGACGTGCCGACCTTTGCCGAGCTGGGCTACCCGCGCGTGGAAGCTGCCGCGCTGGTGGGCATGGTGGTGCCGGCCGGCACGCCGCCGGAGGTGGTCAACACGCTGAACAAGGACGTGGTCGCGGCAATCCGTGAGCCCGCTGTCAACAAGCGGCTGGTGGAATTCGGCGTAGAGCCGGTCGGCAACTCGCCGGCGCAGTTCAGCGAGCTGCTGCGCAGCGAGTCCACCCGCTGGACCAAACTGATCCGCGACCTGAAGATCACGCTGGACAACTGAGTCCGGCGGCAACACCGAATGGCCGTCCGGCCCTGACCGGACGGCCCTGTTTTTCGCCAGGAGTACGCAGTATGGCCAAGCCCTCCCCCAGCGCCGCGCGCAGCGGCTGCCCGATCGACCACAGCGCCTTGACCGCGCCCAACGGCTGCCCGGTCAGCCACAACGCGGCGCAATTCGATCCCTTCGGCGACGGCTACCAGCAGGACCCGCCCGAATACGTGCGCTGGTCGCGCGAGCAGGAGCCGGTGTTCTACAGCCCCTCGCTGGGCTACTGGGTGGTCACGCGCTACCAGGACATCAAGGCGATCTTCCGCGACAACCTGACCTTCAGCCCGTCGATCGCGCTGGAGAAGATCACGCCCACCGGCGACGAGGCCAATGCCGTGCTGGCCTCCTATGGCTACGCCATGAACCGCACGCTGGTCAACGAGGACGAGCCCGCCCACATGCCGCGCCGGCGCGCGCTGATGGCACCGTTCACGCCCGCGGAACTGGCGCACCATGAGCCGCTGGTGCGCCGCCTGGCGCGCGAATATGTCGACCGCTTTATCGACGATGGCCGCGCCGACCTGGTCGACCAGATGCTGTGGGAGGTGCCGCTGACCGTGGCCCTGCATTTCCTGGGCGTGCCCGAAGAGGACATGGACCTGCTGCGCCAGTACTCCATCGCCCATACCGTCAACACCTGGGGCCGGCCGAAGCCGGAGGAGCAGGTGGCTGTGGCGCATGCCGTGGGCAACTTCTGGCAGTTGGCGGGCCGCATCCTCGACAAGATGCGCGAGGATCCGTCCGGCCCGGGCTGGATGCAGTACGGCCTGCGCAAGCAGAAGGACCTGCCCGAGGTGGTCACCGACTCCTACCTGCATTCAATGATGATGGCCGGCATCGTCGCCGCGCACGAGACCACCGCCAATGCCTCGGCCAATGCCATCAAGCTGCTGCTGCAGCATCCGGATGCGTGGCGCGAGATCTGCGACGATCCATCGCTGATCCCCAATGCGGTGGAAGAATGCCTGCGCCACAACGGCTCCGTCGCCGCATGGCGGCGGCTGGTGACGCGCGACGCCGAAGTCGGCGGCATCCGCCTGCCGGCAGGCAGCAAGCTGCTGATCGTCACGTCTTCGGCCAACCATGACGAGCGCCATTTTGCCGATGCCGATCTGTTCGACATCCGCCGCGACAACGCCAGCGAGCAGCTGACCTTTGGCTACGGCTCGCACCAGTGCATGGGCAAGAACCTGGCGCGCATGGAGATGCAGGTCTTCCTGGAAGAACTGACACGCCGGCTGCCGCATATGCGCCTGGCCGGGCAGACCTTCACCTACGTGCCTAACACCTCGTTCCGCGGCCCGGAGCACCTGCTGGTGGAATGGGACCCGGCGCAGAACCCTGAGCGCCGCGACCCGGCGTTGCTCAGCGTGCACCAGCCGGTGCGCATCGGCGAGCCGTCCGCCCACACCATCGCCCGCACGGTGGTGGTCGAGTGCGTCACGCCCGCCGCCGACGGCGTGGTCCGGCTGCGGCTGGCGGCGCCTGACGGCAAGCCGCTGCCGCGTTGGGCGCCGGGCTCGCATATCGACGTGGAATGCGGCGATACCGGGCTGTCGCGCCAGTATTCGCTGTGCGGCGATCCGGACGACGCCGCGGCGCTGGAGATTGCGGTGCTGCGCGACCCCGACAGCCGCGGCGGCTCGGCCTGGGTGCATGGCAGCGTCCAGGCCGGCGACCGCCTGCGCATTCGCGGGCCGCGCAATCACTTCCGTTTCGATGAAGGCTGCAAGCGCGCCATCTTTATCGCCGGCGGCATCGGCATCACGCCGGTCAGCGCGATGGCGCGGCGCGCCCGTGCGCTTGGCACCGATTACGAGTTCCACTACTGCGGCCGTTCGCGCCAGGCGATGGCGATGCTGGATGAACTGCAGGCCCTGCACGGTGCGCGGCTGCAAGTCCATGCCAGCGATGAAGGCCATCGCGCCGATTTCGGCAAGCTGCTGGCGCAGCCCGACCCGCGCACCCAGATCTACGCCTGCGGCCCGCAGCGCATGCTGGATGCGCTGGCCGAGTGCTGCGCGGCGTGGCCGGAAGATGCGCTGCGCGTGGAGCACTTCGTATCGAAGCTGGGCACGCTGGATGCGTCGAAGGAGCAGCCCTTTACCGTCGAGCTGAAGGACTCCGGCCTGGTCATGGAAGTCCCGGCCGGCCAGACCCTGCTGAGCGCGCTGCGCGGCGCCAATATCGACGTGCAGAGCGATTGCGAGGAAGGCCTGTGCGGGTCCTGCGAGGTGCGCGTGCTGGCCGGCCAAGTCGACCATCGCGACGTGGTGCTCACGCGCAGCGAGCGCGAGGCCAACCAGCGCATGATGGCGTGCTGCTCGCGCGCCTGTGGCGGCGGCCGGCTGGTGCTGGAGCTCTGAACGCCCGCCCGTCAGGCGGTGGCGTTGAAGGCGTCGTGGTATTGCACGCTGCCCGCCGGATAGCCATCGTCGAACGCCAGTGCCTGGAAGTACTCGGGCGGCACGCCGTCCAGCACCAGCCCGGGCCGCGCGGCAAAGCCGAAGCGGCCGTAGTAGGCGGGATCGCCCAGCAGCACGCAGCCGGCGGCGCCAAGACGGCGCAGGTCAGCCAGCGCCGCGTGCATCAGCTGTGAGCCGATGCCCTGCCCCTGCAGGTCCGGCGCCACCGAAATCGGGCCCAGTCCGTACCAGCCGGTCGCGCCGGATGAGACCGTCACCGGCGAAATCGCCACGTGTCCCACCAGCCTGTCGCCGGCCTGTGCGACCAGCGACACCGTCAGCTGGCCGGCGCGGCGCAGCGCATTGACGACGAACGCCTCGGTGTGGCTGGTGTGCGGCGCCGTCAGGAAGGCGGCGGTGGTCAGCTGCGCGATGGCGTCGGCGTCGGACGGCGACTCTGGGCGGATCTGCACGGACATGGCGGGACTCGGGACTTCGATCAGGTCCTAGGAACCCGGATTCTACGCTCCCCGTTCGCACGCATGCCGCGGCCGCCAGGGCAAGCCACCGTTGCGCCGTAGGACAACGCCTGACAACGGCAGCAACGCGCCAAGGCTAAAGTAGCAGCGCGAACCCCAAGGCAATCCCGTCCCCGTTGTGTCATGCGCTCTGCCCCTGCTGCCCCCGCTGCCCCCGCCGTCCCCGATCGCCATCCTTTGCGCCATGCCGCTGTGTGCCTGGGCCTGTCCCTGCTGGCTGCGCCACTTGCCGTTTCCGCCACCGTGGCTGCCCCGCCTGCGCCGTCCCCGCCACTGTCAGGGCTGGCCACGCTGCTGCTGGGCACCGTGCGCGGCAAGCCGACCGGCATGAACGGCGTGACCCGCCTGACCGCGGGCGATGTCGACCGTGAGCTGCGCATGGCCTGCCAGGAGCTGATGCGCGCCGGCCCGCTCGACCTGGACGACACCACCCGCTTCGACGGCTGCGTGACGCGGCCGGGCAAGATCGTCGAGTTCCAGCTGAAGGTTTCGGGGGTGGATGCCGCGCGTGACGATACCCGCGCGTTCATGGCGACGGCCAAGCCGATCCTGGAGCGCGGCATCTGCCGCAACCCGGATGTGCCGGTGCTCGGCAAGCTGGGGGTCAGGTTGCGCTACCACTACGTGGCCGGGCAGAAATCGCTGGTCTTGCTGGATATTCAGCCCGACCAGTGCCTGAAGAAGTGAGGCCGCCGCACGCGCGGCGGTTCAGGATCCTTTGCCGCCGCCCAGCACCTCATCGCAAACCGCCAGCCACGCCCGCGCCGCATGCGACAGGTAGCGTCCCGGCGACCAGATATGCGCCATGGTCCAGTCCATTGCTGGCTCGGTCAGCCGAGCCATGGCCAGCGTGCCCTGGCCCTGCAGGCGCTCAGCCAGCGGCTGTGGCAGGAAGGTAGTGCCCAGCCCCGCCGCCGCCATCGACGCCAGGAAATCCCAGTGCCCGCTGCGCGCCACCACGCGCGGCTCGATGCGTGCTTCCAGAAATGCCTGCCGCAGCTTGCGCGTCAGCGAGAAGTCATCGGTCAGCATCACCAGCGGCTCATCGCGCAGCGCCGCCAGCGTGACGGTGCGCCCGCGCGCCCAGGCGGCCTTGCGCGGCCCCACGGCCCAGATCGGGTAGCGGCCGAACTGGCGCGTTTCCAGCGCCAGGCCGCTGTCGCCCGGCAGTACCGTGGCGCCGACTTCGAGCTCGCCACTGGCCACCAGTTGCTCCACCACCTGCCCGCCGTGTTCGTCCAGGGTCAGCAACAGGTTGGGATAGCGCTGCCGGAAGGCGCTGACCGCCGGTGAAAAGAACAGGTTGACCATCGGCGGGATCCCCACCGTCAGCTGCCCCCGGCCCAGCGAGGACAGGTCGGACACCTCCAGCGTCAGCCGGTGCACCACGCCCAGCGCCTCCTGCCCGCGCTCGTAGACCACGCGGCCCACGTCGGTCAGCCGCACGCTCTTGCCTTCACGGATCAGCAGCGGCTGGCCGACCTCGTCCTCCAGCTGCTTGACCATCTTGCTGATGGTCGACTGGGTGACGAACAGCGAGGTCGCGGCCTGGGTAAAGCTGCGCAGCCGGGCAGTCTCGACGAAATAGCGCAGCGCGCGGATATCGATGGGCATGGTGCTGAGGGACGGCGGGCGGGCTGCCTGCAGGCCGCTTGCGCCATCCATGAACAAAGGGAATGGAAAGACCAATATTAAATCATGAATGGAATGCGAAAGGTTTGGCTACACTTCGCTTCCACACATCGCCCCCGCCCAACTGCGCCGCCAAATGAAGCGTGGAGCGGCAGGCCGCGGTGTGCCCTCAACTCCTCCTGAAGACCCCGCTCCATGGCTAGCTGGCCGAATGCACGACAGTGGCTGTTCTCGCTGAAGGCATTCGCCGCCGCGATGCTGGCGCTATATATCGCGCTGGCGCTGGGCCTGCCGCGGCCGTACTGGGCCATGGCGACGGTGTACTTTGTTTCCCATCCCCTGACCGGCGCCACCCGTTCCAAGGCGGCCTACCGCGTGGCCGGCACGATGCTGGGTGCCACCGCCGCGGTGGCCACGGTGCCGCAGCTGGTCAGCATGCCGATCGTGCTGATGGGTGCAATCGCGCTGTGGATCACCGTGCTGGTATACCTGTCGCTGCTGCAGCGTACGCCGCGCAGCTATGTTTACCTGCTGGCGGCCTACACCCTGCCGATCGTCGCGCTGCCGGCCGTCAGCGCACCGGCGCAGGTCTTCGATATTGCCGTGGCCCGGATCGAGGAAATCGTGATCGGCATCGTCTGCGCCGGGCTGGTGGGCTCGGTCGTCTTCCCGGCCAAGGTGGCGCCCGCGCTGCGGTCCCGCGCCGCCACCTGGCTCGCCGACGCGGCGGCCTGGGCATCGGACATCCTCGCCGGCAGCCCGCGCGCCGACGACAGCCGCCACCGGCTCGCCGCCGACATCCTGGCGCTGGACCAGCTGGTCAGCCAGCTGGCCTATGACACCGAGGGCAGCCACACGCTGCGCCATGCCCGCGCGCTGCGCCAGCGCATGACCATGCTGATGCCGCTGCTGTCGTCGCTGGAAAGCGTGCTGCAGGCGCTGCGCGGCCATCCGGACGGCATGCCGCTGCCACTGCGCGAGGCCCTGGCTGCGACGACCGCCTGGCTGGCGACCGATGCTGCCACGCCGCCTCCGGTCGCCACGGGCGGCTGGCTTGCCAATGGCTGCACGGGCGAGGTCGACTGGCAAGCCCGCCTCGCTGCCACGGCGGCGGACCAGCTGCAGCGCCTGGGCACCTTGTACGCTGAATGCCGGGCGCTGCAGCAAGGCATCGGCGACCGCAGCGCCGGCGCGCCGATGCGACGCGGCGACCCGGCCCCGGAGGCTGCCGGCCATCACCACGACCACGGCATGCTGCTGTTCGGCGCCATGTCCAGCGGCCTGGCTGTTTTCTGCGCGGGGCTGCTCTGGATCTTCTCGGGCTGGGAGGACGGCGCCGGCGCGGTCGCGGTGGCATCGATCGCCTGCTGCTTCTTTGCGGCCATCGACGAGCCGCGCCGCATGGCCGGCGCCTTCCTGCGCTGGAGCACGATCTGCCTGCTGGTGTCGTCCGGCTACCTGTTCCTGGTGGTGCCGCACGCGCACACCTTTGAAGCGCTGGCCGCGATGCTGGCGCTGCCCTACCTCGGTATCGGCCTGCTGATCGCGCGCCCGGGCTTCCAGTTGATTGCGATGCTGCTGTCGGTGAACACGGCGTCGTTCGCCAACGTGCAGGCCGTATTCGATGCGGATTTCCTCGGCACCTTCAATACCTGCCTGGCCAGCGCCGCGGCAATGCTGTTCGCGCCGCTGTGGTCGATGGCGGTACGCCCGTTCGGCGCGCGGGCGGCGGCGCACCGGCTGGTGCGCGCCAGCTGGCAGGACCTGGCCCAGGCCGCCACGCTGCGCGCGGCCGATGGTGATGCGCGGCTGGGCGCGCGCATGCTCGACCGGCTCGGCCAACTGGTGCCGCGGCTGGGGGCTGCCGGCGATCCCTTGTCGTCCGATGGCTTTCATGCGCTGCAAGTCGGCTACTGCGCGCTGGCGCTGCAGAAAGCGCTGCCGGCCTTGCCGCCCGCGGCGCGCAAGCCGGTGCGCCGCGTGCTGGCCGCGGTGGCCCGGCATTTCCGCTCACGGCTGCGCGCGGGCCATGCCGTGCCGGCGCCGGCGGGGCTGGCCGGCTGGGTGGCCGACGCCATCGCCGGCGTGGCCGCGCTGCCCGCAGGTGGCCGCTCTGACCACCGCGGCACGCTTGGCGCGCTGGTGGTGCTGCAGGTCACGCTGCAGCCTGGCCCGGCGGCTGCCCGCTGATCTCCCCAACTTTCCGCTGCCGCCGAATGCTCAGTGAAATCGATCTCTATGGCGTCTTCGTGCCAGGCGTGCTGGTGCTGATGGTGCTGGCCTTCGCCGTCACTACCGCGATCCGCATGGTGCTGGCCGCGCTGGGCTGCTACCGGCATATCTGGCACCGCTCGCTGTTCAATCTTTCCCTTTATGTGATCGTCCTTGGCGCCGTGGCCGCAGTCTTTGTCGCGGTGCCGGGACTGCCTTCATGACCTTCCGACTCCGCCCCCTGCTTCCCTTGCTGCCAACGCTGCTGGCCGCCATCGCCGCCCTGCTGGTGCTGCGCCACCTGTGGGACTACTACACGGCCGCGCCATGGACCCGCGACGGACACGTACGTGCCGACATCATCCAGGTGGCGCCCGATGTGTCCGGGCTGGTCACGCGCGTGCTGGCGCGCGACAACCAGCGCGTGCAGCAAGGCGAAGTCCTGTTCGAGATCGATCGCGACCGCTACGCGCTGGCCCTGCAGCAGGCACTGGCCACGGTAGCGACGCAGCGCGCCGCGCTGGCGCAGGCGCGACGCGAAGCCGCGCGCAACCGCAATCTCGACGGCCTGGTTGCTGCCGAAGTCGCGGAACAGGGGCGTGCCCGCGTGGAGCAAGGCGAAGCCGCGCTGGCGCAGGCCGAAGCCGCGGTGCGGCTGGCCCGGCTGAACCTGGAGCGCACCAGCGTGCGCAGCCCGGTGGCGGGCTACCTCAACGACCGGCTGCCGCGCCTGGGCGACTATGTCTCGACCGGCCGCCCGGTGCTGTCGATGGTCGACGCCGGTTCCTTCCACGTGGAAGGCTATTTCGAGGAAACCAAGCTGCACCGGATCCGCATCGGCAGCCCGGTCGACGTGCATATCATGGGCGAGCCCCGGCACCTGCGCGGGCACGTGCAGAGCATCGCCGCCGGCATCGAGGACCGCGACCGCAGCGCGGGCTCAAACCTGCTGCCCAACGTCAACCCGACCTTCAACTGGGTGCGGCTGGCACAGCGCGTGCCGGTGCGCATCGTGCTGGAGGACGTGCCCACGGATGTGCGCCTGGTCTCCGGCCGCACCGCGACTGTGGCCGTTCGCGAAGCTAGGCGCGACGATGACGCCAGCCGCCGCGCGGGGCCGCGGTCGTGAGGCCGCGCCATCTCTGGCTGGCGTGCGCCGCGGCCTGCCTGTGCGCCTGCACCACCGTGGGCCCGGACTATCGCGTGCCCGATCATGCGGCGGTGCGCACGCCCGCGGCCAACGGCCCGTTGCAGGGCGCCGAAGCGCACGGTGTGGCCATCGCGCCCGTGCCCGACGACTGGTGGCGGCTCTATGACGACGCGCGGCTCGACCAGCTGGTCGAACAGGCGCTGGCCGCCAACACCGACATCCGCGCCGCCAGCGCCAACCTGCGCCGCGCGGTGGCGTTGCTGCACGAGGTGGAGTCCGAGAACCTGCCCCAGGGCGGCGCCAGCGCCAGCGCATCGCGAGCGCAGCTGTCGGCCGAGAGCTTCCTGCAGACCACCAAGCCACCGGTATTCAACCTGGGGGACTTCGGTTTCGGCGTGTCCTACCTGATCGACTTCTTCGGCAAGCTCGCCCGCGCCGACGAGGCCGCGCTGGCCGGCGCCGAAGCCAGCGAGGCCACGCTCGACATGGTGCGCATCACCGTGGCAGCACAGACCGTGCGCGCCTACGTGCAGGGCTGCGCCGCCACGCATGACCTCGCCGCCGCCACGCTGCAGCTCGCGGTACAGCAACGCACGCTGGACGCCACCGGCCGCTTGGTCGCCGCCGGCCGCGGCGAGCCCGCCGACGCAGCGCGCGAGCGCGCCCGCACCGAAGCGCTGCGCGCTGCCTTGCCAACGCTGGAAGCCGCGCGTAGCGCCGCCCGCCACCGGCTGGCGCTGCTGCTGGGCAAACCGCCTGCGGCACTGCCAGAGGCCGAGGTGGACTGCTATGCGGAACCCACGCTGCGTGCGCCGCTGCCCGTGGGCGACGGCGCCGCGCTGCTCAGGCGCCGGCCCGATATCCGGCAGGCGGAACGCGAACTGGCCGCGGCCACTGCTCGCATCGGCGTGGCCACGGCGGACCTGTATCCATCGATCCGCATCGGCGCCAGCGCCGGGCTGACCGGCGTGCTGAGCCACCTTGGCAGCGGCCCGACGGCGCGCTGGAGCGTGGGGCCGCTGCTGAGCTGGTCGCTGCCGACCAACGGCGTGCGCCATCGCATCCACGGGCATGAAGCCGCGGCCGACGTCGCCCTGGCGCGCTTTGACGGCGCGGTGCTGCGCGCGCTGCAGGAAACGGAAACGGCGTTGTCGGCCTACACGCGTGAACTGGAACGACACGAAGCCCTGCACGCGGCGCGTGAACAGGCCGCCGAAGCAGCGCGGCTGCAGCGCCGCCTGCAGCAGGCGGGGCGCATCCCGTACCTGGCACGCCTGGACGCCGAGCGCACGCTGGCCGATGCAGAGGCCGCACTGGCTGCGTCTGAAGGCCATGTCGCCGCGCGCCAGGTTGACCTGTTCCTCGCGCTCGGCGGGGGTTGGCAGGCCGCGCGCAAGGTGGCTGACGCCAATGCGACTGGTGATGAAAAAAACGACTGATCTTTCGACGTTTAAATCATCACAGGAATGGATCAACCTGACTAAACTTCGTCCTGTGCCGCGCGCTTCCCACGCGACGGCACCGCCCAAAAGGCGAACCCGGACGGCGCGGGAGGCAGATCCGCCATCCCCGCGCGGCCCCTCGCGGGCCATGCCGTCCACCTACCCAAAAACAGCAGACATGCATAAAAACGCTCTCAAAGCCCTCCTTGCCACGACCCTCTCGATCGCAGCACTCGGTGCCGCCGCACTGGCCAGCCCTGCCATGGCGCAAGGCCTGAACGACCGCGGCGTCGCCGCTGACCGCTACGGCTACAACCTGCACAACGGCAAGCGTGACCCGTTCACCGATGGCGCCCGCGTCAACGACCGGCGCGACCCGTTCACCGACGGCGCCAACCGCGCTGCCGCCGCCATGGAAGTGGCGGGCATGGACCGCAGCGGCGTGTCGGCACCGCCGGCCCATAGCGGCTCGCGCGCTTCGGCTGCCGCCTGACCGGCGCCTGCTCGCGCCACGGCAGCCGCCGTGGCGTGTCGACGGGGCGCACGGCCCCGTCTCTTCTCCGTTGCTCCTGAAGACCCTCATGAAAACCATCCTGTTCGCGCTGCTCGGCCTTGGCGCCCTGGCCGCGTCTTTTCCCGCTGCCGCCGGTCCTGACTGGGCTGTGATCGAGCGCGGCCGCGCCGCTGCCAGGAACGCTGCCGAGCGCACCGCACAAGCCCGCAATGCCACGCCTTGCGCACAGGCGGACGTTGCCGCGTCGGCGGCTTCGCCGGTTACATCACGCTGAGTACTACTGAGGTGCGCGCTCCGGTGCTAGATTGAGAAGGCGTGCCGCCGCCAGGCGCCGGCCGTGCCTGACAAGCCACCCCACCAGAAGAGCGAGGAGCCGCGCATGTCCCTTCCCCATCTTGCATCCGGACAGATCGCCAGCGTGCTGCCACTGGGCACACGGCTGGACCAGACCGCCACCCAGGCCCTGTTCAAGGAAGGCCCGCTGGAAGTGATGCGGCTGGTGCTGAAGGCGGGCAAGCATGTGCCGCCCCATGCAGTGGATGGCCCGATGACCGTGCAATGCCTGGAAGGCGAGGTGCGCGTGCGGGTGGACGGCGCCGAGCGCCAGCTGCACCAGGGCGACCTGCTCTACCTGGGGCCGAGCGTGCGCTACGACGTGACCGCCATCTCCGATGCCTCGGTGCTGGTCACGTTGGTCCTGCCCGGCAGCCGCTGAGTCGTCCGGCCTTACGCCACGACAGGCTGCCAGCGCGCGCTGGCGGCCACAAAGGCATCGATCAGCGCCGCCACCGGCTCGCGGCGCAGTGCCGATTCGCGCACCAGCACGCCTACGTCGCGATAGAGCGGCCCGCCCGCCAAGGGCGCCTGCACCACGCCCGCGGACTGCTGCAATGGCACCAGTTCGGACGGGATGATGGCGCAACCCAGGCCCGCTGCCACCATCTGCAGGATCACGGCAGGCTCATCCAGCTCCATCCCTTCCCTGACCCATAGCCGCTGCCGCTTCAGGTAGCCGTCCACCAGCTGCCCGCCGGTGCTGTGGCGGTTGTAGCGAATGAACGGAAGCGTCTCCAGCAGCGCGCGCAGGTCTGCAGGCGCGCCGGCGGGACCAATGCCAACAAAGCCCTCGCGCACCAGCGGCACCCACTTGAGGTCTGGCGGAAAGCCCAGCCGCGGCCGGATCAGCACGGCAATGTCCAGCTCGCGCGCATCCACCTGCGTCAGCAGCTGGGTGGACATGCCCGGCACCACATTGACGTGCGAGTCCGGAAAGCGCCCCCGGAAATGCCGCATCGCATCCGCCAGCAAGGTGGCCTGGACCGTAGACACCGCGCCCAGCTCCACCGGCGCGGCGTCGGCGTGCGGGCCGGCGCGGTCCTTCATCGCGGCATAGAGCTCGACAAAGCGCCGCGCCTCCGGCACCAGCCGGCGCCCGGCTTCGCTGAGCGCGACCGACTTGCCGGTGCGATCGAAGAGTACGCAGTCCAGGTCCTCTTCCAGCCGCCGGATCTGCGTGCTGACGGCCGACTGCGTCAGCGCCAGCCGCGCCGCGGCGGCGGAAAACGAGCCAGTCTCGGCGGCCACCAGGAAGGTCTGGAAGTAGCGGATCATCTATCGAAAAGTCTGATGCTCAGAGCAAAAATGATTCGCTTCATATTACGGGTTGTGCTGGCTACAATCAACGCGCAGGCCAACGCCTGCCCGCATACCGACCCCCGACAAAGGCCCCCCGCATGAGCGCGACTTCCTCTATCCCCCTGTTCCACCTGGCTTTCCCCGTGCGCGACCTGGCCGAGGCAAGGCGCTTCTATGGCGACTTGCTTGGCTGCCCCGAAGGGCGCAGTTCCGAGGCCTGGGTGGACTTCAATTTCTATGGCCACCAGGTGGTGGCACACCTGTCGCCCGAGGAATGCGGACACCGCGCCACCAGCGCCGTCGATGGCGATGACGTGCCGGTGCGGCACTTCGGCGCGATCCTGCCGATGGCCGAATGGGAGGCCCTGGCCGAGCGGCTGCGCGCGGCGGGCACGCAGTTCGTGATCGAGCCGCATGTGCGCTTCAAGGGCCAGGTTGGCGAGCAGGCCACCATGTTCTTCCTGGACCCGTCGGGCAATGCGCTGGAGTTCAAGGCCTTTGGCGACCTGAGCCAGGTGTTTGCCAAGTAAGGCAGCGCGCGGCCGGGCTATGCAATGCGGCGCATGGCCTCGCGGATCGGGTCGGACTCGGTCGGGCGCACCAGCCGCGCCACTTCCTGCCCGTCGCGCAGGAACACCAGCGTCGGCCACAGCTTGATGTGAAACGACCGGCCAAGCCGGCGCCCGCTGCCGTCCTCGATCTTGAGATGGCGCAACGCCGGATGCACGGCAAAGGCCTCGGCCAGCGCCGGCTGGGCGCGCTGGCAGTAGCCGCACCACGGGGCGCCGAATTCCAGCACGGTGGCGCCCGGCAGCGCATCCACTTCCGTGCGGGTCGGCTCGGTGGCCGCGTATTGTTGGGTCATGGGCATGGATCTGGTCCTTTCGCGATAGCTGGCACTGATGCCATCCGCATGCCTGCCAGATTCGTTCCAGCGGCAACTCCGGGCAGGCACCGCGCAAAGAGGATGCCCCAGACCGGCCCGGCTGTGTAATTTCTACGCCGCCGTGGCGATTTCCCACCATGCCGGCAGCAGCTCGCGCACTTCGGCCGCGGCAAAGCGGTCGTCGATCAGATAGACCACGCCCTGGTCCTGCTGCGTGCGGATGACCCGGCCTGCCGCCTGCACCACCTTGCGCAGCCCGGGATACAGGTAGGCATAGGCATATCCCTGCCCGAACACCTGCTGCATGCGCGCGCGGAACTGCTCGTTGACCGCGTTGAACTGTGGCAGCCCCAGCGTGGCAACGAAGGCGCCGATCAGGCGCTCGCCGGGCAGGTCCACGCCTTCGGCAAAGGCGCCGCCCAGCACCGCAAAGCCGATGCCCTCGCCGCCTTCCGCAAACGTATCCAGGAACGCCGCCTGCGCGGCTTCGTCCATGCCCCGCGACTGCACCCAATGCGGGATGTCGGGGTGAGACTGAGCGAAGCGGGCCACGGCTTGTTGCAGGTATTCATGGCTACTGAAGAACGCCAGGTAGTTGCCGCGCCGCGCGCGGAACTGGCCGGCCATCAGCGCGACGATGGCCGGCAGCGATTGTTCGCGCCGCGCATAGCGGGTGGAGATGCGCGCTGCAATCCGCACCGACAGTTGCTCGGCGCGGAACGGCGATGGCACTTGCACCCGCGCGCAATCGGCAGGCAAACCCAGCGTATCGAGGTAATAGGCGGCAGGATCGAGCGTCGCGGAGAACAGCGTGACCGAATGCGCGGCGGCAAAGCGCGGGCGCAGGAACGGGGCCGGGATGACATTGCGCAGGCACAGCCGCGCATGGTGGCCGCGGCCGCTGCGCGGCACGCGCTGGATATCGAACAGCGAATGCGCGTCGAGCTGCTCGGCCAGGCGGCCAAAATGCAGCGCATCGAAATAGAAGCGCTGCAGCGCCGGATCCTGCGCGCCTGGATGCTCGGTCATATGCGTCAGTGCCGCCGCGCAGCATTCGTCCAGCGCGCGGCGCAAGGCGGCGGGCACTTCGGGCAGGACTTCGTAGGCGTCATCACTCTGGCGCGCCAGCGTGCTCCATTGCCGGGCCAGCCGCGTCAATGGCTTGCGCACGACGGCCGGCGCGCTGCGGCGCACCTCGCGCAGCGATTGGGGGTCGAGTTCCGCGGTGTACATGGCGCGGCCGCGCTCGACCAGGTTGTGGGCCTCGTCCACCAGCACGCTGGCGCACCAGCCATTGGCCGCGGTCAGCGCGTACAGCAACGCGCTGCGGTCGAAGTAGTAGTTGTAGTCGGCCACCACCACGTCGCTCCAGCGCACCAGTTCCTGCGACAGATAGTAAGGGCAGATCCCGTGTGCCAGCGCCAGCGTGCGCACTGCGGCGCGGTCGCGCACCGGCACGCCGCGCGCGGCTTCGCGTGCTGCCGGCAGGCGGTCATAGAAGCCGCGCGCCAGCGGGCAGGACTCGCCATGGCAGGCCAGCTCCGGATGCTCGCAGGCCTTGTCGCGGGCCACCAGCTCCAGCACATGCAGCGGCTGCGCGCCATGGCCGCGCAGCGCATTGGCGGCGTGCAGCGCCACGCCGCGCCCGGTGGAGCGGGCCGACAGGAAGTAGACCTTGTCGATGCCCTGCCCCGGCATGGCCTTGAGCACCGGGAACAGCGTGCCGACCGACTTGCCGATGCCGGTGGGCGCCTGCGCCAGCAGGTGGCGGCCCGCGCGGTTGGCGTTGTAGACCGCCTGCGCCAGTTCGCGCTGGCCCGGGCGGAAACCCTGGTGCGGAAAGGCCAGCTGCGCCAGCGCGCCATCGCGTGCCTGCCGATGGGCCAGTTCCGCCTGCGCCCAGTGCAGGAACTGCTCGCAGGTCTGCACGAAGAAGGCTTCAAGCGCCTGCGCAGTGAAGTGCTCCGCGACCGGGTGCTCGCGCTGGCTGATGATGTCGAAATAGACCACCGCGATCTCCAGCCCGGGCAGCCCCAGCTTGCGGCATAACAGGCAGCCGTAGACCTTGGCCTGCGCCCAGTGCAGGTGGCGGTGGTTGTCCGGCACGGCGGCATCGCCGCGCACGGTCTTGATTTCTTCCAGCCGGTTGGCGGCGGGATCGTAGCCATCGGCGCGGCCGCGCACATGCAAGGGGCCGAAATCGGCGGCAAGCGCCACCTCGGCCTGGTAGCCCTCCACGCGCCGGCTGGTCACTACGGCATGCCCGGCCACGCCCTCCTGCGCCGATGGCGTCGGCACGAAGCGCAGGTCCAGGTCACCCGCCTTGGCAGTGAACTCGCACAGCGCGCGCACGGCCACCACGTAGGCCGGAGCGGCTGGCGTGGCAGGCGGGGCTGGAATGGGCGGCGGGACGGCAAACACAGGAACGGGGCGCGGCAATAACTGTATGAATATACAGTATCACGCAAGGGCGTTACCGTGACGGCCGCTCCGGCATAAGGAAAGAGCAAAACGTTATTTCCATGTGCCCCACCCGCCGCTCTATATTGTCTGGCTTACAAGACAACAACTACCTGCCGGCAAGCCGGCGGCGGACCATGACCGGAGCACAACCTTGACCCGCGGCATCACCCTTGGCGACACCCTCTCCTGGCCCGCGCGCTATCTGCCGCGCAAGACCGCGCTGGTCAGCGGCATCGGTGCCAGTCGACGCGCGTGGACGTATGCGGAGCTCAATGCCGAGGTCAACCGCCACGCGCACGTGCTGCAGTCGCTGGGGATCGGCAAGGGCGACGTGGTCGCGGCCTTCCTCTACAACACCCCGGCCTTCGTCTTCACGCTGCTGGCCACGGCGCGCATTGGCGCGGTCTACAACCCGGTCAACTACCGCCTGGCTGCGCAGGAACTGGCCTACATCCTGAACGATGGCGGCGCCAAAGCAGTGCTGTTCGAGCAGGAAGGCGCGGGCGTGGTGGAGAAGGCCGCCGAACTGGCGCCAGGCACCGCGCTGCGTATCTATGCCGACCCCGATGCCGCGCCCGCCTTCGCCACGCACCGGCTCGACACGCTGGCCGCGGGCCAGCCGGCCACGCCGCCCGCGGTGACGGTCCATGAAGACGACCCCTGCATCCTGATGTACACCAGCGGCACCACCGGCCGCCCCAAGGGCGTGGTGCACACCCATCGCAGCAAGCTGCAGCATAACGCGATGATGCACCAGGCCATGACGCTGTCGCGCGAGGACGTGGGCCTGTCGGTCGCGCCGCTGAACCATACTGCCGAGCTGCATACCAGCTTCCTGCCCCGCCTGCAGGTCGGCGCGACGCAGGTGCTGCAGCGCCGCTTCGACGCGGGCGAGGCCTGGCAACTGGTGGAAAGCGAACGCGTCACGCATTTCTTTGCCGCCCCGACCATGGTGGGCATGCTGCTGAACCATCCGGATGCCGACGCGCGCGACGTGTCTTCGCTGCGGCTGGTCGAATACGGCGGCGCATCGATGGCGCCGCACCTGATCCGCGAGTGGGACCGCAAGGTCGGCGCCGGGCTGGTGCAGGTGTACGGCACCACGGAGATGGGCCCGTGCATGTCGGTGCTTTACCCACATGAGCAGCTGAGCCACGCTGGCTCGGCAGGCCTGCCCGCGCTCGGCCATGAACTGGTGGTGGCCAGGCTGCGCGACGACGGCGAGCCGACCGACCCCTTGCAGCCGTGCGCGCCGGGCGAAGTCGGCGAAGTGCTGGTGCGTGGCCCCTGCATGATGCAGGGCTACCTGAACCGCCCGGATGCCAATGCGCGCGCGCTCGCGCACGGCTGGTACCACACCGGCGACCTCGGCAGCCTGGATGCGGACGGCTACCTGTGGATCCGCGACCGCATCGACTACATGATCAATTCCGGCGCGGAGAACGTCTATCCGCGCGAGGTGGAAGACGCACTGATCGAACACCCAGCCGTGCTGGAGGTAGCCGTGCTGGGCGAACCCGATCCGACCTGGGGCCAGGTGGTCGGCGCCTATGTGGTGACGCGCGGCGACGCACCGGTCAGCGCGGCGCAGCTCGACGCCTTCCTGCTGCAGGGTGACCGGCTGGCAGCCTACAAGCGCCCGCGCCGCTATCACTTCCTGGACGCATTGCCCAAGACCACCAGCGGCAAGATCCAGAAGCACATGCTGCGCGCCGGCGCCACGGCCTGAGCCTCAGACTAGGCGCGCGTCATACTGCCAGCGGCGCAGCTTGACGTAGGCCAGCCGCGCCGCGTCGGGGTGTGCCGGGTTGACCAGCACGTTGTGTTCTTCAGGGATGACGATAGAGGGCACCAGCAGCAAGGCGCTGGTTCCCTCGGCGGTCCAGGCTTCGCCGGTGTCGAGGCTGGTCTTGCCGGCGGGAATGGCATCCCATCCAACGGGGGCGGTGTCCGCGCTCAGTTGCTGCGCCGCCGCCCATAGTTCGTCAGGGATGTCGATCCGGACCAGGTAGCGGTTCAGTGGCAGCCCGCCCGCGCCCAGGTGGACCAGCGTTTCCAGGCAAGCCAGCGCGATGCTGGACGCCGCATAGATCAAGTGCGTGCCCTGCCGGTTCCAGCGCCCGCCGGTGGCCTTGGCGCCGGCGCCGCTGGCATCGTCCGCGGTGTAGTCTGGGGTGTCGGTCGCGATCCGCCAGGCTGGCCTCACGCGTACGCCCCGCTCTGCATCCTGGCCACTAGGTCGGAAACGATGCGCTGGCCGGCGAGCGTATCCATCAGCTCAGCGGGGCGGCGCCCGCCCAGCGCCGGCGACGGCTGCTCCAGCCACTGCGCCACCCACTGTGCCGCGCTGAAACCGCGCGGATCGCCCGAGCTTTCCACCAGCGCCTGGACCTGCCCGACCAGCCGCGCCATGCCCAGCACACGCTCGCTCTGCTCGCTCGACAGGTTCTGGTGCGCCCGTGCCTTGCGGTCCACAGTGGCGCGCGGCAAATCCAGTGTCTTGATCAGCTGCTCCTTGGTCGTGCCCATGGATTCGGCCAGGCGGGTCAGGTCTGAAGCCGGCACGCCTTCACGAATCGCGCGGATGACCGACATGGCACCTTGCGTCGACAGGCTGGCCTCATAGACGGCGACATAGTTGTTGACGCTCAGCTCGGGCGGTGACGGGCGTTCATGAGCCAGCGGATAGCGGCCTTCGGGAGTGAGCGTGAACGGCATGGCAGACCTCATCAAATGAGCATTCAGTATAGCTCAATTGACAAAAGCCGCCTGCGCAACCCGCCATGCATCCGTTGGTGGTTGCCCTGCCAGGCGCACTATAAGCCCCGCGTGTACCGCCGGCTGCCCTTGCCGGCGGCCAGTGCAGCGCGGGCCGGCCGTGTGCGGCGGACTGCCGGACTGGCGGGGCCGGCGGCGGCCGTGGTTGCGGCATCCGCCTGGTCGCGATACTCGGCCAGCAGGCTTTCCCGCTGCCGCACCCGTTCTTCCAGCACGGCGAGCGTCTGGCCAAGGCGTGTCATCTCGCTGCCCTGGCGCGACGCGGCCTCGGCGGCACGCGTCAGCCGCTCAACGGCCGCCTTGCGCTCGGCTTCCAGCAGCTTCTGGGCTTCCCTGGCCGCCACGCGCGCGGCATCCAGCTCCAGCGCCATGCGGCGCTCATTGGCGGCGGCGCGCTGGGTCACGGTTTCCCGCTCTTGGTCCCACGCCGCCCGCTGCGCGGCGAAATCCTGCTGCATCGCGTTGTGTGCCAACAGCGCCGCGGCCGATTCTGCGCGCATGGTCTCCGCCTGTTGCTGCAAGGCGGCGGCCGCTGTTTCAGCACGCACGGCGCGCTCCGTGGCGTCGTCTCGGGCCCGTGTCAGTTCCGCCATGGCCGTCTCGGCCCCTTCCAGTCGGGCCTGCATGACATGGCGTTCCTGCGCCAGCGCCTCGCGCTCCTGCTCCAGTGCCGCCCGGGCCTCGGCCAGCGCCGCCTCACGCTGCACCAGCGCGGCCTCGGCCGAAGCCTTGGCCACCTGCAGCGCCGCTTCCCACAGATAGCGCGCTGCCTCCGTGACTGGCTCCGGGCATCCTGGTGCGGGCGCAAAGCCCTGTGGATCCTGGATACGTCCACCCAGCGCCGCAAACCAGGCATCCAGGTGCGGGCTGACCGTATTGGGCGAACCCCGCCCCAGGTGCAGGCGGATGCGTTCGATGGTGGGCCGCTGGCCGGCCTTGAGCAGGCTGTCGGCGGCCTGCCAGACGTCGTCTCGGGTAATGCCACGGCTGCGGAGGGTTTCCATGATGGGATCCGGCAAAAGTCTGTGAGGAAGCAAATAAGGTTCGATAATGGAGAGTTATCGGCTGTTATTTGTCATTTCCGTATGATATATTACAGCATACATCGTATTTATTATGATTAAAATCCGAGAAGCCCACGAGGCGTACTTTCCACCGATCGCATCCGATGTCGAACTACCGGCGCCGCTTCGTCCGTCCGAACTGGATCCTCTTGCCGAGCAAGCGGCCAATGCCCTGCGCCGCGAAGGCGAATCCCAAAACACGGTGGCGAGCTACCGGTCCGCATTGCGCTACTGGTCTGCCTGGTATGCCCTGCGCTACCGGCAACCTGTGCGGCTCCCGCTCGCGCCTGCCGTCGTCATCCAGTTCATCGTCGACCACGCCACGCGCCAGACGCCGCAAGGCCCTGTCTGCGAGATGCCTACGGCCATCGACCAGGCGCTGGTCGCTGACGGATACAAGGCACGACCCGGCCCGCCCGCGCTGTCCACGCTGACGCACCGGCTGGCGGTACTGGCCAAGGCCCACCGTCTGCAGGCCCTGCCCAACCCCTGTGCCGAAGCTGCGGTGCGCGAACTGATGGCCGGCATCCGGCGTGCCTATGCGCGCCGCGGGCAGCGGCAGGCGCGCAAGGCGGCGCTGACCCGCGATCCGCTGCTGCGCCTGCTCGATACCTGCGATGACTCGCTGCGCGGCCTGCGCGACCGCGCGCTGCTGCTGTTTGCGTGGGCCAGTGGCGGGCGCCGCCGCTCTGAAGTCGCGCGCGCGACCCTTGAGCACCTCACCCGGCTTGGCCCCGGTGACTTCGTCTATGCACTGGGCTGGTCCAAGACCAACCAGTCAGGCAACGAGCGCGCCGATACCGCCAAGCCCGTCACCGGTGCCGCCGGCCAGGCGCTGGAGGCATGGCTTGCGGCCGCCGGCATCAGCAGCGGGCCGCTGTTTCGCCGCATCCGCCGCGGCGGGCATGTGGCAGAAGCTTTGTCCGATGCGGCAGTCAGCCGCATCGTCAAGACGCGCTGCGCACTGGCGGGACTGGAGGGCGACTACTCGGCGCATTCACTGCGCTCGGGCTTTGTCACGGAGGCTGCTGCGCAACAGGTGCCGCTGGCCGAGACCATGGCCATGACCGGCCACGCGAGCGTGTCGACGGTAGTGCGATATTTCCGCGCAGCGGACGCGCGGCGCTCGCGTGCGGCCGACCTGCTGGCGCAAGCGCCGCAATCCGCCGAAGGCGACTGATCGCGGCTTGCAACTGGCGCCAATCATGCCGCGCAGCCGGCGCAAATACGGGTATTTCGCTAGCTGGCAGCGCTGGCTCGGGCTGCGGGGGGTGCCTATACTGGCAGCGCGCCGCACAGTGCCAGGCATGGCCGGCCGCGCCCGGAGAATCCGGCAGGCAATCGCCACTGGCACGATGTGCAGCGGCGGCCCATGGGATGCCATTGCGCACCACCTGCCTGGACCGGAACAAGCAGAAACGCGGAGAAGATGGGGATGCCCAACGAACAATTCCTCGCCACCCAGGAAACCCGGCGCTCGGGGCTGAAAGCCCTGCGGGCTGCCTTGCTGCAGGTTCACAAGGAAGTCATCGGCTATGACAGGACCCAGTATGAGCGCCTAAACGGCCCGATTCCGGCTGGCCTGTTTGTGCAACTGGTGACTGAAGACAACTACTTCCGCTGGCTCGACCCGCTGTCGCGCCTGATCATCGAGATCGACGAAGAGCTGGAGGCCAAGGAACACCACGACGAAACCTGCCGAGCAGTCGGACGCGCCGCGGAAAGGCTGTTCAGCGACGGTTCTGACCCGGCCTTCCGCAAGCGTTACCAGGAAGCCCTGCAGGACGAGTCCGGCGTCATCGTGGCGCACGGACGGCTGATGTCGGTGATCGGGCAGCTGCGCCAGTTGCCATAGCACGGCGGATTGCGCGGGCGCGTTGCGCGCCCCACGGTATAGCCTGCCCGCCTACTTCGCCGGTTTCGGTTCCGGCCCGGGTTTGCGCGGCGCATGGGTATCGACAGCCACGGGGTCGCTCGCCGGGAACGTCTCTTTCAGCGCCTCGTCCAGTTCGCGCTCGATCAGTTCATCCTTGCGCTGTTGTTCACTGGAGGCTGGCGTCTGGTGCTTCTGCGTTGTGGGCTTGGTCATGGCGATGGGGCTCCGTTGGCGTCCATGAGCGGATGGTAATCCCGTGCGGGCCGCCTTGCCATCACGGCGACGCATGGTCATCGGCCCCTGCCACCGTGGCCGCCACCGCGTCCGCCTCCATGCCAGCCGCCATTCCCGTGGCCACCACCGCCATGCCAGTGATGCCCGCCGTAACCGCCGCCATGGATATAGGTAAAGCTGCCGTAGAAGCCACCGTAGCCGGGCCAGGCACCGTAGTACGGGTAGTACGGCGCAACCGGGTAGCCATCGTAGTAGTAGGCAGACGACACCGGATAGGCCGGATAAGCGGGGTAGTAAGGGTCACCTGCATAGGGATAGGCGACGCAGCCAGCCAGCACTGCCACGCAGAGGGCCGCTCCCAATCCATATCGCATGATCTGCTCCTCACCGTGGCGCCGGTATTCGGCTGTCTGACAGCAAGTTAGACCGCGCCGCAAGCCTCACAATTCCTCGAAATGCAGCCGCGTCCTGATGACGTGCGGGCATCGACGTGCGCATATCGGGACAATTCAACGCCCTATTTAGGAAATATCCGATATTCAGATGAGAAACAACAGAATACAGTCCTCTTGCACCCGGCCCGCGGGTGCCCCGACTGAGCCAGGTTGACCACCTTCCTGGTTCCTTACACTGCCACGTTGGTCCCCGCCATCGTGGCATTTTTTTCGCCGCGATCCTGCTGCAGGCGCTACAGGCCCTTCTCGACCATGTCGAGCAAGCGCTGCCCGAGGATCTCTGCCTGCTCCCTGGCGCGGCTGCGCAGCGGGCCGTCGATCAGCAGGATGGCCAGGCCATGCACGGCCGACCACGCCAGGTACTCCGCGCCCGGCCGGCGCTCGGGCGGCAGCACGCCGGCTTCCACCAGCTTGTCGAGCGCCGCGCCCAGCAGCTGGAACGGATTGAGGCCGCTGTTGCCCGCCTTGGCCGGGTCGGCATCGTCTTCCACTTCATTCGGCACCGAAAACGCGGTGCGGAACAGTCCGGTCTCGGCCAGCGCAAAGCGCAGGTAGCCGGTGCCGACCGCACGCAGGCAGGCACGCGCATGCGCGGCGGCCCCGCGGCCCGGCCGCAGCCCGCCGATTTCACCCTCCATGGCAATGGCAAGCGACGACAAGGCCGAGGCCCGCACCGCCTGCAGCAAGTCCTGCCGGCTGGCAAAGTGCCGATACGCGGCATTGGGCACCACACCGGCACGGCGCGTGGCCTCGCGCAGCACGATGGCGTCGGGGCCACCCTCGCGCGCCAGGTCGATGCCGGCGTCCAGCAGCGCGCGGCGCAGGTCTCCGTGGCGGTAGGTGGCGCGCGCCGGGGGCGCGTGGACAGCCCGGGTCATGCGGACCCTCTTGAATATGGATAACGGTTCATGATGTGCATACGCTTATAGTGAACAGTGTACACAATCAAGCGAAAACAAGTCTGTCGCAACGAGGATTGCAGGAATCAGCGGACCGGAATGCGGGCTTCAGAGGATTGGCGCGAACAGCTTGGCGACGTGCATCGCCACGCGCAGCGGCGCCGGCGCGTCAAGGAACTCGTCTACGCTGATGCGCCGGGCCTGGGCGAAGTCGGCTTCGAGCATGGTGGCCACGCTCGCGGCAAAGCCCTTGTCGGCGGTCATCACCATCAGCTCGAAGTTGAGCCGGAACGAGCGGTTGTCCAGGTTGGCCGTGCCGACAGCCGCGGCTTCGTCGTCGACCAGGATGACCTTCTGGTGCAGGAAGCCCGGCTGGTAGCGATACAGCTTGATGCCGGCGGACACGGCCTGGTACGCATAGATGGTGGAGGCGGCATAGACTACCAGGTGATCGGGCCGCGCCGGAATCAGGATGCGCACATCCACGCCGCGCAGCACGGCCAGCCGCAGCACCGCAAACACCGCCTCGTCCGGCACGAAATACGGCGACGTGATCCACAGCCGGTGGCGCGCCGACTGGATGGCCTCGACAAAGAACAGCGAACAGGTCTCCTGCGCGTCGGCAGGGCCTGACGGCACCACCTGGCAGGTCATGCGCCCGCCCACCTCAGGCGGCGGCATCAGCAGGTGCGGCACCTCGCGCGCGGCCCAGAACCAGTCTTCGGCAAAGGCCATCTGCAGGTCCAGCACGGCGCTGCCGCGCAGCGCGATATGGGTGTCGCGCCACGGCGCCAGCGGCGGGCGTTCGCCCAGGTATTCGACGCCGACGTTGTGGCCACCAACAAAAGCCTCGCTGCCATCGACGATCACCAGCTTGCGATGGTTGCGAAAATTGAGCTGGAACCGATTGACAAAGCCGCGGTGCGTGGAGAACGCCCGCGCATCGACACCGGCCTCGGTCAGCGTACGCACGTAGCGGCGCGGCAGCGCGTGGCAGCCGATGCGATCGAACAGGAAGTACACCTTGACGCCGGCCCGTGCACGCTCACACAGCAGCGCCTGCAGGCGCTGGCCCAGCGCGTCGTCATGCACGATGAAGAACTGCACGATCAGCACCTGACTGGCCCGCGCGATCGCGGCAAAGATCGCCTCGAAGGTCTGCTCGCCATTGACCAGCAAGCGCACGTCATTGTTGGCCAGGCACGGCATGCCGGTCAGCCGGGGCAGCGCACGCATGCAGACCTGCGCCGGCGCATGGACCACGCAGGCGCTGCGCGCCTCGCGCTCGCGCGGGGTCATGCCGTGGCGCAGCTCGCGCAGGTGGTCGTCATTGAAACGCCGCGCATCGACGTAGCCGGCGAAGGTGCTGCGCCCGAAGACCAGGTAAGGCACCAGCGTGAAGTACGGCATCATCAGCAGCGACCCCGCCCACGCGATCGCGCCGGGCGCGGTGCGCACCGTCATGACGGCATGCAGGGCGGCCACCACGCCGACGACGTGAAAGCACAGGACGATGATGGCGATGACACTCGGGCTCTGCAGCATCGGTGGGCTTGAGTCCCCGGACCAGAACGGGATGCGCGCTATTTTGGCACACCCCGCCCGGATGTTGACAGCACGGCGCCCATAACTTCAACGCGGCTGCCTTCTTTTTTGGCACGCCGACAGCATCACGGTGCCAAGCCGTAGTCTGGCCACTGTTCCCTGGCTTGTCCACAGGAACTGTGGACAACTTTCCATATCGCCATCGGCCCCGTCGACACGCGCTCCGTCACGCTAACAACGCGAGCGCCATCAAAAAAACAGCAGAAATTTCAGAAAGGTCTGATTGTCCTGTTGACCGCACTTTTTGTACGCTTGCTGCCTGCGAGCGGTAGTGCTGCGTGCGTGCGCGCCTGCCTTCGTTCCATCGCGGTCCGGCCGTCCCTGCCACGCTCTCGTATTTCGCCATCGATGAATATTGCGCGGCTCATGGGCAAGTCGCCCCAACTCCGGCCGGTGCCGGAACTGCTGGCACGTTCCGGTTATCGTTGCAACGTGTTTGAATCGGGCCGCGACCTGATCCACGGTGTCAGCCAGGTACCGTTCGACCTGCTGCTGATCGATGACGAGTTGCCGGACCTGCCAGCCGTCGACGTTATCCGTGCCGTGCGCTGTGCGCGCTCACGCGATGTGCCCATCATCATGCTTGCGGCCGACAGCAGTGAAGATGGCCTCGTCGATGCACTCGAAGCCGGCGCTGATGACTACGTATGCCGTCCGCTCAATGCGCGCGTGCTGATGGCACGCATCACGGCGCCGCGCCGCCGGGTGACCGGAGAGCGCCTGCGCCAGGGCCTGGTGGTGCGCGTCGGCCCCTATCAGCTCAACAGTGTGGGCCGCTTTGCCACGCTGCGCGACGAGCGCATCGAAATGACGCCGAAGGAATTCGACCTGGCCATGCTGTTGTTCTCCAATGTCGGCCGGGTCCTGTCCAGCGACCGCATCCAGCAGGCGGTGTGGCGGCATGAACTGGCGCCGCTGTCACGGGCACTGGCCGGACTGATCTCGCGCCTGCGCAAGACCCTGCGCATCGGCATCGCCAACGGCATCGTCATCACCGTCGTCTACGCGCACGGCTACCGGCTCGACGTACTGGAAGGGGGCGACGCGCCCAGGCTGCCCGCAGCGGGCCGCCGGGTCACCAGACGCAGGCAGCCGGACCGCTAGACCGACAGCGTCGCGGCCAGCGACAGGAAGTCCAGCACGGCCATGCCGGTTGCCGAGCGCTTGGCCTCGCGCTTGGCCGCCGCCGCCGCGGCACCGATATGCTGGCTGCCCAGCCGCTGCAGGCCCGCAACGCCCTCGCCGCTCACACACACCACGCCAACCGCCATCGACACTGGCGCAAAGAAGACCGGCCGCCCGTGCCGGTCTTCGCCATGCATGCCACCGGCGCTGCGATCGGCGGGCGAATACATGGCGCGCGCCGCGTCGTTGAAGCGCCGGATTGCCGCTTGCAGGCGCGCGGCCCAGTCGCTGCTCTGGTACAGCACCAGGAAATCGTCGCCGCCCACATGGCCGAGAAAATCGCGTGCGGGATCACAGGCCTCGGCCAGGATGGCGGCCGCGCCCTTGAGCATCTCATCGCCCTTCCAGTAGCCATACTTGTCGTTGAAAGGCTTGAAATGGTTCAGGTCGACATAGCAGGCGCGGAACTCGCTGGCGGCTTCGATCAGTCGCTCGATATGCTGGTTCAGCGGAATATTGCCGGGCAGAAAGGTCAGCGGATTGGCGTAGCGCGCCGCCTCCATGCGCACTTCGGTGATGGCCCGGATCAGGTCGGCGCCGGTGCCCAGGCCGATATAGCAGCCCTGTTCGGTGATCACGAAACCATCGGCAAGCGAACGCGTGTTCTCGCCGGACAGGATCTGCGCCATTTCCTCCAGGCTGGCGCGATGGTCAAAGCAGGCCGGCTCGCGGTTGGCCATGGCGATGCAGGCCTTCTTGCCATACAGCTCGCGATGGAACGGCGCCGCGTAGCGGTCGACAAAGGCCTGGCGGCTGATGATCGCCAGCGGCCGGCCTTCGTCATTGACGACGGCCACGGCCTGCAGGTCGGGCTGGTCCTGGAAGACGCGCAGCACCGCATCGTTGCTGGTGGCAGGGGACACGGTCGGCGCTGGCCGCAGCAGGCGCCCGGCGGTGATGCCCGACCAGCCTGAGCGCACCATTTGCGGAAACACGGCGATATGGCGCGACGCCAGCGCCTGGTGCACGTGCAGCGGCGCCTGCGCGGCCGGCCGCGCCACGGGCCGGCCCACGTAGTAGCCCTGGGCGCCGGTCACGCCCAGGTCGCGGATCACGGCGAGCTCGTCTTCGTCTTCGATGCCTTCGGCGATCACGCGCCCGCCAAAGGCGCTCATCATGCGCAGCAGCGCGCGCAGGATTTCCAGCCGGCGCGAACAGGAAGCAATGCCCCGCACCAGCGATTTGTCGATCTTGACGAAGTGCGGCGACAAGTGCGCCAGCAGGTCGAGGTTGGCATGCCCGGTGCCGAAATCATCCAGCGCGTATTGCATGCCGAGCTCGCGCAGCACCGCCATCGCCTGGGCAAAGCTGGCCGCATCGCCGATCGGGGTCTGTTCGGTGACTTCGATCACCAGGCGCGATGGCGCAATGCCCGCTTCCAGCAGCGCCGCCATCAACCGCCCGCGCTCGGCCAGCAGGTGCCGCAATGTCATGGGGCTGAAATTGAGGAAGAGCTTGCCGGGCAGGTCCAGGCTGCGCCAGGCGGCCAGCGCGGTGCGCGCCGCGTGGATCTCCAGCGCCATGGTCGCGGCAACGCCCTGCGCCAGCCGGAACAACGCGTCGGGTTTCGCCCAGGGCGAGCCCGCCGGGCCCCGGATCAGCGCCTCGTAGCCAAGAATTTCGGCATTGTCGGCCTGCACGATCGGCTGGAATACCGCGTGCAGCGGCGGCAGCCGTGCACGCGCCAGTGCCGCCGCGACGGGGGTGCCAGAAGATGCGACAGGTGCGCGGTCGTGCGAAGGCGTGGCGGCAGGCAGGCCTGTCATGGAGGAAATCCGGGGGTGGAGCAAGATGGGCGAGCGACATTGCATGACATGGAGATGACAGCGTGATGACAAAGATCCTCATTCCATGTCACGCCGGCGTCACGTTGATGACCGACCATCCGTGCGCCGCCTGCGACCGCCCCGGACAGAGGACAGCGCGCGCGGCAATTCGGGTCAAGCCCGGGCCGTGCATCCTTCTGGAGCCAGCGTGCCCGTTTGGAGTCTTCTCCGTGTTGCAAGTCATCAAGACACACCTGCCCGGCCGCAGCCGGGCAGCTGCCCCCGCGCGGCTGTTCGCGCGGCTTTCCGCACGACTGGGCCGCCTGCCGCTGGTGGCGCGCCTGTGCGCCGCCTTTGCCCTGGTGTACCTGTTCGGCGCCGCCGTCGGGTTGACCGGCATCGCCAACCTGGTCTCGATCAAGGCGCGCACCGACACCCTGTACCAGCACGACATGCACGGCGCCATCTCGGCCGAGCGTGCGCAGTCGGCGCTGGCTACCCTTGGCCGTGCCCAGCTGGCGCTGACCATGGCCACCAGCAGCACCGAGCGCGACGATGCCGCCGCCGACATCGCGCGCGGCCTGTCGCAGCTCGATGCTGCGCTGGCCGGCGTACGCCAGGCCGCCGCGGCACAGGCCGCGCCGCTGCTGCGCGAACGCCAGCGCGCCGGCGAGCTGGTGCAGGCCTACGTGGCGCTGCTGCGCAAGCAGCCACTGGACTCGCTGCAATTCGACAGCGCGGTCTCAGTCGACGGCCACTTCGTCACCGAACAGCTGCAATCCCTCAGCCGGCAGGTGGAAGCCGTGCGCCAGCAGCAGGAACAAAAGGCCGCGGCCACGGTGGCCAGCGTGGCGGCCAGCCAGCTGCGCGCGCAGGCATGGATGGCCGCCCTGCTCGGCGCCAGCCTGCTGGCGGCCGCCGCGCTGGCGTGGATCGCGGCGCGCAGCCTGCGTGCCGAGCTTGGCGGCGAGCCGCGTGACGCCGCCGAGATCGCGCGCCGCATAGCCGCCGGCGACCTGACCGCCACCATCGCCCTGCGCCCGTCGGACCACAGCAGCATGCTGCACCACGTGGCCGGCATGCGCGACCAGCTTGCCGGCGTACTGGCGCGTATCCAGGCCAGCGCACAGGAGATCACCGCGGCCGGCCAGCAGATCGCCGAAGACAACCAGGCCCTGTCGGCGCGCACCCAGCAGCAGGCCAGCGCGCTCGATGCCACCACCGGCAGCATGCAGGCACTGGCCGCGCGCGTGGCCGACGCGCACGCCCAGGCCACCGAATCGAGCCAGATGGCCAGCCAGGCACGTGCCGCCACCGATGCCGGCGCTGCCGTGGTGCAGCAGATGCGCGGCGCGATGGATACGCTGCACGGCCACTCGCGCCATATCGCCGAGATCGTCGGCGTGATCCAGGGCATCGCCTTCCAGACCAATATCCTGGCCCTGAATGCCGCCGTGGAAGCGGCCCGCGCCGGCCCCGCCGGCCGCGGCTTTGCGGTGGTCGCGCAAGAAGTGCGCGCGCTGGCCCAGCGTAGCGCCGATGCGGCGCGCGAGATCGGTGGCATCGTCGGCACGGCTACACATGAGATCGAGCAAGGCACGCGCCTGAGCGCCAGCGTGGTGGTGGCGATGGACCGCATCGCGGCTACCGTCGGGCACAGCCATGCGCTGGCCGAGGCGTTGCGCACGATTGCCGACGAGCAGGCCGGCAGCGTGCAGGCCGCCGGGCAATCCGTATCGCAGCTGCGCCAGACCGCCCAGCAGAACGCGGCGCTGGTCGATGACCTGGCCAGCCAGGCAGCCCGGCTGGACCAGCAGGCAGCGGCACTGGCCGACGATGTGGCCCGCTTCCGCTTCTAGTGCGTGTCATCCTTGTATCGGCCAGATGTGTCCGGGCGAAACATTTGTCATGGCGGCGTAACCGGCATTTACGTCTTCCCCGACAAAGTTACAGATCTGTTTCAACTGAACCCGCGCCGGTTACGTGTCAGCCTGCCCCTGGCGAGTAATCTTGGTTCACACCAACTGAACTGGCACCCGCACAGGAAACCATGGCTGAACGACTCATCATGCTGGACGTACCCGGCGTCCTGTATTCCGACCGCTCCCGCACCCGCCTCGGCGGCATTCCGGATTCGGGCACGCTGCGCGACGTCCGGTTCTTTGATCCTGTCGCGCTGGGGTTCGTACGCAGGTTGTTCGGCGTGGCCGGCGCCCGCGTGGTGGTGTCCGACGCCTGGCGCCGCGGCACGCCCGCGGCAATCCTGCAGCAGCTGGACCTGCAGGTCGAAGCCATGACCCCGCCGGCCGCAGGCGGCCATGGCGCGGAAATCGAAGCCTATTTCGCCCAGGGCGCCATGCCGGTCCACTACGTGATCATCTCCTGCGCCGCCCCGGAGTCGATGCCCGAAGCCTTGCGCGAGCACCTCGTCACCGTTGACCCGGCTGCCGGGCTGACTCTGGAGAACTTCCAGCAGGCGCTAGGCATCCTGGGCGTGGCCTGCCCGTCCACGGTGATGCCCGCACCGAAACTGGATGCCGGCCTGAAGGCCAAGCTGGCCCAGCTGCAGCAGCTCGCCCGGGAAAATCCGGCCCGCTTCGACGGCGCGCGGGCACCGGCACGCAAGCGCACGCCTGTCCACGCCTGATCCCGCAGCAGCAGCACATCCCGACGGGGCGCCCAAAGGCGCCCCGTTTGCATTGGTACGCCCTGCGATCCCGTATCATGCTCGGTTTCACCGGAACGCACAGTCAGGACGCCGCCATGCCTCACCTCGTCATCGAACTCACCGAAAACACCCGCCTGAACTGCTCGCAGGAAGAGTTGCTGGATGAAGCCAATGCCGCCCTGCTGGCTTCCGGACAGTTCCAGGAGGCGGATATCAAGTCGCGCTGCATCACGCTGTCGACTTACCGCCAGGGCGTGGACGCGGTCGAGCGGGCCTTTGTCCACGCGCGCCTGTCGATCCTGGACGGCCGCGACACCGCCGTGCGCCAGGCACTGGCGCAGGCCGTCTGCGACGTGATCGCCGAAGCGGTGCGGGCTGGCTCCGGCACCGGCCAGGACGTGCAGGTGTCGGTAGAGGTCTGCGAGATGGCGCGGGCAACCTATGCCAAGCAGGTGGTGGCCTGAGGTAGCGGACCGGAGGGTGGCCGCCAAATAAAAAACCCGCGGCCATTGCGGCCGCGGGCGGAAGCTTCAGGAAGGCTCCGGAAGCTCTGTCATGGGGAGCGCCCCCGCACCCATGACCTGACCGATTCTAGCGGGGCGCCCGTGCTTCCAGTTTGACGCAGGTTAAACTTGTTCCAGTCGGATCCGCTTGCGGCCAGCCTGGCATGAATCACCCGGCGGCCGCATCAACCCGGGTCGGTCACTTCCTGCGGGGCAACGGCAGCGCGCACCGGCGCCAGCCCGTCCCTGCCCTCCGCGCCATGGGCGTCGTCGGCAAGCACGGACCGCACAATCTCGGCAAACGCCGCGTCCGCTTCCGGCATCGGCAGCAGCATCCAGACGTGGAACATCCCCTCGCCCTCGTGATACCGAAGCGGCAGGCCTTGCTCGTCGGCCATCTGGCGGAACTTCCTGCAGTCGGGCAGCAGGATGTCATGGGTGCCGATGAACAATGTGGTGGGCGGCAACCCGCGCAACACGCCGTGCATGGGACTGACCTGCGGCAAGGTCACCGGATCCGCGCCGGCATAGACGCGCCCGCATTCAATGCCCCCGGGGCGTGACAGCATCGGGTCGAACGGCTCCAGGGCATCGATGCCGGGATTGTTGCCGGTGGCATCCAGGAACGGCGACATCAATACCAGGCGCCGCGGCAGCGGTTGGCCGCTGTCGCGCAGCACCTGTGCCAGCGCCAGCGCCATGCCACCGCCAGCGGAATCGCCCATGACGGTCAGGTCTGCGCCCGGATAGCGCTGCTGCAGCGCCTGCCACAGCGGCACCATGGCCGCGAACACGTCGCGGTGAGTATGTTCCGGCGCCAGCGGATAGACCGGCACCGTCACCGCGCAGCCAAGCGCGTCCACCAGCTTGCCGACGAAATCCCAGTGCTGGCTGACGATGTCGAAAACATAGCCGCCGCCGTGCAGGTAAAGGATATGACGGGCCTTACCGTGCGCAGGCCCGCTCCTGGGCTGCACGGTGTAGACCGCCATCCCGGCGATCCGCTCCTCGCTGACCGCGTGCCGCGCGAGCAGGCGGCGGGACGGATAGGCGCGCCCGGCGATACGGCGCCGCCGGATTTCATCATGGAGCGCCTGGGCGCTGGCAAACCGCCGCTTGCGCCGGACCAGGCGCAAGGCAAGCCGCCACAGCTGGCATTGCAGACTTGGCATCGTGTCTCCTCCCGCGCCGGTCTGTCGCCGGCGGCTGAAAATGCAGGAACGCGCGGCACGTATTGCGCTCACGCATAAAAAAAGGAGCCGGCAAGCGGCTCCTTTTTTGTCAGGACAATGTGGCGCAGATCAGGCTGCGGCGTCCTTCAGCTTCTTCAGCGGACGGACCTTGACCTTGACGCTGGCCGGCTTGGCCGGGAACCAACGCTCTTCACCGGTGAACGGGTCCTTGCCGAAGCGCTTCTTCTTGGCCGGCACTTGCTGCGCCGTGACCTTCAGCAGGCCGGGCAGCGTGAACTCGCCAGCGCCCTTCTTGTTCAGCGCGCCGATGATGGTGGTTTCCAGGTGGGCCAGCACCGTCTTCACGGCCTTGGCTTCCAGTTGGGTCTGAGCTACCAGGTGAGCGACCAGGCTCGACTTGTTGAAGGTGTCCTTCAGCGGGCGCGCAACGGGCGCAGCGGCCGGAGCAGCCTTCTTGGCCGGCGTGGCCTTCTTGGCGGCAGCCTTCACGGGTGCCTTGGTTGCCGCAGCCTTCTTGGCAGCGGGCTTGGTTGCAGTCTTCGCGGTCGGTTTCGCTTTGGTCGCCATATCGATATTCGTAAGTTGAACAAATGGGTGTCGGCAGGTGTTTCGCATTGCTTCTCAGCGTTGCGCAATCGTCTTCTCGACGCCCACTGAATCATAGCGGAAAGTACCGTAAGTCAAGGGGTTTTCGTGCATGCGAAACGTAAAACCCCGTGAAAACCCCGGGTTTTGTCGCGGCTTTGCCTCAGTGGAAACGCGAATACGGCCTACGTACCCCCGTTTTGGCGTTCGCGTCAGCCGCTTCAGGTGCCTGCGCGCGCAGCGATGCGCGTGCCGCGGCGCTACCGTTTGCAGCCTGGTCACCCGTGCAAAGCGCCAGCACCGAACCCGCGAAGAGAGTGCCGAGCGCAATCATCGCCAGGCTTGCATCGGCATGCCACCATGCCTGCCAGGACGCAAGCAGGCCGGCCTGCATGCCGAACAGGCTCGCCACGCACAGCAGTGAAACCGGCACGCCGGCCGCCAGTGCGAGCCAGCGCAGGCACCTTGCGCGCGGCGAAGACAAGTGGCGGTTGGGTGTCGATACGGGCGGCATGGGCGGGCTCTCTGGCAGGATGGCTGTGATGGCGGCCATTGTCCGTGCCGGCGACTGAACGCCGCCTGAGGGTTACGTTCAGCCCGCATTCAGGCAATTTGATGCAAACTCCGGCCCATGAAGTTCAATTTCCCGGCCCTCCTGCGCCCGCGCATGCTGGTCGCTGCGGCGCTGCTGGCGCTGGCGGCGATGCCGGCCGCGCACGCCGACAAGGACGCCGACCGCGCCCGCGCGGCCGTGCAGTCGGGCGAAATCCTGCCGCTGTCGCGCATCCTGGAAACAGTATCGCGCCAGTACGCGGGCGACGTGATCGGCGTGGAGCTGGACCGCGATGACGGCATCTGGCAGTACGAGGTCAAGCTGCTGTTGCCCGGCGGTTCGGTGGCCAAGCTCGAGTACGATGCACGCACGGCCGCCCTGCTCAAAGCCAAGGGGCGTGGGCTGGAAGACGCCCGCCGCAAACCCTGACCGACAGGAGATCCCGATGCGCATCTTGCTGGTCGAAGACGAAGCCGCCCTCGCCGCCCAGGTCCGTACCAGCCTGGCCGACGCCGGCTATGCCGTCGACGTGGCCGCGGACGGCCTGGACGCCTGCCACCTGGGCGAGCAGGAGCCCTACGACGCCGTCATCCTGGACCTGGGCCTGCCGCGGCTGGACGGCCTTTCGGTGCTGCGCCGCTGGCGCGCCGCGCAGGTCAGCGTGCCGGTGCTGATCCTGACCGCGCGCGACAGCTGGACCGAGAAGGTCGAAGGCATCGACGCCGGCGCCGACGACTACCTGGCCAAGCCATTCCGCATGGAGGAGCTGCTCGCGCGCATCCGCGCGCTGATCCGGCGCGCGCACGGCATGCCGGCGCCAGAGCTGCAATGCGGCCCGGTGCGGATGAATCCGCGCGCAGGCACGGTCACCGTCGACGGCACGCCGGTGGCGCTGACCTCGCATGAATTCCGCGTGTTGGACTACCTGATGCACCATCCCGGCGCCATCATCAGCAAGACCGCGCTGACCGAGCATATCTATGCCCAGGACTTCGACCGCGACAGCAACACCATCGAGGTCTTTGTCGGGCGGCTGCGCCGCAAGCTTGGCGTGGACGTCATCGAGACCGTGCGCGGCCAGGGCTACCGGCTGCGGCCGCCGTTGCAGCTGCAGCCCTAGATGCCCGCCCGCCTGCGCCGGTCCCTTGCGCTGCGCCTGCTGGCAGTGGCGGCGATCTGGCTGGCAGCGGCGCTGGGCGTCAGCGGCTGGCTGCTGTCGACACTGTTCGAGCGCCACGTCAACAACACCTATGTGCGCCAGCTCGACCACCAGTTGGCGGGCCTGGCCGCGGCGCTGGACTGGAGCGCCGACGGCAAGCTGGTCCTTACCCGTACCCCTGCCGATCCCCGCTACGAGCTGCCCTACTCCGGCACCTACTGGCAGGCGCGCGCGCCGGGCGCGCTGCTGCGCTCGCGCTCGCTGTGGGATACGGAAATGCCGGTGACGGTGGAGCGCCGCCTTGCCGGCGCCCAGGCCGATGTGCGCCCGGGCCCCGGCAACCAGTCGTTGCTGGTGGTGTCCCGGCAACTGGTGCTGCCGTCCGCGGATACCCCGGTGGAGATCTCGGTGGCGCTGGACCGGACCGAGCTGCGCGCCGAGCGCCGCAGCTTCAACCGGACGCTGGCGTGGTCGCTGACGGCGCTGGGGCTGGGGCTGATGCTGGCGGTCGCGGCGCAGGTGAAGTTCGGCCTGGCGCCGCTGGCGCGGCTGCGGCGCGCGCTGGGCACGATGCAGGCGCGGCGCGAGGCACGCCTGGGCGGCGACTGGCCCACCGAAGTCGAACCCCTGGTGGCCGAGATCAATGCCCTGCTGGCACGCAATGCCCAGGCGCTGGAACGCTCGCGCCGGCAGGCGGCTGACCTGGCGCACGCGGTCAAGACGCCGCTGGCAGTGCTCGCCAACGAGGCCGAGGCGCTGCCGGGGGCACCGGCGCAAGCCGTGGCGGCGCAGGTCGAAGCGATGCGCCGGCAGGTCGACCGCCACCTGGCGCGCGCCCGCGCCGCGGGCGCCGCGGCGGCGCGCGGCGAGCGCATCGATGCCGGCCCGCCGGTACGCGAGCTGACGCGTGCACTGGCGCGGCTGCACGCTGAGCGCGCGCTGGCGCTGACGGTTGAAGGCGCCGGGCACTTTGCCGGGGACCGGCAAGACCTGATCGAAATACTCGGCAACCTGCTCGACAATGCCTGCCAGTGGGCGCGCACGCGCGTGCGCGTCACGCTGCAGGAAGCGGATGGCGAGCTCGACATACTGGTCGAAGACGACGGCCCGGGCATGCAGCCGGAGGCGCAGGCACTGGCCACCGCTCGCTATGGCCGGCTCGATGAGGCCGCTGCTGGCAGCGGCCTGGGCCTGGCGATCGTGACGGAAATCGCCGCGATGTACGACGGCAGCCTGGCGCTGGCATCGAGCCCGCTGGGCGGGCTGGCGGCGCGGCTGCGGCTGCCGGCGGGGTTGCCTTGATCAGTGCGCGCGGGCGGCCATGGCCTCGCGCGTGTCGCGTGCCAGCCCCAGCGCAAAGGCGGTTTCCGCCACCAGGAACAGCGGACCGATCAGCAGGCCGACCAGGTCGTCGACGAACGCCGGCTTGCGCCCCTCGTAATAGTGGCCGATGAACTGGATCACCCATCCCGCCACGAACAAGCCAACGCCGATGGCAAGCCACCAGGCGGTGGGCATCGCTGCAATATGTGCGCCGGCATAGAGGAAGAACGCCAGGATGGCCGCCATCGCCACCCCGAACACCAGCGACAGGCGCAGGTAGAACAGGCACGACAGGATGTACAGCAGCATCGCCGGCGTCAGGTAGGCAGAGCCGTCGCCCAGCGGCAGCGCCGGGCGTGCCAGCAGCGTCGTCACTGCCAGCACGATCATCGGGATGCCGATGAAGTGCGTAAAGACGTTGCGCGGGTCGCGATGGTAGGCAGCGTAGTTGGCCAGGTGTTCGATCAGGGTTTTCACGGGGGCGTCTCCTTGTGCGCAGGCGTGCGCGTGCCGCCTGCTGCTGCGCGGCGGGCGCGATGTGGATTTATAGTAGTGGGCGCGCACCGTGCGGTCTGTCAGGTTTTTGACAGTCGGCACAGTCGCGCGTGCCCTTGTGTGTCCCTGCTAACACCCGGCACAGCCCCATATGAAAGGAGACCGGCATGGGACTGGCGAGCCCGCCGCAACGCCCCCGATCGCAACTCGCCGGCACGCTGCCCGGCACGGTGCCGCCGCGCGACGATTCCCTTGCTGCCGTACGTGCCGGCGCGTGGTTCAGCCAGTTGCCGCCGGCGCTGCGCCAGGCACTGCTCGATGACGGCAGCCTGCGCCGGCTGGTGGCCGGCGAGACGCTCTTTGCCCGCGGCGACCGCTTCGACGGCCTGTATTGTGTCGCCAGCGGCACCATGCAGATCCACGCCAGCGGCGAATCGGGCAAGGCGGCGTTGCTCGGACTGCTGGAGCCCGGCACCTGGTTCGGCGAAATCTGCCTGTTCGACGGCCTGCCGCGCACCCACGACGCGCGCGCGGTCAGCGCCACGATGCTGTGGCACGTGCCGCGCGCCAGCCTGGAGCGGCGCCTGGCGCAGCAGCCGGCATGGTGGCAGGCCTTCGGGCAATTGCTGGCCGCCAAGACGCGCCAGGCCTTCAACTATGTCGAGGAAGCGCAATTGCTGCCGCCGGCGGCGCGCATCGCCCGCCGCCTGGCCGCGATCGCCCATGGCTACGGCAACCTGCCGCAGGACCAGGCCACGCAGCGCGTGCGCATCCCGCAGGAACAGCTTGCGCAGATGCTGGGCCTGTCGCGCCAGACCGTGAACCACGCGTTGCGCGAACTGGAAGCGCGCGGGCTGCTGCGGCTGGGGTATGGCGGCATCGAACTGCTTGACCTGCCGGCGCTGGAAGCGCTCAACTGAATGCATCGCACCGGAGCCCCGCACACCATGATGACCCTGGACGCCCCCCAACTGGACGCCTGGCTGGCACGCCTCGGCATTGCCGCCCCGCCCTCGCCCACGCTGGAAGCGCTGGATATCGTACTGGCCGCGCACCTGGCCAGCATTCCGTTCGAGAACATCGATCCGCTGTTGCGCCGGCCTGTACGGATCGAACTGGATGCGGTCTTCGACAAGCTCGTCACGCGCCGGCGCGGCGGCTACTGCTTTGAGCTCAATACACTGCTGGCGGCCGGGCTGGGCGCGCTCGGCTACGCCGTGACGCCGCTGGCCGCGCGCGTGCGCTGGGGCGTTCCCGACGATGTGCCGACCATGACCTCGCACATGCTGCTGCGCGTGGAAGTGGCGCATCGTAGCTACCTGGCCGATGTCGGCTTCGGCGGCCCCACGCCATACCGGGCGATGCCGCTGTCCGAGCCGGCCGATGACAGCTTCCCTTACCGTCTGGCCCCTTCGCCGCCGGAGGCCACCGCCACCGCGTTCCACAGCTACGATCTGGAGGCGCGCGGCGACACCGGCTGGATCAAGGTCTACCGCTTTGACCTGACGCCGCAGCCGTGGATCGATTTCGTGCCGCGCAACTGGTATGTATCGACGCACCCTGACAGCGTGTTCCTGCAGCGGCTGATGGCCGCGCGCACCGACGGCGGCACCCGCGTGACGCTGGCCGACGGCGACCTGGCCGAGCGCGCACCGGACGGCACCGTGCGCCGAACGCGGCTGGCCTCGCCCGAGGCCGTGGTGCAGGCCTTGTCGGATCGCTTTGGCGTGCTGCTGGACGATGACCTGCGGCGTGGCCTGGCCGACGCCCTGCCAGCGCTGCTGGCGCCCGCAACGGCATCCTCCGGCACCTGAGGCGCCATGATTGCGCTATGCAGCATGCCTGCCATGCACGGCGCGCATTGCCCGCAGAAAGAATCCTGATATGGCCGGCGCGCGGCACCCCGGCCTGTGGACTGGTGCCAGCGGCGCCACCATAATGTCCTGGCGATGCTGCCTGCGGGCACGTCGCCAGGACAAAGCCGGCCCCTGACGCCGGCGCAGCCATACAGGAGACTCCATGTCATTGTTTGATCTGACGGGCAAGGTTGCCATCGTCACCGGCTCCTCGCGCGGGATTGGCCGCGCCATCGCCGAGCAGATGGCCGTCCAGGGCGCCAAGGTGGTCATTTCTTCGCGCAAGATCGAGGCCTGCCAGGAAGTGGTGGATGCCATCAACGCTCGCCACGGCGCCGGCACCGCGATCGCGGTCCCTGCCAATATTTCTTCGAAGGACGACCTGCAGCGCCTGGTCGACGAGACCAACCGCGCCTTCGGCAAGATCGATGTGCTGGTCTGCAATGCCGCGTCCAACCCGTACTACGGGCCCATGAGCGGCGTGTCGGACGACCAGTTCCGCAAGGTGCTGGACAACAATGTCATCTCCAACCACTGGCTGATCCAGATGGTTGCCCCGCAGATGATCGACCGCAAGGACGGCTCGATCATCATCGTGTCGTCGATCGGCGGCCTGCGCGGCTCGCCCACCATCGGCGTGTACAACATCTCCAAGGCCGCCGACTTCCAACTGGCGCGCAACCTCGCCGTCGAGTTCGGGCCGCACAACGTGCGCGTGAACTGCATCGCGCCGGGGCTGATCAAGACCGACTTTGCGCGCGCGCTGTGGGAAGATCCCGAGCGCTACAAGCAGTCCACCCAGGGCGCCCCGCTGCGCCGCATCGGCGAACCCGTCGAGATCGCCGGGGCGGCGGTCTACCTGGCGTCGGCGGCCAGCACCTTCATGACCGGCCAGGCGCTGGTCGTGGACGGCGGCGTGACCATCTGAGCGTCTGGCCCCAGCATTGCGGGCGCCGGCCTTCACGCCGGCGCCCGCCGCTTTCCTGCATTTCCCTCAACCTGCAGTGCAGTTCCGGGAGGCAGTCATGTCGAGCAATCCGCAGTTGGCCGGCACCTGGCCGGTCATGTCGCTGGCCGAGGCCCACGCCCGGCTTACCGCGCCCGGCGCGCCGTTCGAAACCGAAACGCGCGTGATCCGCGGCATCCCCACCACAGTCTGGAAGAACGCCCCCCCCACGCTGCGCGAGCTGTTGCTGAATACGCGCGCGTTTGCCGACCGCACCTTCGTGGTCTACGAGGACGAGCGCGTCTCCTACGATGCCTTCCGGCGCGCGGCCATCGCCCTGGCCCATGCACTGGCGCGCGACGGCGTGCGCAAGGGCGACCGCGTGGCCGTAGCCATGCGCAACCTGCCTGAATGGCCGGTGGCGTTCTACGGCGCGCTGCTGGCGGGTGCCATCGTGACACCGCTCAATGCCTGGTGGACCGGGGCCGAGCTGGAGTATGGCCTGGCCGATTCGGGCAGCCGCGTGGCGATCGTCGATGCCGAACGGCTCGACCGCATCCTGGAACGCCTGACAGGCTGCCCGGCGCTGGAACGCGTCTATGCCTCACGTGTCGGCGGCACCGCCTCCGAGCCGCGTGTGGCTCCGCTGGAGAGCGTGATCGGCACCCCGGCTGACTGGGCCGCGCTGCCAGACCAGCCGCCGCCACAGGTCGATATCGATCCGGACGACGACGCCACCATCTTCTACACCTCGGGCACCACCGGCAAGCCCAAAGGCGCGCTCGGCACCCACCGCAACTCCACCAACGTGGCGGTCGCCGGCAGCTTCAGCCCGATCCGCAACCTGTTGCGCCGGGGCGAGCCGATTCCCGCGCCGGACCCCGCCGCACCGCAAAAGGCCATGCTGCTGGCGGTGCCGTTCTTCCACGTCACCGGCTGCATGGCGGTGCTCAACGGCGCCATCGCCACCGGCGGCAAGATGGTGCTGATGCACCGCTGGGACGCGCTGCGCGGCATGGAACTGATCGAGCGCGAGAGCTGCACCGCGGCCGGCGGCGTGCCCACCATCGCATGGCAGATCCTGGAGCATCCGGAGCGCGACCGCTTCGACCTGTCCTCGCTGGAGAACGTCAACTACGGCGGCGCGCCGGCATCGCCCGAACTGGTGCGGCGCATCGGCGAGGTATTCCCGCTGGCCGCACCCGGCATCGGCTGGGGCATGACGGAAACGTCGTCCACCTTCACCAGCCACAGCGCCGAGGAATACGTGATGCGCCCGGACAGCAGCGGCCCGGCACTGCCGATCGGCGAGATGAAGGTGGTGGACGGGTACGGCCGCGCGTTACCGCCCGGCGAAACCGGCGAGCTGATGGCGCGCGGCGCCAATGTCGTGCGCGGCTACTGGAACAAGCCCGAGGCCACGGCGCAGACCTTTGCCGACGGCTGGCTGCGCACCGGCGACATTGCACGGCTGGATGAGGAAGGCTACGTCTATATCGTCGACCGGATGAAGGACATGCTGATCCGCGGCGGCGAGAACATCTACTGCATCGAGGTGGAAAGCACCCTGTACGAGCATCCGGCGGTGATGGATGCCGCGGTGGTCGGGCTCGCGCACAAGACGCTGGGCGAAGAGCCGGCCGCGGTGGTCAGCTTGAAGCCCGGCATGCAGGCGAGCGAGGCCGAGCTGCAGGATTTCGTGCGCACGCGGCTGGCGGCGTTCAAGGTGCCCGTGCGTATCCTGATTTACCAGGAGATGCTGCCGCGCAATGCCAATGGCAAGATCCTGAAGTCGAACCTGCGCAAGCTGTTCGACGCAGCCGCCTGAATCGCGGCAGGACAGCCCCGACTCGACAAAAACAACAAGGACGACCAATTGACGGAACAAGCAAAGCGTGACCGCTCCCTGTCCACCCCAGTGCGGGCAATGACCGCGGTGGCACTCGCCGCCCTGGTGGCGGGCTGCGCCGCCGGCGGCACCAACCTGTCCGCGGTGCCAGAGCTGCGCCCCGGCGTGGCAGCAGGGTACCTGGCGGCCGATGCGCGCCCGGACAGCCTGAAGCTGCTGCCCGCGCCGCCGGCGCAGGGCTCCCCCGCCCTGGCGCTGGATGAAGACGCCGCGCGCCAGGCCGGCACGCTGCGCGGCTCGTCGCGCTGGCAGCTGGCCACCGAAGATGCCGTGCTGACGTTCCCGCAGGCTGCCAGCACGTTCTCATGCGTGCTGGGCGTGCCGGTCAGCGAGAAAGACACGCCCTACCTGAACATCCTGCTGCGGCGCAGCCTGGTCGATGCCGGCCTGTCCACCTACGGCGTCAAGGACCGCTACAAGCGCACCCGCCCCTTTGTGGCCAACAAGACGCAGATGTGCACGCCGGCCGACGCCGCCAAGCTGGAAAAGGATGGCTCGTACCCGTCCGGCCACAGCGCCATCGGCTGGGCCTGGGCGCTGATCCTGGCGGAGGTCGAGCCGCAACGCGCCAATGACATCCTGGCGCGCGGGCGCGCGTTCGGCCAGAGCCGCGTGGTCTGCAACGTGCACTGGCAAAGCGATGTCAACGAGGGCCGCATGATGGCCGCGGCAACGGTGGCGCGGCTGCATGCCGATCCCACCTTCCGCGCCGACCTGGACCAGGCCCGACGCGAAGTGGCGGCGGCACGCGCCAGCGGCGCGCGCCCGTCGCGCGACTGCCAGGCGGAGAGCGCAGCGCTGGCCCCCTGATCCGCCGGTTGCCGGGGCCGGCTACTGCACGGGTTACTTCACCGGGATGACCGTGCCCGCCGGCACCGGCACGGCGGTGACGCTGTTCTGCGGGCTGCCGCTGACAATGCGGTCGGAGTACGTCAGGTACACCAGCGTGTTGCGCTTGCGGTCGACCGCGCGCACGACGTGCAGGACCTTGAACAGGATCGACATGCGTTCGGAGAAGACGTTGTCCTGTTGCCGGATCGGCCCCTTGAAGGCGATCGTGCCCACCTGCCGGCAGGCGATCGATGCCTCCGGCGGGTCTTCGGCCATGCCCAGCTGGCCCTTGATACCGCCCGTGCGGGCGCGCGACACATAGCAGGTCACGCCGTCCACCTGGGGGTCGTCATAAGCTTCGATCACGACCTTGTCGGAGCCGGTCATGCGGAAATTGGTGCTGACGCTGCCGATCTCCTCGGCGTAGGCGCCCGAGGCGGCCGCCAGACAGGCGACGGCCAGGACCGTGCGGATGCGATTGCAGTTGCGCTTCATGGCGGGGTCGGTATTCAGGTCACCGACGACTTGATGTCGTCGTGGCGCTTTTCCATTTCCTGGCGCAGCGCGCGGCGCTGCTGGGCGGCGGCAAAGCGCTGGCGCTCCACCTCGTCGCGCGGCTCCAGCGGCGGCACCTCGGCCGGTGTGCCGTTGTCGTCCACGGCCACCATGGTGAAGTAGCAGCTGTTGGTATGGCGCACCAGCTTGCTGCGGATGTTCTCGGTCACCACCTTGATGCCGATTTCCATCGAGCTGCGGCCGGTGAAGTTGACCGAGGCCAGGAAGGTCACCAGCTCGCCCACGTGGATCGGCTGGCGGAACACCACCTGGTCGACCGACAGCGTCACCACGTAGCGGCCGGCGTAGCGGCTGGCGCAGGCATAGGCAACCATGTCCAGGTACTTGAGGATGGTGCCGCCGTGGACGTTGCCGGAGAAGTTGGCCATGTCCGGCGTCATCAGCACGGTCATGGAAAGCTGGTGGGACTGGTCGTTCATGATGCGGGTACGGATTGCGGGGCGGGATTTCGGGGGCGAACCTGCGAGGGCGGCATTGCCTGAATGCACGCCGGAACGCTGGCGCCGGCAGTTTAACCCGGATCGTGCCCGCCGTTGCCGGCGGCAGCCCGGTGCCGGCAAGGGTGGCCGTGCCGGGCAACAAAAAAGCGGCCTGCAAGGCCGCTTTTCACGCTGTGGACGCAAACTGCTTACTTCTTCTTGTTCACCGCGTCCTTGAAACCCTGCCCGGCAGAGAACTTGACCGTCTTGGCGGCCGGGATCTTGATGGTTTCACCGGTGCGCGGATTGCGGCCGGTGCGGGCGGCGCGTTTGCCGGCGCTGAAGCTGCCAAAGCCCACCAGCGTCACCGAATCGCCCTTTGCCACTGCCTTCTTGATACTGTCCAGCGCTGCGTTGAGCGCGCGCTCGGCGGCGGCATTGCTCAGTTCTGCTTCCGCGGCGATGGCCGATACCAGTTCACCTTTATTCATGGCTGATTTCCCTTGTTGGTCGTCGTCACCGATGTGCGTGCCTCGCGGCAAAGCCATCGATCGGCGCAGTCTAATCTGCCCGTTGCGCGTAGAGCAATCCCCAGTGGCACCAATGCGACAAAAAAACCCGCAAATCCTTGATTGAGGCCGGTTAGCGGGCAATTTCCATCGCTTTTCCCGCTTGCCAGAAGCCGACTTTGCCAGGCCGTCCTGCCGCGCGGCAACGCCAGGCCGGCTCGCGCCCGGGGCAAACCAGAGCATAGGACAAATTCCCACAAATGGGGCGTCGCACCATAACGGTTCAGCCTGCGCCGCCGCCGCGCGCCATTTCGGCGCATCCGCACCACCACGGCGATGCCAATGGCAACGCTGCCAACAGCGCCGCCCCGGTCTGCGCGCGGCATTCCGGTGCGGTTTTACCCGACAAGGTGCACGTGGCACCAGGATGCGGCCATTGCTGGAATGCTTTTTGCATACCCACGCTCCCATTTTGAGCATGAGGTCACTATGGACAACTGGAAGACCGGCACCGACGCCCTGTTTATCCTGCTAGGCGCCATCATGGTGCTGGCCATGCACGCCGGCTTTGCCTTCCTGGAACTGGGCACGGTGCGCAAGAAGAACCAGGTCAACGCACTGGTAAAGATTCTGGTGGATTTTGCGGTTTCGACGATCGCCTATTTCTTTATCGGCTACACCATTGCCTACGGCGTGCAGTTCATGTCCGGGGCCGAAACGCTGGCGCAGAAAAACGGTTACGAACTGGTCAAGTTCTTTTTCCTGGCGACATTTGCCGCGGCTATTCCGGCGATTATCTCGGGCGGTATTGCCGAGCGTTCACGCTTCAATCCGCAGCTGCTCGCCACCTTCGTGCTGGTGGGTTTTGTCTATCCGTTCTTCGAAGGCATCGCCTGGAACCAGCGCTTTGGTGTGCAGGACTGGATCACGCGCGTGGCCGGCGCACCGTTCCATGACTTTGCCGGCTCGGTGGTGGTGCATGCGCTGGGCGGCTGGATCGCGCTGCCGGCGGTGCTGCTGCTGGGCGCGCGGCGCGGGCGCTACCAGAAGGACGGCCGCATCAGCGCCCATCCGCCCTCAAACATCCCGTTCCTGGCGCTGGGCGCCTGGGTGCTGGCGGTGGGCTGGTTCGGCTTCAACGTCATGAGCGCGCAGACAGTCGACAAGGTCAGCGGCCTGGTGGCGATCAACTCGCTGATGGCAATGGCCGGCGGCACGCTGGCGGCCTGGGCGGCCGGACGCAACGACCCGGGCTTTGCCTACAACGGCCCGCTGGCCGGGCTGGTGGCGGTGTGCGCGGGCTCGGACCTGATGCACCCGCTCGGTGCGCTGATCACCGGCGCGGTGGCCGGCGCGCTCTTTGTCTATATGTTCACGCTGGCGCAGAACAAATGGCATATCGATGACGTGCTCGGCGTGTGGCCGCTGCACGGGCTGTGCGGCGCCTGGGGCGGCATTGCCGCGGGCATCTTCGGGGCCAGGGCACTGGGCGGGCTGGGCGGCGTGTCGCTGGGCGCGCAGGTAATCGGCACCGTGCTCGGCATCGTGGTGGCGCTGGCCGGCGGCACCCTGGTATACGGTGCGCTGAAGAAGCTGGTGGGCATCCGGCTGGATGCCGAAGGCGAATTCAATGGGGCGGACCTGACCTTGCACCGGATTTCGGCAACGCCGGAACGGGAAACCAACTGGTAATGGCGTTCGGGCCGTCCTGATTCAAATAGACAAGCTGCGCAAGGCAGCTTGTCTTAACAATAATTTGCTTGCACTTCCGGTACGGCGTCTCAATAATTGCCGTGCCCATGTATTGCGCCGCAACAGCGCGCAGGGCTAGCACATCGCTGCCGGCTGAATCGGGGGATGTTGTGCCGGCGGCCGGCCGGACACCAACATTAAAGGACTACGCCGATGGATGCCACTACCTTCGATAACCTCAAGGCCCTGGTTGTCACCTACGCGACGGAATTCGGGGTCAAGATCCTGGCGGCCCTTGCCTTCTGGGTCATCGGCCGCTGGCTGATCCACTTTGTCGTGCGCATGGTGCAGAACGCGCTCGGCAAGCAGCAGGTCGATCCCACGCTGCTGCGCTATGTCGGCTCGATCGTCACCGTGACGCTGAACGTGGTGCTGGTGATTGGCATCCTCGGCTACTTCGGCATCCAGACCACGACCTTTGCCGCACTGATCGCCGCCGCTGGCGTGGCCATCGGCATGGCTTGGTCGGGGTTGATGGCGAACTTCGCTGCCGGTGCGTTCCTGGTGGTGCTGCGCCCGTTCAAGGTAGGAGACTTCGTGACAATCGGCGGCGTCACCGGCACGGTGCGCGAGATCGGCCTGTTCGCCACCTCGCTCGACACGCCAGACAATGTGCAAACCGTGGTCGGTAACAACAAGATCTTCAGCGATACCATCCAGAACTTCACGGCCAACCCGTACCGGCGCGTCGAACTGAAAGCGCAGCTTGCCGGCAGCACCGACACTGCCCATGCGGCAGCGCTGCTGAAGACCCGCATCGCGGAGATCCCCAACGTGCTGGCCGAGCCCCCGATCGACGTCGAGATCCTGGAGTTCACGCTGGTCGGCCCGGTGCTGGCGGTGCGTCCGCACTGCCACAATGACCACTACTGGCAAGTCTATTTCGATACCAACCGCATCATCCGCGAGAGCTTCGGCCAGGCCGGCTATGCCGCACCGATGCCGGCGCAGATGGTGGTGGTGCAACAGGCTGCCGCCCAGCAAGCCACCGCGCAACAGGCCGCCTGACGACGGCTCGCAGCCGGTGTCAACGGGGGCCTGAGCGCCCGTAGTAGCGCATCAGCACCGCGCCTGCACCGCAGGCCGCCATCACCACGCCCAGCGGCAGCGCGGTGCCGTCGCGCCACAGGCTGACGGCCGCGCCGCCCAGCGTGCCGAGTGAAAACTGCAGCGTGCCCATCAGCGCCGAGGCAGTGCCGGCGCGATGGCCCTGATGGGCGAGCGACAGTGCCGACGCATTCGGCGATACGCAACCGAGCGCGCCGATAAAGACGAAAAATCCCGCCAGCAGCACCGGCAGCACCGCCACGCCTGCAAGCGCGGCAAAAGCGAGCGCCAGGCCCGCCGCGCAGGCCGCCAGCAGCGCGCCCCCGAGCACCTGATCGAGCGAGCGGCCGCGCACCAGCCTGGCGTTGAGCTGCGACATCGTGATCAGGCCCAGCGCATTGGCGCCGAACACAAAACCGTAGTGCGACGGCGCGATGCCGTGCAGCTGGATCAGCACGAACGGCGACCCGGAGATATACGCGAACATGCCTGCCGAGCCGAAACCGGCAGACAGCGAGTAGCCGAGGAATTCGCGATCCCGCAGCAGCTCGGCATAGCTTTTCGCCACGGTGCCGAGCCGCAGCGGCGCCGCATGGCGCCGGTCCAGCGATTCTTCCATGCGCAGGTGGACCAGCAGCAGGATCAGCATCCCGGCCGCCGCCAGCACCCAGAAGATCGTGCGCCAGCCCGATACCGAGAGAATGCCGCCACCGACGATCGGTGCCAGGATCGGCGCAACCCCCATCACCAGCATCAGCGACGAGAAAGCGCGCGCCGACTCATGCGCCTCAAGCCGGTCGCGGATTACCGCGCGTGCCATCACCATGCCGGCGCAGCCGCCCAGCGCCTGCAGGAAGCGCCACAGCATCAGCGACTCCACGCTGCGTGCCAGCGCGCAGCCCACCGCGGCGGCCACGTAGAGGCACAGGCCGACATAGAGCGGCGGCTTGCGCCCGAAGCGGTCGCTGAACGGCCCATAGAAGGCCTGCCCCAGCGCCAACCCCACCAGGAATGTGCCGAGGGTCAACTGCACCTGGCCGATGTCCACGCCGAGATCGCCAGCCAGCGACGGAAAACTCGGCAGGTACATGTCGATCGACAACGGCGCGATCGCCATCAGCGAACCGCAGATCAGCAGCCAGGCAGGAAAGCGCGCGGGAGAAGCCGCGCTGGTGGAACGGGGCATGGAAAGTATCCGGGGGAACGGCGTTGTCACGCACGGCCAGCCTGCTTGCGGCCCGAGCCTGCAACCCGTGAAAAGGCGCAATTGTTGCACAGCATAACGAAGGCGGTACGGTCCTGGCGTGCAGGGTTTTGAAACAGTCGTTCAGAAAAACTGCCCTGCCTAAGTCGGGTCCGATGGTGCTGGCGAAGTTGGCGCTATTGGTGAATAGTGAGGTCAGGTCATTTGCGATCACGGCAGCGCGAATCGGCGCTGCAGATGCCCTTGCCGGGTGGCGCGGCTTTCACCTGCGGCAAGGTGGAGGGTACAATGCCAGCCTGTCGGCGCAAGCCACACCGTCGGCCACGCAGAGACGGACGACAGTATCGGTCCCGGCAACGTTAGCCTGCATGAGAATACGACACACGCCGCTTCCCGCTTCGCTAGGCCCGGCCGCACTCGCGGCTGCGCTGCTGTTGCCGCTGCCCCAGCCCGGCAACGCCGCGCCGGTGCAGGCGCGCAATGTCGCCGCCTCGGCGCCGGCCCCCGCGATCGATGAGGCCGACCCGCTGTCACGCATGCTCAAGGGCGCTGCCACTGGCCAGAACACCGGCGCCGCCGGCGTGCCCGAATTGCTGCGCAACACCACACGGCCCGACAACGTACTGGCACGCGCCTGCCGCCAGCTCAACGACGCCCTGCCGATCGAAATCGACGGCGAAACGCGGCTGCGCCGCTGCCAGTCGATCCCCGGCAAGCATGTGCTGTTCCAGCTGGAGCTCACCAACTACCGCGGGCCGATGCTGGACCTGGCCAGCTTCGAGGTCAACTACGCCGCGCCGCTGCAGCGCAATATCTGCGCCAACCGCGACGTCGAGATCCTGACCAAGCTTGGCATCAGCCTGATGTTCAGCTACATGACGCGCAAGGACCGTGGCGAGCGCCGCATCGGCGATGTCTACATCAACGCGCCCATCTGCACGGCGGCGCTGCGCTAGCCAACACAAACAAGAATCGATTGCAATTGACGCGTGACGGCACGCCGCCCGCACAAAAGAAAGACGGCCCGCAGATGCGGGCCGTTCTCGTTTTGCGTCAGTCCCGCTCAGGCAGCGCGCGGACGCAGCGGCAGCACGTTGGCCGCGCGCCGCACCAGGATGCGCGTGTCCTTCCAGCCGGCATCGGCCAGCGGCGAGCCCCATACCAGTTCATGCAGGCGTGCCAGTGCAAACGGATTGCCCAGCAGCACATGCTTCTGCGCGGGGGTCAGCGCGCGCGGGCCATGCGTGAGCGCATGCTCGACCAGGGCCTCATGGCGCCTGCGGGCCGATTCCGGCTGCACCACGCGCGGCGTGGCGGTCGCGCACATCAGCGCATTGGTAACCGGGTCCACCACGGCGTCGACAAAGTCAGGCGTTTCGGCCGCGGCTTCGACATGCTGTTGCGTCTCGACGATTTCCCGCGGTACCTGCGTCTCCTCAGGGATCATGAAGAGGCCCGCATTGCGCGAGGCACGACCGAACGACACCCGCGACAGCATCACCGACAACGGGATCGACAGCGCCAGCGAGCCCACGATCGGCAACAACCACAGCACGTAGGACGGGTTCAGCCAGTACACCAGACCACCCCAAGCCAGGCCCAGCGCGGTGTGCCAGCCGTGGCGGCGGAACGCTTCGCCCCAGGTGGTCTCGGTGTCTTCGCGCGGGGGCGACTTCCACGAGATGCCCCAGCCGCTGTATGCGGCGATCACGAACTTGGTATGGAACAGCATGCGCGTGGGCGCCAGCAGCGCGGACAGCAGCACCTCGATCAGCATGCTGGCAATCAGCTGCACCGCCCCGCCATAACGCCGCGCCTGCTTCATCAGCAGCACCACGCTGGCCAGCTTGGGCAGGAACAGCAGCGTGGCCGTGGCAGAGAACAAGGCCAGCGCCTTCTCCGGATGCCATTCGGGCCAGGTCGGGAATAGCTGGTATTGCTGCGTGAAATACTCCGGCGGCACCAGCGCATGCTTGGCCAGCATCGCCGTGGACAGCAGCAGGAACAGCAGCCACAGCGGCGCCGACAGGTAGGCCATGATGCCGGTCAGGAACACCGCGCGGTGCACCACGTGGAAGCCCTGCTTGAGCCACAGCCGGAAATTCATCAGGTTGCCCTGGCACCAGCGGCGGTCGCGCTTGACCTCGTCCAGCAGGTTGGGCGGCAGTTCTTCGTACGAGCCTTCCAGGTCGTAGGCGATCCACACGCCCCAGCCGGCACGGCGCATCAGCGCGGCTTCGACAAAGTCGTGCGACAGGATCTCACCCGACAGCGGGCCGCGGCCGGGCAGCGGCGCCAGCGCGCAGTGCTCGATGAACGGGTGCACGCGGATGATGGCGTTATGGCCCCAGTAGTGCGATTCACCCAGCTGCCAGTAATGCAGGCCGGCCGTGAACAGCGGCCCGTACACGCGCGTGGCGAACTGCTGCACGCGCGCGTACAGGGTCTCGCGGCCCACTGCCAGGGGGGCGGACTGGATGATGCCCGCGCCGGGGTTGGCTTCCATCAGCCGTACCAGCGTGGCCAGGCAGTCGCCGCTCATCACGCTGTCGGCATCGAGCACCACCATGTAGCGGTACTTGCTGCCCCAGCGGCGGCAGAAGTCGGCCACGTTGCCGGTCTTGCGCTTCACGCGGTGGCGGCGCCAGCGGTAGAAGATGCGGCCGAAGCCGCCGACGGCGCGGCACAGCTCCATCCACGCGTCATGCTCGGCGGTGCGCAGGTCCGGATTGCCGCTGTCCGACAGCACGATGAAATCGAAGTTGGACAGGTGACTGGTGCGCGCCAGCGATTCATAGGTGGCGCGCAGCCCGGCGAACACGCGCGTCACGTCCTCATTGCAGATCGGCATGATGATCGCGGTGCGCGCCTCGGGCGCGATCGGCCCGTCGGGCGCGGCCGAGCGCGAGATCAGGTGGCGGTCGCCGCCCTTGGCCAGCACCAGGAAGCCCATCATCGCTGTCCAGAAGCCGGCCGACACCCATGAGAACAGGACGGCGAACAGCACCAGGATGGCGATCTCGAGCGGATCGGCGCCATGGTACGGCAGCACATTGCTCATGAAGTACGTAGCCAGCACGGTCTGGATCACGACCAGGCCCAGCAGGAACCAGCGGCGGTGCGAGCCAGCCGGATGCCATTTGCCTTCGGCATCGGGACCGTCGTGCAGCGTGTCCCAGGTCTCGGGCACGGGTGGGCGGCCCAGCATGTGGCGCCAGGTATTGCGCAGCCAGCCGGTGACGATATGCGGCGGCCACTGGCGCGGCACCATCGAGCTGCGCTCGGGCTCGGGGCCGGTGTCGACCTTCACGGTGCCGTCTTCGCGCCGCTGCAGCAGCGGTGCGCCATCCACCTGGGGATTGCCGTATGCCATCGTGAAACGCCGGCCGACGGAGGCGTAGGCACTGCCGCCTTGCGCGGGCGGCGTGTCCTTGGCCGCCAGGCGCGACTGCAGGCGCGTGATCGCGTCCTGCGCATCGCGGCCGTCGGCGGTAACGGCGATCACGGGGGCAACGGATGCCACGGGCGTGACCGGTGCGACCGGCGTCGCGGGCGCGCCGTCCGCCAGCAGTTCGCTGCGCACTTCAGGCGATACCGGCAGGCGGTCGACATAGCGCTCGCATGCCGCCGCCTTGGCCGGTCGCTGCTTTAGCCTGGGGGTAAGATGTAGCTCCATGTCTCGGATAGGGTTGTATTGCCGTTGCGAAGATAGCCGCGCAACTCAACCGGCTTGGTTTCGTCCTTGCGGCGCATCACCATGGTCATGCGCCAGCCGCCGGTCGCCTCATTGCGCTGCACCGACGTTTTCAGCAGCTCACCGTTGGCATCGGCCGAAACCACCGGGTCGATGCGCACGTTCGCCGGCAGCTTGCCGAAGGCCGGGCCTTCGAAGTCCACCACCAGCGAAAAGCTCGTGTCTTCCTTGTTGCGGGTCTGGCCCTGCCCCAGGCGGGTCTGGGTCACCCACGACAGCGGCGGCTGTTGTTCGCCGTCCTTCTGCCACAGCAGCCGGTACTCATAGTCGAAGGGTTGCTTCGGCTTGGGCGGGCTGTCCGGCACCCAGTACGCGACGATGTTGTCATTGGTCTCGTCCGGCGTCGGGATCAGCACCAGCTCTACCCGGCCCGAGCCCCAGTTGCCGCGCGGCTGCACCCAGCCACTGGGCCGGCGCTCATACCATGAGCCGATCTCCTGGTAGCTGTTGAAGGTGCGGTCGCGCTGCATCAGCCCGAAGCCCTGCGGATTGGTCGCCGCAAACGAGGTGACCAGCAAGCGCTTGGGATTGACCAGCGGGCGCCAGACCCATTCGCCGGTGCCCAGGTGGATCGACAGGCCGTCAGAGTCATGCACCTCGGGGCGGAAATCCTGCGCGGCCGACGGCTGGTTCTCACCGAACAGGAACATGCTGGTCAGCGGCGCCAGGCCCAGCTTGGTCACGTTCTCGCGCAGGTAGAGGCGAGACTTGACCTCCATCGCGGTCTCGGCGCCGGGCTTGATGGTGAAACGGTACGCGCCGCTCATGCGGCGCGAATCCATCAGCGCGTAGATCGTGATCTCCTTGGCATTGGGGCCGGGACGCTCGATCCAGTATTCGACAAAGCGCGGGAACTCCTCGCCCGAATTGAGCGCGGTGTCGACCGCCAGGCCGCGTGCCGACAACCCGTACCACTGGTCCTTGCCCAGCGCGCGGAAATAGCTCGCGCCCAGGAACGACGCCAGCTCATCCTTGCGCTTGCCCTGATTCAGCGGGTACAGGATGCGGAAGCCTGCATAGCCCAGGCCCTTGAGCTTGCCGGCATCGACCTTGTGCGGGCCGTAATTGAACGCGGACGGGTCGAAGCGGAATTCACGCACGCTGTCGCCCACCACTTCATGGATACGCACGGGCTGGTCAAACACCATGCCCTCGTGGAAGAACGACAGCTCGAACGGCGAGCGCGTGCCGCGCCAGGCAAAGCGCTCGGGCTTGTATTCGATCTCGCGGTAGCGCTCGTATGACAGCTCGCGCAGCTCGCGCGGCAGGTTCTGCGGCGGCGCCTTGTAGGGCGAGGCCGCCAGCTGGCGCGCGCGCGCAGCCACGGTGTCGAAATCGAACGCATGGGCGGCCATGGCACACAGCGCCAGCGTACTGCCACCAAGCCAGGCTGCGATCCGCACACCCGCCCGTGCCGCGCGGCGGGCCACCGGCCCGGCGGCGGGCAAGGTATGGGTAACGGACAGGCGTGGCGTGGCGATCTGTGACATGTATGCCAGGGTGAGCGGTTGAATCGGGGTGACCGGCATCGGCGGTCGGAACGAAGGACGACACAGCAAGAGACGGGCCCGGCGCCGAGTGGCGAGACCCGGACACGAGGCAGACGGCCCGCGGGGCACTGTGTCCGGTTTGTTGCGATGCGCAATAAACCATAACAATTCGAGACGCGGAAGTCACGTTTCGATCACGCAAGGTTTGAAACAAAATGTTGGCCAGGTTGCCCGAAAGCCGCTCCGGACAAGGCTTTGCGGGCGCCGGGGTCACACGGCCGCAAGCCCCGGCGAGGCCAACGCCTGCCGGCTGTGGGAATCTGGTTGAGATCGGGGCCGGCCGGCAGCCGGCCCCTTTAATACAGTGTTACTTTTTAGCCCCTTCGCTGTACGGATCGAACTTGCCGCTCTTGGCGCCTTCGGAATACGGATCGAACTTCCCGCTCTTCATGCCACCCTGGCTGTATGAGTCGAAGGACTTCTGCGCGCCGCCCTGGATCGGCTCCATCTGGTCAGGGCGGGCACCCGGGTTCAACGAGGTCACGTTGTCGCTTTTTGCGCCATCCGAGTACGGGCTGAATTTGTCCTGCTTGGCACCATCGGAGTAGGGACTGAACTGGTCTTGCTTGGCGCCGTCGGTGTAGGGATTGAACTTGTCGGCCTTGCTTGTGGTCTGGGCGTGCAGCGTGCCGAATGCGCAGGCAAGTGCCAGGCCGATGGTCAGATAGCGCAGCTTCATGGGATCTCCTCTCGCGGGGGGAAAGGCGCTTGCCGTGCAAAGCGCACAGCAGGCTCCGCTGCCGGCCAACGCGAAGCGCGGGGGCAACAATCAACGCTAGGTCAGCGGCTGGCACGTGTCAACCGCACCGCGCGCTGCTGCGGCGCTGCATTGCGCTTACAATGCCACCCAAATGCCACCACGAAGCCACAAGGAATCGTCATGCTGCCTCGGCCATCCGACCCTACCGCCAGCCCTGTCCGCCCTGCCCTGCGCGCCGCCGTCACTGGCGCGCTTGGTGCCGCCCTGCTGTTTGCCGCGGCGGCACCGGCGCAGGCGTACTTCGACAATTACCTGAGCGGCACCATCATCGGCACGCTCAACGACAAGGAAGGCGCGTCGCTGGCCAAGTCAGTGCGCACGGCACTGAACGATACGGCCGACGGCAAGACTGTTGAATGGACGTTCCCCGCGGCGGGGCGGCGCCAGCAGATCGACGGCACCATCACGCCGATCGAAAGCAAGACCGACAAGGGCCAGCCCTGCCGGCGCCTGAAGTCCGATCTCAAGCGCGGCAGCGCTGAAGAGCATTGGAGCGGGTGGTTCTGCAAGCAGTCCAACGGACAATGGAAGTCGCGCCAGGTGGCTGACTAAGCGGCGCTGATCGCTCGCGCAGCCGGCGTTCATGCCGCGCGCGACGGCGCGCGATGCGGCCGCGCTGCCGGATCGACCTGCGGCGACCCTGGTTCCTCGTACCACCTGGTCCCGGGCACGTAGACGGTCTTGTCCGGCTGCGCCATGAAATGCGGCGACATGATCTGCACGCCGTGGGTGTTGAACTGGTCCTGGATCGCCGCGTGCAGCGCCGACAGCGCGTAGAAGCGATTGCGCGGATGGTCCAGCGCGCAGAACAGTTCGTACTCGACATAGAAGTCGGACAGCCCCCGCTGCAGCACGAATGGCGTGGGCGACGGCACAATATGCGCCGATTCGCCGGCGGCTGCCAGCAGCATCGCATGGACCTGCCGCCAGGGCGTGTCGTAGCCGATCGTGACCGAGGTCGAGATCAGCGCAGCGTGCCAGCCTTCCTGCGCGCGGGGATCACGCACGCTGCCGTGGCGGGTGTAGTTATGGATGGCACTGCCGACCACCACCGCGTTGGGCAGCGTGACCTCTTCATTGCGCAGGTTGATCACCTTCACCGAGAGCGCGTCCAGCGAGGCAACGGTGCCCACCGTATCGCCGATGCAGACCATGTCGCCGCGCCGCAGCGCACGCGAATACACCACCACCATGCCGCTCATCAGCTGGTTGACCACATTGGCCGATCCCAGCGTGACCATGAAGCCGAGCAGCACCGACAGCCCCTTGAAGACATCACTCTCCGAGCCCGGGATATAAGGGTAGGCAAAGGTGAAGCCCAGCGCCCAGATCACCACCGCCGCCAGCCGCCGCGTGGCGCCCGCGGTTTCCGGATGCATGCCGGGCACCGTGATCTGGCCTTTCTGCACCGCCTTGAACATATTCGACACCAGCCGCTGCACCGCGCGGGTAATCAGCAGGATCACCGCCACCGTGACCAGGCCCGGCACCGACGACACCATCGACAGCGCGATCTGCGACAGCAAGCCGACGATAAACGCGCCCATGCGGTCGCCCATGGGCTGGGTCAGCGGAAACTGCTCGAGCGCAAACTCCAGCCAGGCAAAGGCCAGCACCAGCACCAGCCCGATCGCCAGGATCTGCACGATGCGGGCAACCAGCTGGTAGAGCGCGCCGGTCCAGTCGAACTGGCCGCCGACGCGCTGCGCCAGGTGCCGCTCCAGTGCCACCTGCAGGCGGGCGCGCAGGGCCACGCCGGCTCGCGCCACACCCCATGTCAGCGCGGCCAGCACGGCCAGGCCGAGCAGGCTCAGCGCGGCACCGCGCAGCAGGTTTGGCCAGTGCAGGTGCGCGCGCCGTGCGGCAATGGCCTGGCGCAGACCCGCCGCGGTGCGCGTTGCGGCAGCTTCAAGCGTAAGGTGGTCCTCCGGCGAGAGGTCTTGCGAGGTCAGCGCGAACAAGAGCCGGTCCCCCAGCCGATAGGCGACCATCGGCACGTCGCCGACCGTGCCGCTGACCTGTCCGAGGGGCAGTGCCAGCTCGCTTTCCGTCAGGTCGTTGAACACCAGTTGCGCGCGCGAGACGCGCATGGCCGGGGTGGCACCCGCAATCTCGGCGCGCATGGTGGCGATGGGCCGGTCCATCAGGCGCAGCTCGACCGCGGCCCCGCTGCGCACGGCAATCGGAGCCTGCACGGCCGCGACCTCGGACACCGGCGCGGCCAGGCTGGCTTGCATCCACAGCGCGCCTATCATCCAGCCTAGTCCCGCCATCCAGAATGCCGTCAATCGCCGCCACCGCCGCCACACCGCTAGCGCTGCCATAAGACCGCTCCCGTCCGAGTTGGCCTGTGCCGGCGCGAGGGCTCCACGCCCTGCCCGGCACGATGCCCGCAAGCATAGCGTGCGGCGGCGCAGGCGCAAAGCCGGCGCGGCGGCGGCCGCTTGCGGCAGCGGACAAAAAAGAGGAGGCCGAAGCCTCCTGTTGCGATCCGCCCGACATGCCCGGCTTTATCCCCCCGGAAGACACGCAACGCGTGCCGCAGGGCTGTCCTGCGCGCGGCGGGTCCGCGCCATGCAGGCACGGCCGGCCATTATTTGCGTGGCGGCATGGCAGTCACGGACGCAGCCTGCATCCCCGCTTGCCGGGGAGCCGTGCGCCCGCCGCCATCGTCAGCGCGCTCAGGCGCCTTTGTTCTTCGTCGGATCCTTGGCCGCAGGCGCGTGGCTCTTCTTCTTGGTGCTGGTCTTCTTGGCCTTGGCCTTGCCGCTGTCTGCCTTGGCCGGCGCGGCCTTGTCAGTCGACGCTGCCGCCGGCGTGGCCGGGGTGGCAGGCGTCGCCGGAGTCGCAGGCGTCTGCGCCATTGCGCCCGCACCAAACATTGCCATCGACAGCATGACGATCCATTTCTTCATTTCCGTCTCCTCATTTGCCCTGCAGATAGGTATGGCAGGGATGCCTGCCATGACTGGCGCTTCTGGCTCGCGGCCTGTCACCAGCATCAACGAGGAAGGTTCGCGCGCCGTTGACCGGGACAAACCCTGATAGGGAGATGGATAGGGAGCCTTGGATCGCCGGCCGCCGCCAGGCTTACCTGCACAGCTTGCGCAGCAACTCTGCGGCAATCGTGCCGGGGCCAGCGACCTGGAAGGTGCCGTACTGCGGCGCGCGGATCGTATAGAGCGAGTCGCCGCGCGCAAAGCGCTTGCTGTAGAGCGTCTGCTCGACCACGGCGAACATGGACGTGGCGCAGTTCAGCACCATGCGCTTGAGCGACGAGCGGATCGGCTCGCCGCTGGCGGTGCGGATCACGCCCGACGGTGAGTTGCGCATCACCACCACGCCGACTTCGGTGCCCTGGCGGCGCACCGCGGACTGGTCGAAATAGGAAACCACGCCATTGGCACCCATCAGGGGAAGCCATCGCTGCGGATCGGGGGCGGCGGGATCGGGTGCCGCGACCAGCCGGCAGCCTTCCCTGGGCGTGGACCGGAATACCGTGCCGGTGCCGGTGACCTGGCACTCATACAGGCCAGCGGCGGCAGCCGGGCGGGTGGTGCTGGAGGGAACGGGGGACGGTGCCGGCACGGCGCTGCCTTCGGCATGCGCCAGCGGTGCGGCCAGTCCAAGCAGGCAGCCAGCAAACGTGGCTGCGTGCCTAAAAATGCGGAACATCATGGAATTGCCCTCATATAGACGGGAAAAAGCGATCCGCATTGTCGCACAGGAAGCACACATCCCGGCGCGCTTGCATGCCGGAAATGCGTGCAGGCGACGACTTTTTTAGTCGCGCAGGCGCCGCCAGGCCACCAGGTCCTCGATGGTCAGCACCGGCAACTGGTACATCTCGGCAAAGGCCAGCGCCTCCGGCCGGCGTGCCATGGTGCCATCCGGGTTCATCAGCTCGCACAGCACCGCGGCCGGCGACAGGCCTGCCATGCGGGCCAGGTCGACCGAGCCCTCGGTATGGCCGCGGCGCACCAGCACGCCGCCGTCGCGCGCCACCAGCGGAAACACATGGCCCGGGCTGACCACCGCATCGGTGCCCGCGTCCCCGGCAATGGCGGCGCGGATGGTGGTGATGCGATCGGCGGCGCTGACACCCGTGCTGACGCCTTCGCGGGCCTCGATCGATACCGTGAAGGCGGTGCCGTACTGGCTGCGGTTGTGCTCGACCATCGGCCGCAGGCCGAGGCTGCGCACCTTGTCTTCAGTCAGGCACAGGCAGACGATGCCGCTGCATTCGCGGATCATCATCGCCATGTTGGCGTTGGTCAGGCGCTCCGCGGCCAGGATCAGGTCGGCCTCGTTCTCGCGGTCGTCATCGTCGAGCAGCACGACCGGGCGGCCTTCGCGCATGGCCTCCAGCGCCTGCGCGATGCGCGCGGCCAGGGAACGGGGGTCGGCATCGGCGGCAAGATCCGCGGACACTTCGGGTACAACAGCTTCGGTGGAAAGGCTAGACATGAAACGCTCCTTGTTCAGCATCAATGGGCGTTCCAGGGGAAGGATCAACGGAGTTGCAGCGCCGCACGCCGCGCCTGAAGCGCAAGCACGAGCGGCCGCGCCCTGCGCGCGGCGCAAGGCAACAGCGAACCGCAAGGCCGGGCAAGGCGCCAGGCCGCGCGGGCAAGCTCCGTCCATCTTCTTTCATCCGGACTATGACCGTCGGCCCTGGCCTCTCACCAGGTCTGCTGACCTCGCACGGGAATGCGAGCGCTCGCGGGCTCGCCGGACACGCACTGCGCGCCGCGGCATACCGCCGGTGGGGACTTTCACCCCGCCCTGAAGACGTAACGAACCGGTGCGGCCATGTAGCCGGCACCGGCCCGCGGATGTTAGCACGATTGTTGTTTTTTTCCTCTCGCGGGCGCTCACCCACGTTAGGCCATGTCCGACCATCGCAAGGTGCCTTCCCGTGTACTACAAATAAGGGGGGAGGCAGCGCATGTGCAAGCGGTTCCCGCAGTGGCGGCCGCCTCATGCCTTGCCGGACAACAACGCAGCACCTCTTCATCCGTGCTTCCCATGCGCCGACACGAACAAGAAGCCAGACAAGACCGCCGTGTGAGTTGTTCCTCCTTCCATGCGCCCTGCCGGCGTGCGTGGCAACAGCGGGTGCGCCGCACCGTCGCCGCGGGCCTGCTTGCCCTGCCCTTGTGCCTGGCAGCGACGGCGCGCGCCGCGCCTGCCGTGCAGCTTGGCTACGGCTTCGACGATAGCCACGACGTGCAGAAGGCGGAGGTCGCCATGTTGTGGGATTCGGGCTTTGCGTGGGGCAATCCGCAAGGCTGGCAGGTCGACCTGCAATGGGAAGTCAACGTTGCGCGCTGGCGCAGCAGCAGCGACAACCAACCCAACGACCTATGGGAGTTCGGTGCCTCGCCGGTGGTGCGAATCGCATGGTGGCGCCACACCTGGGTGCCCTTCCTTGAGCTGTCGGTCGGGCCGCGCCTGCTGACCAGCACGCACACTTCGGCCGAGCACAACATTGCCACCGCCTTCCAGTTCTCGGACTACGCCGGGATCGGCGTGACAGTCGGCAAGGACCGGCGCTTTACCGCGGGCTACCGCTTCCAGCACCTGTCCAATGCCGGCATCAAGCAGCCCAATCCTGGCACCACCTTCCACGTCATTTACCTGCGCTACCACTTCTGAGCGCCGGCCGCTGCGGCGCGCCCTGCGTTTCAAACAAGGTGCGGGTGGCATCGTCGGCCGGGAAGAAGCATTCGATGCGCAGCTCCTGCAGCGTGATGTCCTGTGGAATGCCGAGCGTGGTCAGCGTCGAGAACAGCGACGCGCGGAACGCACCCGCATGCAGCACCACCGGCAGCAATGGCGCCGGCGGGCCATCGGTGCCGTCGTCCTCGCGCAGCAGCACGCCGCCCGGCCCCACCATGTCAGGGTGCCAGGCAGCGATGCGCCCGAAGATCTCGCGCGCGGTCTGGTCGTGGGCCTGCACCTGCAGCTCCTGCCACACGCGCCGCAGCAGGTAGCGCCCGACCTGGTGCGCGTTCTCGATCACCGGCCACAGGCCCTCTGGATCAAACACGGTCAGCATCAGGTTGATCCGGTGGCTGCCTTCCGTGAGCGATGCAGGCGCGCGCTCCCCCAGCAGGGTATCGAGCATGCGCCGGTAAGCCAGGTTGGCATCCACCAGGTTCCAGAAGCGGTCCAGCACCACGGCCGGGTACGGCTCCTGCTTGGCCAGGATCAGCGCGATCGCCTGCTGCACCATCTGCAGCGGCGGCGAAGCCAGCGCGTGTTCGCTGTATGCCGGGGCAAAGCCGCCGGCCAGCAGCAGCCGGTTGCGCTGGCGCAGCGGCACGCCCAGGCGCTCGGCCAGCGCCAGCACCATCTCACGGCTGGGGCGGGCGCGGCCGGATTCCAGGAAGGAGATGTGGCGCTGCGACACCCCGGCCGCCAGGGACAACGCCAGCTGGCTGTAACCGCGCTTGCCGCGCCAGTAGCGCAGCAGCCCGGGGAAGTCGAGGGTGGCTTCGGAGGCGGGGGTCAGCGTTTCCATGGCTGCATTACAGCATGCGTTGGGGCGAATGGCCATTACCTAACAGGTAATGGCTCCGATTCAACCACCGCATTCGGATGGCCAGGCCGCGCCGCGCGCACCGCGTCGATCAGCAGCCGCATGGCCGGCGTCGCGGCACGGCGCCGGCGCACCACAATCCCATAGGGAACCAACTGCCCTCGCATCGGCACCGGCAGGACTGCCAGCGCGCCCAGCGAGCCGAAGTAGTCCGCGATGGCGCCCGGCACGACAGCAATGCGATCGCTCTCCGCCAGCAGCGGCAACGTGCCCATGATCGACGAGGTCTCGATAATGTCTTCCGGCAGCGGCACGCGGTTGTCGCGGAAGGTCTGGTCGATGATCTGCCACATCGGCACGGCCGCCGGCGGGATGATCCACGGATAGCCAGCCAGGGAAGCCAGACTGACGCTGCGCTTGCCCGCCTGCGGATGGCCGGCGCGCGCCACGATGGCCAGCGATTCCTCGAACAGTGGCTCAAAGTCGAGATCGTCGGCCATCGTACCCTCGGGGATACGCCCTATCACCACGTCCAGCGCATCCTGCCGCAGCGCCTGCACCAGCACGTCGCTGGTATCGACCTGCATCACGATATGCAAATGCGGATAGCGCGCCTTGAGCGCGTTGATGACACCGGACAGCACCGATGGCACCGGGGCCAGGATCGAGCCAAGCCGCACCTTGCCCACCTCGCCGGCTGCGATGGCGGCAAATTCGTCATGCAGGGCATCCAGGTCGGCCAGCACCACGCGCGCGTAGCGGATCAGCGCCTCGCCGAATACCGTCGGCTCGATACCGCGCGCATGGCGCGTGAACAGCAACGTGCCAACCACGCTCTCGAGCTCGCGCAATGCCTTGGTGACGGCTGGCTGGGACAGCGCCATCTGTGCAGCGGCGCGCCGCAGCGAGCGGTGCTCGGCCAGGGCCAGGGCCAGGCGCAGGTGCCGCATATGCAGGCGTTTGCGCAGGGTGGCCGCGCTGGAGAGGGTGGCGGGGAGGTCTGGCATGGTGGCCGCTCAGGAGGGACTTCGGCTAAGATCGGCCTTTATAGCATGCGTGCCTTAGGCAAGCTCTGACGGCTTTGGAGCATCCTTAGCATCGTTGGCATCGCTTCGCGCCGTCATTTGCGCCGGCGCAATGCAATAGAACCTCGCCGCATTTCCAGCCAGCACGCGCTGCCTGTCCACGGGATCCGGCAGCGCCTCGCACACCATGCCGAGAATCGTGCCGAAGTCCGCGCTCAGGCCCGAGACCGGCAGGTTGCTGCCGAACATCGCCCGCTCATGTCCGAAAATCGCCAGCACCTCGCGCACGATGCGGCGGTTGCCCAGCGCATCCCAGCGCCCGCCGGCCAGCCCGAACTCCGACAGCTTGACCGACACATTGGCGCAGGCAGCCAGCGCCTCCATGCCGGCGCGCCAGCAAGCCAGGCCCGCTTCCGAGCGGTCCAGCGGCAGGCCCGCGTGATTGAGCGCGATGGGCACGCCGGGCAAGGCGGCCGCCACCTGGGCCGCCTCGCGCAAGTGCCAGAACGGTACCCGCAGGTCCCACGACAGGCCGTGGCGTTCCAGCCGCGCCAGGTCATCCAGCCAGACCTGGTCCTGCATCGACCCGGGGCGCCCGGCCACCGACTCGCCCGGCGCCGCAGCGGTCAGCGGTTTGCATCGAATCCCCCTGACCCGCGCGAAACCAGCCTGGCGCGCCAGCAGTTCGGCGCACCCGGGAGTCCCGAACGGCGCGTAGGCCACCACCGCCGCAGCCATGCCGGGGCGCCAGTCCTGGCGGTGCAGCCACGCAGTCTCGTCGACGGCTTCGCTGCGGTCGCGTTCGGCCTCTACGTGTACGGTAGCAAGTACGGTGACGGCGCTGGTGTCGTACGCATACTGCGCCTCCAAGTAATCGCGGCGCAGGCTCTCGTAGTCGCCGAGAAAGAAAGTCTGCGGCCGGTATTCGTCCTGCAGCCAGGGATAGCGGCCGCGCCCGAGTTGCCACAGGTGGTGGTGGGCGTCGACGATGGCCAGGCCCGGGGGCAGCGCGCCGTTTGCTTCGCGGTTCATCGGCACCGCCTCGGCAACGTGGCAGCCAGGGCACCGGCCAGCACCAGCGCGGCGACCAGCAAGTAGACACCCGCGCCCGCGCCGACGCGCTCGATCAGCACGCCCGCGGCATAGGGACCGCAGAATCCCCCCAGGTTGCCGAGCGCATTGATCACGCCGCGCGCCACACCGGCGTGCTCGGCGGCCAGCAGCCGCGGCGGCAGGGTCCAGAACACGCCCGCAGCGGACTGCAGGAAGAAGCCGCTGCCGACCAGCAGGCCATAGGACACCCAAGTATTGTCGTGCCACCACACCGAACCGGCCAGGCAGGCAGCGAAACCCAGCAGCGGCCAGACCACGAAGGCCTTGCGCCGGCCGGTGCGGTCGGACAGCGAAGACATCGCGAGGATGCCGGCCATGGTACCCAGGTACGGCAGCACGGCCAGCATGCCGACCTGCCCCATGCCGCCTCCGGTCAGGCCTTTCAGGATGGTGGGCAGCCACAGCGTGTAGCCGTAGATCCCCATCTGATAGAGAAAATTGACGGCGATCAGGCGCCAGATCACATCCTGCGACAAGATGTGCGCCAACACCGCCCGCGTGCTGCCCGCGCCCTGCCCCACGTTCGCACCAGCCGCGGCTGCCTGCTGCTCTTCCTCGCGCAGGCGGGCCAGCAGATAAGCCTTCTCTTCGGCGGAAATCCAGCGCGCCTGGTCCGGCCGGTCACAGGCCAGCTTCCACCACACGCCGAGGCAGGCCAGCGAAATCAGGCCTTCCACGATAAACAGCCAGCGCCAGTCGAGCGCCGCGATCACCAGCCCCGACAGCGGCGCGGTGATGATGCCGGCGATCGGCACGAACAGGATCACCAGGGCGTTGGCGCGTCCGCGCTCGTGGTCGGGAAACCAGTTGCCGACCATGGTCAGCACCACCGGCAGCATGCCGCCCTCGGCCACCCCCAGCGCAAAGCGCAGGATCAGCAGTTCGGTCTCGTTGCGCACCAGGCCGGTCAACACGGAAATGACGGCCCAGGCCAGCATCGACCAGGCGATGAAGTTGCGCCCACTGCCGCGCACGGCCAGCTTGCCGCCGGGGATCTGCAGGAACAGATAGCCGACAAAGAAAATGCCGCCGGCCAGGCCGGCCATGCTGGCACCGATACCGAGCGCGTCGCCCATCCCGCCCGGCATCGCGAAGGCGATATTGACGCGATCCATGTACGAGACGATGCAGACCATCAGGATCGGCGGGATGATGCGCCACCAGCGCTGGGCGGGGATGCCGGGCGCACCGGTGAGAGGTGTCGCGTCGATGGCGACGGACGTACCGGCGCCGGCTTGGTCCAAGCCTTTCATACTCTGTCTCCGTATGGATTTCTGGGTATCAGCCGCCGGCATCTGCGCTGCCTTCGCGGCCTTGTCGGTTGAAACGACCGGGTGCTACTGCGGCGGCAAAGCCAGGATGGCAAGACCGTCCGGTTCCTTGCCGGTGGTGAAGGCATGGCGCAGGGTCAGGCCAGGCAGGTCAAGCTGGCCGACGGTGTGGTCGTTGAGCGCGACATAGGCGCGGCTCGGGTCAGCCGGATGGAAGGCGAGCGCGATCGGCTTGGCGCCGGTATCGACCCGACCGGTCTCCGCGAGCGTGTCGGGGTCGAAAATGCGGATGCTGCGCTCGCCGTAGTTGAGTACGAACAGGCGGTTGTCCGGCGACCAGTAGATGCGAGTGGGGTCCTCGCCCGTCGGCACCGTGCGCACCACTTCCATCGTGCGCGCGTCCAGCCGGGTGAGACTGTGGTCGTCGCGGCTGGCAACGTAGAGCGCCGCTTCGTCGCGGCTCAGGCAACAGCCCTCGGGGCGCCTGCCGGCGTTGGCCGCGCGCGGTGCGCGGGTGGCATCGTAGGGGTGCACCAGTGTCACGGTATGCGACAGCAGGTTGGTCACGTAAGCACGCTCGCCATCGGCCGACAACACAAACAGATGGCTCTTGACCCCGCCCGCCGGCACCGCGCGGTCCGGCACCGGGCGCTCTAGTGGGGCCTCGAACACGAGCAGCATATTGTCGCGCTCGCTCAGCGCATAGACGCGCCCTTGCCGGTCAATCTGCAGGCCATGGATGCGGTGATAGGGCGAGCAATCAAGCTGCGCCCTGACCGCGCCGCTCACCAGGTCGACCGCGATCACCATGGCGCCGCCGTCGCCGGCATGTGCGAAGGTCTGCACACCATAGTGGCCGACGTAGCCGCACAGGCGCTCGCGGTCCACCACGAATTCATGGGGATAGTCCGGCAACTGCACGCTGAAGCGGCGCTCGCCGCCTGCCAGTTCGTAAGCGCTGAAGCTATGGCCGAATTTCTCCACCAGCACGGCCGTCCATCGGTTGTCCATTCTGTCTCCTTGTGATTCGCACGCCTGTCAGATCCAGGCTTTTCGTAAGGGGGCACAGGTAGTGCCACGGACAGAAGTTTGGCGCGGCCAACGATAACTATCTATTGAATATTAGGCATCGAGCTATCTCCGCTGGTTATCGCTAAGCGACCGGAGCAGCCGCCACCATCGCCAGGCTGCCCGGCGCCGTGTCGTCATGCGCGGATGGTATGCTTGGTGCTTTCAATTCACACGCAAAGGGCGCGTACCCTGATGGAAATTGCCATACTACTGGCGCTGATTCTGCTCAACGGCCTGTTCGCGATGTCCGAGATCGCGCTGGTCACGGCCCGTAAGGCACGTCTGCAGCGCCAGATCGAGAACGGTGACCGCGGCGCGATTGCCGCGGTCCAGCTGGGCGAGGACCCCACGCGCTTCCTGTCCACGGTGCAGATCGGCATCACGTCGATCGGCGTGCTCAATGGCGTGGTCGGAGAATCCACGCTGGCGCAGCCGCTGGGCCTCTGGCTGCAGGGCTTCGGCTTGTCGCCGAACACCTCCGGCTATGTGGCGACCGCCATCGTGGTGGCCGGCCTGACCTACTTTTCCATCGTGCTGGGCGAACTGGTGCCCAAGCGCCTGGGCCAGATGGCCCCGGAAGCGATCGCGCGGCTGGTGGCGCGCCCGATCGGCTGGCTGGCCGTGGCCTCCACCCCGTTCGTCAAGCTGCTGTCCAGCTCCACGCGGCTGGTGCTGCGGATGCTGGGCACCAAGGTCGACCGCGGCCCGGGCGTGACCGAGGAAGAAATCCACGCACTGCTGGTCGAGGGCTCCGAGGCCGGCGTGATCGAGCAGCACGAGCACACCATGGTGCGCAACGTGTTCCGGCTGGACGACCGCCAGCTGGCATCGCTGATGGTGCCGCGCGGCGATGTCGTGTACCTGGACGTCGAAGAGACGCTGGATGAAAACCTGCACCGCATCGAAGAGTCCGACCATTCGCGCTTTCCGGTGGTGCGCGGCGGCATGCACGACATCATCGGCGTGGTCAGCGCGCGCCAGCTGCTGGCGCGCCGGCTGCGCGGCGAGGAAGCCGACCTGAAGGCCGCGGCGCAGCCGGCGGTGTTCGTGCCCGAGAGCGTGACCGGCATGGAACTGCTGGAGAATTTCCGCGGCTCCGGCGGCCAGATGGCCTTTGTCATCGACGAATACGGCGAAGTGCTGGGCCTGGTCACGCTGCAGGACCTGATCGAGGCCATCACCGGCGAATTCAAGGCCGACGCCGCCGGCGAGGAATGGGCGGTGCAGCGCGACGACGGCTCGTGGCTGCTCGACGGCCTGATCCCGATCCCGGAACTGAAGGACCGCATCGGCCTGCGCCAGGTGCCGGAAGAAGAAAAAGAGCGCTACCACACCCTGTCCGGCATGCTGCTCCTGCTGCTGGGCCGCCTGCCGCAGATCGCCGACAGCGTGCAATGGGGCGACTGGCGCTTCGAGATCGTCGACATGGACGGCAAACGCATCGACAAGGTGCTGGCCGCGCGCCTGCCCCCGCAGGAAGGTCCTGAGGAAGAGACCACCGGCTGATCAGGCCAGCCAGTCGGCCGCTGCCGGATTCCGGCGGTGGCGTCAATCCAGGATCACGGTCAATTCCGACCATATTGATCCATATTAAGTTGCAGGTTGCGACCAAGTCACCTTGGCGCAATTTGCAATGTTCCGCCCCCTCCCCTTCGCTTATGATCCGCCTGTGCGGCCCGCATGCGGCCGTGGCAGGCATGGATCACCAGGGCCTAACGACAAGCGCCGGCGGCCGCCCCAGCGGCCAGCCGAACGACCAAATCTGATACCGGGGAGACGCGGGCATCGCACGGCCATCAACAGGCTGCCCGCAAGACCATCCATGCATCCTGATGCCGATGACATCGCCGCGGCCGCGGGCGCACCTGGCGCGATGCAGCCGTCCGCCCTGGTGTCCGCGCTTGCGGCACGCCGCTCCGGCACCGGGCAGCCAGCGACGATCCTTTCTATCCGCCTGGACCGCTTTGCCAGCGCCTGCGAAACCCTGGGGCCCCGGCGCGCAGCGAGGCTGCGGGCCATCGTGCAGGCACGCATCGCCTGCCTGCTGCCGCCTGGCGCCATCATGCACTGGATGGCGGCGGCAGACCTGGTGGTCATTACCGCGCTGCCGGACGGCGTGCCCGACCCCGGCCCGGTGGCCAGCCGGCTGGCCGACGACCTGTCCCGGCCGTTCGCGCTGGACGGCTTCGAGCTGTTTATTTCGTGCAGCATCGGCGTGGCCACCGACCATCCGGATATCCCGGCGGAACGCAGCCTGCAGCAGGCCCTGGACGCCATGCTGCGGGTCGATCGACGGGGGGGCGACGGCCTGGCGCGCGCCGAAAAGCCCGCCGCGCCGCCGACCGCGCCCCTGCTGGCAGCCCTGCCCGATGCGCTGGAGCGCGGCGAACTGAGCCTGCAGCTGCAGCCGCGCGCCGACTTCGCCAGCGCCGTGGTCAGCGGCTACACCGTGCGGCTGCGCTGGCACCATCCGGCGCTCGGGCGCGTGGCGCCGCAGGATTTCCTGCCGGCGGTGGAGTCGCTGGGGCTGGTCGGCCGGATTGGCAGCTGGCTGCTGGAAAGCGTGCTGCCGCTGGTACGCGCCGCCGAAAACGTGGCCCCGCTGCAATTCACCCTGCTGGCCTCCAGCGCCCAGCTGCACCGCCCGCAGATGGTGGAGGCACTGGCCCACGCCATCGACGCAGGCGGCATCGCACCGGACCGCCTGTGCATCGAAGTGTCGGCCAGCGCGGTGCCGGCCGACGCCGACATCATTGCCCGCGTTGCCGCCCTGCGCCGGCGCGGGCTGCAACTGACGCTGGGCGATTTCGACGACAGCCCGGGCTGCCGCCAGTTGCTGGCGGCGCTGCACCCGGACAGCGTCACGCTGGACGCCCGCCGGCTGGGCCATGCACCCCGGCCCGGTGATTCCGCCAACCGTGCCGACAGCCTGCACGCCGCCTGCCGGCTGGCCCGGGGCGCCGGCGTGTCGGTCTGTGCCAAGGGGGTCGAGACCCACCAGCAGCTCGAGGCCGTGCGTGCCTGGGGCTGCCACAGCGTGCAGGGCTACCTACTGGCGCAGCCATTCCCCGCGGCCTGGCTGCTCCAGACCCATGCGGCGATCCAGCAGCGCGCGCGGGAGCTGCTGGCGCCCCACGCCTGAGAGGCGGCTGGCGTTGCGGCCGTTGCACGATTTACAAATTGGCACATACCAGATGTCAAACCCGCTCACAGCAGCGGTAAAATCGGCGCAAATCCCTCAATCCCTGAATCTCTCGATTCTTGAAATCTTCGAAAGGAGCCCGGCGTGAAGAAAGGTTGGATCTGGTGCGTTTTGTTTGCCACCCTGTTGGCTGGATGCAACACGATGGCGGGGCTCGGCCAGGACATTCAGCGCGGTGGCCAGAAGCTTGAAAGCTCGGCGGACCGTCACAAGTAAGCCGCCAGCCCCCCAAGTCTGATGCGGCCCGGACCGCGTCGATATGAAAACGGCACGCCGAATGGCGTGCCGTTTCCTTTTGCGCTGCCGGTGCTCAGCCCTTGTTGCGCAGTGCCCTGGCCTGCTCGGCCAGCGTGCGGATGCGGCCCCAGTCGCCGCTGGCGACGGCGTCCTTGGGCACCACCCATGAACCGCCCACGCACACCACGTTGGGCAGCGCCAGGTAGGTCGGCGCCAGCGCGGCGTCGATGCCGCCCGTCGGGCAGAAGCGCAGCTGCGGCAGCGGCCCGCCCAGCGACTTCAGCATCGGCACGCCGCCCGCGGCCTGCGCCGGGAAGAACTTGAGAAAGGTGAAGCCGGCTTCCAGCGCCGCCATCGCCTCACTCGCGGTGGCCACGCCCGGCAGCAGCGAGATGCCCGCGCCCTGCGCGCCCTCGGCCAGCGCCGGGGTCAGGCCGGGCGAGACGGCAAACTGCGCGCCCGCATCGCGCACGGCGTGCAGCTGCTCGACGTTCAGTACCGTGCCGGCACCGACGCAGGCCTGCGGCAAGGCTGCCGCCACCGCCCTGATCGCTTCCAGCGCCACCGGCGTACGCAGCGTGATCTCAAGCAGCGGCAAGCCGCCGGTGACCAGTGCCTCGCTGACGTGCAGGGCCTCGTCGACCGAGTGGAACTCCAGCACCGGGATCACCGGCACATCGGCAAGGCGTTGAAGCAGCGGGGAAGTCTGGTTTTGCATGGCTGTCTCGGAATAAGGAGTGCAGAAGAAGCAGGGGTTCAGGGAAGCAGGAGTTTCAGGCCAACCGGGTCACGCGATCACCGACACTGACTGCGCCAACCGGCCCAGCACGGTCTGGGCGTCGGGGATCGGCGCCACCGCGCCATAACCAGTGGTAGACAGCGCGGCGGCCACGTTGGCATAGCGCGCCGCCTCGAACGGATCGGCACCCGCGGCCAGGCGCGCGACAAAGCTGCCGCCGAAGCAGTCGCCGGCGCCGGTGGCATCGATCGGCTTGACCGGATAAGGCGGCACCAGCGCGCGCGACTCGGGCGTGGCCACATAGGAGCCCTCTTCGCCCAGCTTCAGCGCGACCAGGCCGATGCCGCAGCCCAGCAGGTAGTCGACGATGGCGTCGCGGTCGTCCAGCCCGGTCAGCACGGTGATGTCATCCCAGCTGGGCAGGCACACATCGGTCAGCATGAGGGCCTCGCGCATGATGCCGCGCGCGCGTGCCAGCGACCAAAGCCGCAAGCGCAGGTTGGTGTCCAGCGTGACCTTGGTGCCGGCCTTGCGCGCATGCTCCATCGCGTCCAGCCCGGCATCGCAGGCGCTGGTGCTGATGGCCAGGCTGATGCCCGACAGGTGCAGGTAGCGCGCCGCGGCGATCGCGCCGAGCGGCAGATGCTCATGCTGGTAGCGGCTGGCGGCAGAGCCTTCGCGCAGGTAGTCGAAGCGGTGGCCGTGGTTGTCGTGCGAGACAAAGTAGACCCCGGTAGGCGCGCTCGGGTCGACGCGCACGTGGCGGGTATCGACCCGCTCCTGCGTCCACAGCGCGCGCAAGCGCTCGCCGAAGGTGTCGGCGCCGACCGCGCAGATATAGCCGGTGCTGGCGCCCTGGCGCGCAGCCGCAATGCAGAAGTTGGAAGTGTCGCCGCCAAAGCCTTGCAGGTAGCGCGACGGATCGTCGGGCTGCTGGTTGAACTCCACCAGCGGTTCGCCGTAGGCCAGGATGTCGATGCTCATGGGGCTGCCTGCCTCAGAAGAAGGTTTGCACGATGTCGATCACGCGCATGTCGCGGTCCAGCACCGGGATATGGCGCCACTTGTCGAAAGTCAGGCATGGGTGCGAGATATCGAAGGCGATCATGTCGCCGACCTGAACGTCGTCGCCCGGCTTGACCTGCAGGTAGGCGTGCTGGTCCATCATGCCGGTGACTTCCCAGTGCGCGGGCACGTCCACCGGCGCCTCGGTGCCGGGCCGGTACAGCCGTGCCGGGATCGGCATGCCGGCGTCGAAGGCCGCATCGCGCTTGCCCATGCCGATGATGACGCGGTCCGGCTCAGGGATCGACTGCACATAGGCCCACAGCTGCAGCGCCGGCAGCAGGCCCTCGCGCATCTTCTGCGCGACCGGGTTGCTGGCCAGGATGCGCTGCTGCGCGGCGCGGTAGATGCCCACGTCGTGCGTCAGGTAGCAGCCGGGGCGCAGCACGATGTCGATCGGCGCGCCGATCTCGGTGCGCGCGAATTCCTCGGCCACCACGTCGTACCAGGCCGAGCCCGCGCCCGACATCACCACAGGGCTGCGGCCGAAGCGGCCTTCCCGTGCCAGCCGCCGCGTCACCGCCACGGTGCGCTGCAGGAACTTGCGGATATCGGCTTCTTCCTTGAGCACGCCTTCATAGATCTCGACGCCGGCCAGCGACAGCGCCTGCGGCCAGCGCGCCAGCGCGTCCAGCACGGCCTGCTGCTGCGCGTCGTCGCGCACGCCGGTGCGCCCGCCTTCCACGCCCAGCTCCAGCAGCACCTGCAGCTTCTGCCCGCGCTCCTGGAAGAACTTGCCGAGCTGGTCGACCAGCGCGGCCGAGTCCACCAGCGCGAAGAATTCGAAATCCGGATCGCGCAGCAGGTCAGCGATGATTTCCATATTGCGCCGGCCCACCAGCTGGTTGGCCATCAGCACGCGTTTGACGCCGTGCGCATGCGCGGCCGCGGTCTGGTGCGCGGTGGCCAGCGTGATGCCCCACGCGCCGGCGCCGAGCTGGCGCGCAAACAGCTTGGGCGCCATGGTGGTCTTGCCGTGCGGCGCAAGCTGCACGCCGTATTCGTTCATGAAGCGGCGCATCCATTCCAGGTTGTGCGCAAGCCGGTCTTCATAGAGCACCGCGGCCGGCAGGCTCAACTCTTCCTGCAACAAGTTCCAGCCGGTCTGGCCGGCCGCATCCGGGGCGATCGGGCCTTCCATCCGGCCCAGTGCCTTGTTGAGCGGATCGATCACGCCGGCCTGATACTTTATTTCACGCATGCTTGTCATCACCCTGAAAAAATCTGATTGACGTAATGATAGCCCTGAAAATAAGATATTTCATCCTTGTTATAAAGTAACACGCAGATGCCCGGAAGGGCTAGCCGGGACAACGCGACTGGCACCCGCCACGTGCGCCAATCACAGTTATAGCCCCTGCCCGCGGGCACTGCAGCTTCCGTCACATTTCGATCCGACCCGTCTTCCGACCAGACCTGCCGCCCATGACCGCGCCCTTTGACATCCTGACCCGCATCGCCGAGCGCGGCCCCGCGCTGCGCCTGGCCGAGCAGAAGGTGGCGCAGGTGGTGCTGGAAGACCTGGCCGGCGCGGCCGCCGCCAGCATCAATGAACTGGCGCGCAAGGCCGGCGTCAGCGAGGCCAGCGTGACGCGCTTTGCCAAGGCCATCGGCTGCCGCGACGTGCGCGACCTGAAGCTGCGCCTGGCCCAGGCCACCGCGGTAGGCGCGCGCTTCCTGCAGCCCGGCAGCGTTCCCGCCGGTGAAGCCGCCCCGGCCACGCTGGCCGACAGCATCCACGCCGACATCCTCACCGCGCTGGAAGTCAACCGCGGCCTGATGGATGCGCAGCGCATCGAACAGGCCGCGCGCCTGTTGCTTGGTGCACGCATGGTCTACGCTTTTGGCATGGGCGGCGGCTCGTCGTTCATGGCCGACGAGGCCCGCCATCGCCTGGCGCGCCTGGGCCAGCCGGTGGCGAGCTACCAGGACGCGCTTCTGCAGAAGATGGTGGCGGCCACGCTGGGCCGCGACGACGTGGTGCTGGCCTTCTCGGCCAGCGGCCGCGTGCCGGAGATGCTGGCCAGCTGCGATATCGCGCGCGAGTACGGTGCCCGCCTGGTGGCCGTGACCGCGCTGGGCTCGCCGCTGGCCGCGCGTGCCGACGTGCTGCTGCCGGTGCGCACGCTGGAGACGGATTTCATTTTCAAGCCGTCGGCATCGCGCTACGCCATGCTGATGGTGCTGGACGTGCTCGCCACGCAATGCGCGCTGTTGCAGCCGGACCAGAGCAAGGAGCGCCTGCGCCGGCTCAAGTACGTGCTGGACACCCACCGCGGCGAAAGCGGCCCCGCCAGGGGCCCTGACAGCCGCCAGCCGCTGGGAGACTGACCATGCCACACCTGTTCGATACCCTGATCCGCTGCGTCACCCTGATCGACGGCTCCGGCGCCGCCGCGCGCCTGGCCGATGTGGCCCTGCGCGACGGCCGCATCGCCCGCATCGATGAAGCCGGCGCGATCGATCCCGACGCCGCCTCGCATGTAGTCGAAGGCGACGGCCTGGTCCTTGCACCGGGCTTTATCGACGTGCATACGCACGACGACACCAACGTGGTGCGCCAGCCCGAGATGACGCCCAAGCTGTCGCAGGGCGTGACCACGGTGGTGGTCGGCAACTGCGGCATCAGCGCCGCGCCGGTGACGCTGGCGGGCGAGCCGCCCGACCCGATGAACCTGCTCGGCCATGCCGACGCCTTCCGCTACCCGGATTTCAAAAGCTACGTCGATGCGGTGGAAGCCGCGCAGCCCGCGGTCAACGTTGCCGCGCTGGTAGGCCATACCGCGCTGCGCAGCAATCATATGGACCGCTTCGACCGCGCTGCCACGCCGGAAGAAATCGCGGCAATGCGAGCACAGCTGGAAGAAGCGCTGCAGCATGGCGCGCTGGGCCTGTCCACGGGCCTGGCCTACGCCAACGCGTTCAGCGCGCCGACCGATGAGGTGCTGGCGCTGGCCGAACCGCTGGCCAAGGCCGGCGCGCTCTACGCCACCCACCTGCGCAGCGAGTTCGCCGAGATCCTCGACGCCATGGACGAGGCCTTCCGCATCGGCCGTCATGCACGCGTGCCGGTGGTGATCTCGCACCTGAAATGCGCGGGCGTGGCCAACTGGGGCCGCAGCACCGAGGTGCTGGACGCGCTCGACGGCGCGCAGCGCTGGCAGCCGGTGGGCTGCGACTGCTACCCCTACACCGCCAGTTCCTCCACGCTGGACCTGAAGCAGGTCACCAGCGATTTCGACATCATGGTGACCTGGTCCGAAGGCGCGCCCGAAATGAGCGGCCGCCTGCTGGCCGATATCGCCGCCGAATGGCAGGTAGACCTGCACGAAGCCGCGCGACGGCTGATGCCCGCGGGCGCGGTCTACCACTGCATGGAAGACGCCGACGTCGACCGCATCCTGAGCCATCCGGCCACGGTGGTCGGCTCGGACGGGCTGCCCAACGACCCGCTGCCGCATCCACGCCTGTGGGGCGCCTTCCCCCGCGTGCTGGGCCACTACGCCCGCGACCGCGAGCTGTTCCCGCTGTCGGTGGCCGTCAACAAGATGACCGGCATGTCCGCCGAGCGCTTCGGGCTGCAGGAACGCGGCTTCGTGCGCGAAGGCTACTGGGCCGACCTGGTGCTGTTCGACGCCACCACCATCCGCGATGCGGCCAGCTTTACCGATCCCATGCAACCGGCCGAGGGCATTGCCGCGGTCTGGGTCAACGGCGAGCTGTCATGGCAGCAGCGCCAGACCACCGGCGTGCGCGCCGGCCGGTTCCTGCCGCGAGGCTCGCGGCCTGAGTTCGGCGCCGCCTGACCAGCGCGCTGCCCTCTTCCTTCCCATATCCAACCCATCCCAGGAGTACCCATGGACATCAAACGATTCGGCGTCGAAGGCGGCACCGGCACCGGCGGCCAGCACATGCCCTTTGCCCGCGCGGTCGCGGCCGACGGCTGGCTCTACGTCTCCGGCCAGGTGCCGATGGTCAACGGCGAGGTCATCGACGGCGGCATCGTGCCCCAGACCCACCAGGCCATCAAGAACGTGCTGGCCATCCTGGCCGAAGCCGGCTACGGCCCCGAGCACGTCGTGCGCTGCGGCGTCTGGCTGGATGACACGCGCGACTTCGCCTCGTTCAACAAGATCTTCAAGGAATACTTCGGCGCCAACCCGCCCGCGCGCGCCTGCGTGCAGTCGAGCATGGTGGTGGACTGCAAGGTCGAAGTGGACTGCATCGCCTACAAGAAGCCGGCGGCCTGAGCCTGCTGCCTGCGGATTGCGTGCCCCCCTCCCGCTACCGCGGGAGAGGGGAAAAACTAAAAACTAACCCCTGCCGCCACAAGCGGCCTTTTTTCCACACAAGGAGACAATATGGGTGCCGTCACCGGAACCACGCTCTTGGTGTATGCGCTGATCGCAGTGATCGCACTGGTGGTGCTGATCGCGCGCTTCAAGCTCAACCCCTTCATTACCCTGGTGGTCGTTTCAGTGCTGCTCGGCTTTGCCGTGGGCATGCCGATGGGCGACATCGTCAAGTCCTTTGAAGCCGGTGTCGGCGGCACGCTGGGCCATATCGCGCTGGTGGTCGGCCTGGGCACCATGCTCGGCAAGATGATGGCCGAATCCGGCGGCGCCGAGCGCATCGCCAACACACTGATCGATTTCTTCGGCGCAAAGAACGTGCATTGGGCGATGGCCACCATCGCCTTTATCGTCGGCCTGCCGGTGTTCTTTGAAGTGGGCTTCGTGCTGCTGGTGCCGATCGCCTTCAACGTGGCCAAGCGCACCGGCACGTCGATGGTGCTGGTCGGCATCCCGATGGTGGCCGGCCTGTCCGTGGTGCACGGCCTGATCCCGCCGCACCCGGCCGCGCTGCTGGCGGTGACCGCCTATGGCGCCGACATCGGCAAGACCATCATGTACGCGCTGATCGTGGGCATTCCCACGGCAGCCCTCGCTGGCCCGCTGTTCGCCAAGCTGATGGACCGCTACGTCAAGCTACCCGAGATCAACCCGCTGGCGGAGCAGTTCACCGAAGAGGATGAGCGCGTCAAGGCATCGCATGAGTTGCCGGGCTTCGGCATCACCGTGTTCACCATCCTGCTGCCCGTGATCCTGATGCTGATCGGCAGCTGGGCAGACCTCATCGCCACGCCCAAGACCTTTGCCAACGACTTCCTGAAGCTGATTGGCAACTCGGTGATGGCGCTGCTGATTGCCGCGCTGGTGAGCTTCTACACCTTCGGCAAGGCGCGCGGCTTCAACCGCGAGACCATCCTCAAGTTCACCAACGAGTGCGTGGCGCCCACCGCTATCATCACGCTGGTGGTCGGCGCCGGCGGCGGCTTTGGCCGCATCCTGCGTGACTCGGGCATCTCCAACGCCATCGTCGACGTCGCCACCGGCGCCAACGTGTCGGTGCTGGTGCTGGGCTGGCTGGTGGCGGTGATGATCCGCATCGCCACGGGCTCGGCCACGGTGGCCATGACCACCGCCGCGGGCATCGTCGCGCCGATCGCCGCCAGCGTGCCGGGCACCCGCCCGGAGCTGCTGGTGCTGACCACCGGCGCCGGTTCGCTGATCCTGTCGCACGTGAACGACGGCGGCTTCTGGCTGGTCAAGGAGTACTTCAACATGACCGTGACCCAGACCTTCCAGACCTGGTCGGTGTGCGAGACCATCATCTCGGTGGTGGCGCTGCTGCTGACGCTGGGCCTGGCCACGGTGATCTGACGCCCTGGGGCGGCGGCCTTGCCGGTGGCGGCAAGACCGCACTCCAGGCCAGGCTTTGGCGGGATCAGAACGGGTGACGTGGCGAAAAAGTGCATTGAAGCAACGGTTTACAAGCCCCCGGACAGCTACTAAGGTCAACCAGTGTGTGACCTGCCGCGAACCGTCCCAATGCCACTAGATCGCCGCTCCTTCCTGGCCCTGGCCGCCGGCCTCGCCGCCTGCGCCGCCCTGCCCGCCGGCGCTGCCACCGTAGCCGTGCCAATGCGCCGCAACATCCCGGGCACCACCGAAGCCCTGCCCGTGATCGGCATGGGCACCGCCGACACCTTCAACGTCGGCACCGGCGCTGATGAACGCAAGCCGCTGGCGGAGGTGATGGGCCTGCTTCTGCAGAGCGAAGGGTCGGTCGTCGATACCGCGCCCAGCTACGGCAGCGCCGAAGCCGTGACCGGCGACCTGCTGCGCGCGGCCAATGCCCGCAGCCGGGTGTTCCTGGCCACCAAGATCTCGGCCAAGTCCGGCGCGCCCGCGCAGGCGCAATGGGCGCACTCGCTGGCCGACCTGCACGTGGACAAGATCGACCTGCTGCAGATACACAACCTGATCGACTGGCAGGCCAACCTGCGCTGGCTGCGCGAGCTGAAGGAACAGGGCCGCATTCGCTACCTGGGCATCACCCATTACCGCGAGGACGCGCACGAGGCGCTGGAGAAGATCGTGCGCAGCGAGCGCGTGGACTTTGTCCAGATCAACTACTCCGTGGCCGAGCGCAATGCCGAGCGTACGCTGCTGCCGCTGTGCGAAGCGCGTGGGGTGGCGGTGCTGGTCAACCGGCCTTTCCAGGACGGGCGCCTCTTTCGCGTCGTCAAGGACCGCCCGCTGCCACCGTGGGCCGGCGATATCGACTGCGGCTCGTGGGGCCAGTTGTTCCTGAAGTTCATCGTCAGCCATCCCGCCGTGACCGCGGCGATCCCGGCCACCTCCAAGCCGCGCAACATGGCCGACAACCTTGGGGCCGGACTGGGCCGCATGCCCGATCCCGGCCAGCGCGAGCGCATCGCCGCGCTGCTGCGCTGAGCCGTATCGATCGTGGACGATCCCGCGCGCGACCCGCCTGCCGGTGGCCTGGCCCGGCTGCGGCGCGGTTTCGGCATCCACCCCGGCGAGACCGGCGCCGTGGTGGCCGGCTTCCTGTTTTTCTTCTGCCTGTTCGCCAGCTATTTCATGCTGCGGCCAGTGCGCGAGACCATGGGCATTGCCGGCGGCGTGAAGAACCTGCAGTGGCTGTTCACCGCCACCTTTGTCGTGATGCTGGCCGCGATTCCGCTGTACGGCGCGATCTGCGCCAGGCTGCCGCGGCGCCGCTTCGTGCCCTGGGTGTACGCCTTCTTTATCGCCAACCTCCTGGGCTTTGCCCTGGCCACTCGCGCCCTGCCTGACAACGTCTGGCTGGCGCGCGTGTTCTACGTCTGGCTGTCGGTGTTCAACCTGTTCGTGGTGTCGGTGGCATGGAGCCTGATGGCCGATGTGTTCCGCCCCGAGCAGGCGCGCCGTCTGTTCGCACTGCTGGCCGCCGGCGCCAGCGCGGGCGGGCTGGTCGGGCCCGTGCTGGGCGGCTGGTTGGTGCCGCGGATCGGCCTGACCGGACTGATGCTGCTGTCGGCCGCGCTGCTGGCCGCCACGCTGCCCGGCGTGGGCTGGCTGTTCGGCTGGCGCCGCCGCGCCGGCGCGGGCGTGGTGCAGCCGGGCGAAGCCCCGGCCGGCGCGGCGCAGGATCCGGCCAACCCGATCGGCGGCGGGCTGCTGGCCGGGCTGTCGCTGCTGCTGCGCTCGCGCTACCTGCTCGGCATCGGCCTGTTCGTGATCCTGCTGGCCACGGCCAGTACCTTCCTGTATTTCGAGCAGGCGCGGCTGGTGGCCGAGGCCTTCCCGGAACGCACCCGCCAGACCCAGGTCTTCAGCGCGCTGGATGCTGCCGTGCAGGCGCTGACCATCCTGGTCCAGCTCTTCTTCACCGGCCGCATGGCGCGCCGCTATGGCGTCTCGGTACTGCTGACCGCGGTGCCGCTGGCGGTGGCCTGCGGCTTTCTCGTACTGGCGCTGTTGCCGACCTTCGGCGTGCTGGCCGGCGTGATGATCCTGCGCCGTGTCGGCGAATACGCGCTGCTGCGCCCCGGGCGCGAGATGCTGTTCACCGTGGTCAATCCCGAGACCAAGTACAAGGCCAAGAACGTGATCGACACCGCCGTCTACCGTGCGGGCGATGCAGTCAGTGCGTGGGTCAAGACGGGGATCGATGCGCTGTCGGGCCATCCCGCCACGGTGGCGCTGGCTGGCGCGGTGCTGGCGCTGGCGTGGGCGGGACTGGGGTGGTGGCTGGGGCGGCGGCATGAGGGGCAGCTGGGCCCGCCGGATGCCAGTCTGCGCCGTGCCGTGGGGAATACCGCTGCACGCTAGTGCTCAGGACAAGGGTTTTCCCGGTTGACGCTGTGTCTGCGAAGCCATACATTGGCCACGCAGATCTAGATAAGAGACCATCTGTAAGATGGTCTCTTCGCGCCTTGCAGTCGCTGCGGCCTCTTACAGAACAAATAAGAGGAGACCGCCGTGCAACGCTCTGCCATCAAAATTCGTGGCATCGATGATGTCATTGCCTACATAGATTCCTGCCCAGGCATTCGCGGCAGGGCCGGTGTCATCTGGTGGCTCGCACTCGGCGGGCTATTCCTTGATGCGTTTTCCAATTCTGCGCTGAGCGCCGGCCTCGGGCCGATGACGCGCAACCTTCAACTCGCGCCCGCAAAGGTCGCCCTGTTGACCTCGTTTGCCTCCTGGGTGGCCATTGCCTTCAACCCTATCGGCGGCTGGATGGCCGACCGCTGGGGCCGCGTCCGCCCGCTGATTCTCGCCAAGGTCCTGGCTGTGGTCGGCGCATTGCTGGTGGTGTTTGCCCCCGGCTTCGAGGTGATCCTGGCCGGGCGCTTCTTTGTCGGTGCGGCCTACGGCATCGACTTTGCCATCGCCATGGCGGTGCTGGCGGAGTTCACGCCGGTGAAGCTCAAGAGTCGGCTGAACACGTGGCAAGGCATGTGGTACACGGCCGTCTGCTCCAACTTGCTGCTGGCACTGCTGTTCTACTCCTGGGACGTTGGCGATACGATCTGGCGCTACTCAGTGGCAGCCACCGCGGTCTTTGGCGTGATCATCCTGCTGCTGCAAGGCTTGTTCCTGGTGGAAAGCCCGATCTGGCTGGCACGCAAGGAATGGCTCGATGCCGCCGCGCATGCCATGACGCGCATCTACGGACGTGAGTTCGTTGCCGCCCCGCCCGCGGAACGCATCCCCGTCCTCAACCAGGCGCGCCGCGGCCTGGCCAATGTGCTGTTGATCTTCCGCGGCGTCTACCTGCCGCGCACCATCCTGGCGGCCACCGTGCAGATCGGGCAGTCGATCCAGTACTTCGCGATCGGCTGGTACCTGCCGCTGATCAGTGCGGCCCTGTTCGGCAAGGACTTTGTCTACGCGACGATCGGCGCGCTGGTCTTCAACGTCTGCGGCATCTTTGGCGGCTTCCTCTCGCCCTTTATAGGCCGGAAGCTGGGCCTGCGCCGCGCCTCGGCATTCGGCTTTGCGGCGGTATTCGCCATGCTGCTGATCCTGGGCTTGTTTAACGGCAAGATGCCGATGTGGATGGCAGTGGTCGTTCCGTCGCTGTTCATCCTGTTCCACTCGGGCGGGCCCGGCGCAAACGGCAAGAGCCTGTCGTCACTGTCTTTCCGCAGCGAACTGCGCGCGGGCGCCAACGGCATCATCGGCGCGCTCGGTGCCATCGGCGCTGCACTGGGCCTGCTGGTCTTCCCGCTGTTCCGCGCACAGTATGGGCTGGAGACCACCTTCCTGATTCTCTCCGTGGTCCCGCTGCTGGCAAGCATCATCTGCTTTGCGATCCGCTGGGACCCGACCCGCACCACCATCAACCCCGACAATGAAGCCGACGCCCCGCAGTTCAAGGGCGATGTGCCGGACGCTCCGGGCTTCATGAATCCCGCGATTGAAAAGGCCCGCCCATGACCCAGCGCAGAAATGTCATCCTTGCGATCGATGAGGGCACCTCAGGCACGCGGGCAGCGGTGGTGGCCGCCGACGGTCATGTCATGTGCCTCGAGTACACCACGCTTGAGGTCCGATCCCCCTGCCCTGGCGTGGTCGAACAGGACGCCAACGTCTTGCTCGACAAAACCCTGGCGGTTTGCCGCGCCACCCTGGCGCAGGCTGCTCGCCAAAACCTGACTGTCACCGCCCTCGCCATCGCCACCCAGCGCGCCACCGCGGTACTGTGGGACACGCAGACCGGACGTGCGCTGGTACCCGCCATGGTGTGGCAGGACACGCGGTACGCGGCCGATCTTGACCAGCTCGCGCCGGCATGGGACGCAAATCTGCGCAAAACGGTCGGCCGCCCCACCGGTGTACGCTCGCCATACCTGTGGGCAGCGCGGCACCTGCGCGACACGCCGGCTGTGGCTGACGCCTTCAGTGCGCGCCGGCTCGCCTTCGGCACCATCGACAGCTGGCTGCTCTGGCACCTGTCGACGGCACGCGCATGCATCACCACGCCGACCAACGCCACCTCATGCAACGCCTACGTGCTGACCGGGCATCGCTACCAGCTCGACTGGATCGACGCGCTTGGCTTTCCGCGTGAACTGCTGCCTGAGCTGCGCCAGGATGCGGACGACTTCGGCCGCACGCGGCCGGACGTGCTGGGTATCGACGTACCGATCCTGGCTTGTGCCGGGGACCAGCTCGCCGGCGCAATCGGCCTCGGATGTCTCGATGCCGGCCAGGCGATGTGCCTGCATGGCACCGGCAGCTTCGTCGATCTGGTAGTCGGCCCGAACCTTCCCGCACGCAGTGGCAAGTCGGACAGCACCCTGACCATGACCGCGCGCCGGCAGCTGGGCGTGTCGCACTTCTCCGTCGAAACCTTTGTCGCCACCACCGGCTCCGCGCTCAACTGGGTCTGCGACAAGCTCGGCTGGTTTCAGAACGCCAGGCAAATCAGTGCGCTGGCCAGCACTGTTGCGTCGTCACGGGGCGTGACCTTTATTCCCGCGCTGACAGGGTTGCGGGTCCCACGCATGCAGCCTGAAGCGCGCGCAGCATTGACCGGTATCTCGATGGCAACGACGCAGGCCGAGATGGCCTTTGCCATCCTCGAAGGCATTGCGCATTCGGTAACTTCATGCATCGAGGCAAACCGGGAGATCGCGGGCGTGCCGGTGTCGGAGCTCGTGGTTGGCGGCGGCTTGTCCGGCAGCGATGCGCTGCTGCAAATGCAGGCGGATCTCAGCGGAATTCCCATCCACCGCATGAAGGAGACCGACCGCGCCAGCCTGCGCGGCATCGCTTACCTTGCCGGCTCATCCGGCCTGCTTTGGGATTCCATGCAGCAGGCCCGTGCCACCACCACCCCGGACGCGGTATTCGAACCGGCGATCAGCGCCGATGAACGTGCCCAGCGGCGCGCGCGCTGGAATGCGCGGGTGGCATCCGAGCTCAACCATGCGGACGCGCTTGCGGTCCATTAATCAGGAGCAACAACAGACATGGTGATTTTTCCATCCCGCAGCGCTAACCGCGAGCGCGCCGCCATGACCAGCACCGAGCCGTTGCGGCTGGTGCGCCGGGACCTGCTTGACCGCCTGGAGACAGATGCATTCGACATCCTGGTGGTCGGTGGTGGTGTGACGGGCGCCTACGCCGCGCTGGATGCCAGCTTGCGCGGCTATCGCGTGGCGCTGGTTGAAAAGTGCGACTTCGCCGCGGGGACTTCGTCCAAGTCATCCAAGATGGTGCACGGCGGCCTGCGCTATATCGAGCAGGGCAATCTCGGCCTGGTGCGCCATTCACTGCTGGAGCGCCAGCGCCTGCGCCGCAACGCGCGCCACCTGGTGCAACGGCTGCCGTTCCTGTTCCCGGTGATGGAGCGCAACGGCGTGTTCGACAAGCGCCTGGCCAAGGCCTTCGAGAGCCTGCTCTGGACCTACGACCTCGCCGGTGGCTGGCGCGAGGGAATCCTGCACCAGAAGCTGACCAAGGCCGAGGTGCTGTCCCACTGCCCGACCTTCAATGAGGAACATCTGACCGGCGGCTACCTGTACTTCGATGCGCGCGTCGACGATGCCCGCCTGACACTGAACATCGCGCGCACGGCAGCGTTCCATGGCGCGGCCGTGGTCAATCACGCGACCGTCGCCGAGATCACCCGCGACGGCCACGGCAAGGTGGATGGCGCCATTGTCCACGCCGGCGAGCGCGAGATCCGCGTGCGCGCAGGCGTGGTCATCATGGCAACCGGCGTCTGGCTGCGCGACTGGACCGGACGCAGGAAGGGCGAGGCCAGGACCCTGCACATTCGCCCCGCCAAGGGCGTCCACGTTGCCATCCCGTGGCTGAAGATCCGCAATGACTGCACGGTGACGATCCCGGTGCCCGGGCGCAGCCGCCGGGCAACCATCACGCGGTGGGGCAATGTGTCCTACCTTGGCACCACCGACGAAGACTATGTGGGCGACCTCGACAATGTCATGTGCACCCGGCAGGAACTCGACTTCCTGCTGGAGGGCGCGCGCTCGGCACTAAAGACCGACCTGACGCCGGAAGACGTGGTGGGCAGCATCGCGGGGTGTCGCCCGCTGGTGGCGCCGCCCGGCGGCAAGACCCTGGAAATCAAGCGCAATCACGAGATTCATACCGCGGACGACGGCCTGGTGACCATCGTCGGCGGCAAGCTCACGACCTCGCGGCACATGGCCGAGCAAACCATCGATGCAGCGCAGAAGGTCATCGGCAAGCGCAGCAAGTGCCTGACCAAAGCGGCCTATCTGCTCGGGGCGGCTGGCTATGACGCGCAGGCCATCGTCGCATCCGGCGGCATGTCCGCGCACCTGGGCGAGCGCTACGGCACAGAGGCGCGCTTTGTCAGCGACATCCTGCAGGCGGACGCCACCCTGGCTAGGCCGATCGTCGAAGGCCTGCCCTATACCGAGGCCGAAATCGTCTACGCCGTGCGCCATGAACTGGCCGGCACGGTTGACGACGTCTTGTCACGACGCATCCGCGCCCGCCTGATGGCGCGCGATGCCTCCGCCCGGGCCGCAGCGCGGGTGGGCCAGATCCTCCAGGCCGAACTCGGATTGTCCGAGGCGGCCGTGGCGCGGCAGGTCAGCGAATACCTGGCCGCCGTCGCCCTCGAAAAATCCGTCCTCATGGGAGACTCAGCATGATCAGCAAGGAAGCCATCAAGCGCGGCTACAACCGCGGCAACTACGTCGTCGGCGCCCACACGCCGCCGGGCTATGCGGCAAACATCCAGGACACCCCGGATGCGCCGGGCCTGCAACGTGACACCATTTCCGTCTGCGCGGCCGATCTCGCGGCCCTGCGCAAAGTGGCCGACGAGGTCTTGACCGATACCGCCGATGTCGTGGCGTGGACCCGCGACTGGTGGGCCGGATCGATGATCACAGAGACCGCAGGCAAGCCCGCCACGCCGCGCGGGGTCATCGTACGCGCTTCCACCGTGGAACAGGTGCAGGCAGTCATGCGCATTGCCAGCGCCAGTGCCATTCCGGTCACCGTATCGGCCGGCCGCAGCAACGTGACGGGCGCCGCCCTGCCCGTGCGCGGCGGAATCGTGCTGGACGTGTGCGGCCTTAACAAGCTGGTCGGATTCGACAAGGACAGCCAGATCGTCGACGTGGAAGCCGGCATGTTCGGCGACATCTTCGAGGAGACCATGCAGAAGGAATTCGGCATGACGATGGGCCACTGGCCATCATCGTACGCGATCAGCACGGTCGGCGGATGGGTAGCCTGCCGCGGCGCCGGTCAGTTGTCCACGCGCTACGGCAAGATCGAGGACATGGTGTTTGGCATGGACGTGGTGCTGGCCGACGGCAGCCTGGTCACCGTAGGCGGCTACTCGCGCGCGGCATTGGGCCCGGATCTGCAGCAACTGTTCATCGGGTCCGAAGGCATGCTGGGCGTGATCGTGCGCGTGCGCCTCAAGCTGCACCGCCTGCCCGACTACGGGCGTGCCATCGCCTATGGCTTCAAGACCTTTGCCATTGGCCTGGACGCCTGCCGCGAGATCATGCAACGCGGGGCCAACCCCGCCGCGCTGCGGCTCTATGACAAACTGGAGAGCGGAGTGCAGTTCGGGCTGCCCGACACCAACGTCCTGCTGGTTGCCGACGAGGGCTCGCGCGAGATGGTCGATGCGGTGATGACGATCAGCGAGCGCGTGTGCCAGGAACGTGGTGACAAGCTGGACAGCGCGGCGATTTTCGAACGCTGGCTCGATACGCGCTACCTGACGGGCAAGAGCGCCGAGGGCTTCAAGCGCAGCCCCGGCTTTGTCGCCGACACGCTCGAAATGTCGGGACCGTGGCGCGACCTGGCTGCCATCTACACGGACGTTGTCAAGGCCATCAATGCCGTGCCGGGCACCCTCGCCGGCTCCGCGCATCAGTCGCACGCCTATGTGGACGGCGCCTGCCTGTACTTCTCGCTGCGCGGCGAGGTCGCGGTGGAGGACCGCCGGAAGTGGTATCACCAGGCATGGGATGCTGCCAATGCGGTGCTGATCCAATACAATGCGGCACTGAGCCACCACCACGGAATCGGACTGCTGCGCGCGCCATACATGGCCTCGTCGCTGGACACGGCATTCCCGCTGCTGGCGGCAGTCAAGCAGGCACTTGACCCGCAGAATATCCTGAACCCAGGCAAGCTGGGTCTCAGTGACGTGCTCACCAACGAACCGAAGTAACCAGCATGGACAGGTCCCTCGGTGCGCGCCTGACGCGACACCCCGTCATCGGCACACTCTACGGTGTTGACCAGATCGACGCCATCTTTGAAAGCGTGGCCGAAGTCTGCATCGTCGCCAACGTGGAGTTGCGCAAGCTGCAGCCCGTCATCGCCACGCTGGCCAGCGCTGGCAAGTACGTCATCGTCAATATCGACAGCTGCGAAGGCTTGTCGCAGGACAAGGGCGGGGTGGATTATCTGGCCGACATCGGGGTGACCAGTCTGGTTTCCACGCGCGTGGCAACGATCCAGCGGGCCAACCGCGCGGGCATGGTGACGATGCAGAAGGTCTTTGTGACCGACCGTTCCACCTGGCCGCGCAGCGTCAAGGCGCTCGAACAGAGCGACCCGAACCTGGTGCAGCTGATGCCGGCGCCGATGCTGTCGCACCTGCCCGAAGCGGACCGCAAGGCGCTGCCGCCGATCGTGACATCAGGCTTTGTCTGCAATCGGGATGATATCCGCAGCGCGCTCGCACATGGCGCTGTGGCCGTCTCCACCAGCGACCGCAAGCTCTGGAATCTGGAAGCGAGAGCGCTCAAGGCGTAAGAGTCCCGCCTGGCGCCGCCTGGGCAGTTTCGCTGACCGATGATCGGCCAAAACTGGCCTGCTGCGGCAGGAAGATCGTATAGTCATGTCCTCGGACCTGGCTTGCCCCCGCGCCGCGCCGGCCGTCGCCGCGCAGCCTGCAAGCCCCCCCCACATTCCTGATCCCGGAGGACTCCCCCATGAAAACCAAAGCCGCCATCGCCTGGAAAGCCGGTGCCCCGCTGACCATTGAAGACGTGGACCTGGACGGCCCGCGCGCCGGGGAAGTGCTGGTGGAAGTCAAGGCCACCGGTATCTGCCATACCGACTACTACACACTGTCTGGAGCCGACCCGGAAGGCATCTTCCCGGCGATCCTGGGCCACGAGGGCGCAGGCATCGTCACCGACGTCGGCCCTGGCGTCACCTCGCTCAAGCCTGGCGACCACGTGATCCCGCTGTACACGCCGGAATGCCGCCAGTGCAAGTTCTGCCTGTCGCGCAAGACCAACCTGTGCCAGGCAATCCGCGCCACCCAGGGCAAGGGCCTGATGCCGGACGGCACCTCGCGCTTCTCGATCGACGGCAAGCCGATCTTCCACTACATGGGCACCTCGACCTTCGCCAACCACATCGTGGTGCCGGAGATCGCGCTGGCCAAGATCCGCCCGGATGCGCCGTTCGACAAGGTCTGCTATATCGGCTGCGGCGTCACCACCGGCGTGGGCGCGGTGCTGTTCACCGCCAAGGTGGAAGCCGGCGCCAATGTGGTGGTGTTCGGCCTGGGCGGCATCGGCCTGAACGTGATCCAGGCGGCCAAGATGGTAGGCGCCGACAAGATCATCGGCGTAGACCTGAACCCTGGCCGCGAAGCCATGGCGCGCAAGTTCGGCATGACCCACTTCATCAACCCGAAGGACGTGGAGAACGTGGTCGACCACATCATCCAGCTGACCGACGGCGGTGCCGACTATTCGTTCGAATGCATCGGCAACACGCAGGTCATGCGCCAGGCGCTGGAGTGCTGCCACAAGGGCTGGGGCAAGTCGATCATCATCGGCGTGGCCGAGGCCGGCGCGGAGATCTCAACGCGCCCGTTCCAACTGGTGACGGGGCGCGAATGGAAGGGTTCGGCCTTCGGCGGCGCTCGCGGGCGCACTGACGTGCCGAAGATCGTCGACTGGTACATGGAAGGCAAGCTCAATATCGACGACCTGATCACGCATACGCTGCCGCTGGAGCGCATCAACGAGGGCTTCGACCTGATGAAGCGCGGCGAGTCGATCCGCTCCGTGGTGCTGTACTGAGGACGGCGCCGACATGGAACTGATCTCGCAACACGGCTGCTACGGAGGCGTGCAGCGCTTCTATCGCCATGACTCGGCGGCCATCGGGCTGCCGATGCGTTTCTCGGTCTACCTGCCGCCGCAGGCGCAGGGAGGCGGCAAGGTGCCGGTGCTGTTCTACCTGGCCGGCCTGACCTGCACCGAAGAAACCTTCATGATCAAGGCCGGTGCGCAGCGCTTTGCCGCCGAGCACGGCCTGATGCTGGTGGCGCCCGATACCAGCCCGCGCGGCGCGGGCCTGCCGGGCGAGGCCGATGCCTGGGACTTCGGCGTGGGTGCCGGGTTCTATGTCGATGCCACCGAGGCGCCGTGGCAGGAGTACTGGCGCATGGAAAGCTACGTGGCCGACGAGCTGTTCGGGCTGGTCACCACCGCGTTGCCGGGCGATGCCGGCCGTGTCGGCATCTTCGGGCATTCCATGGGCGGGCACGGCGCGCTGGTGCTGGCACAGCGCCATCCGCAGCGCTTCCGCTCGGTGTCGGCGTTTGCGCCGATCGCCGCGCCGTCACGCTGCCCGTGGGGGGAGAAGGCTTTTACCGGCTACCTGGGCAGCGACCGCGCCGCGTGGGCCGAATATGACGCCAGCGAGCTGATGGCACGCCAGCAGGGCGCGCCCTTCCCGGCCGGCATCCTGGTCGACCAGGGACTGGACGACCAGTTCCTGCAAAGCCAGCTGCATCCGGAAGCATTCGCGGCGGCCTGCCAGGCCGTCGGCCAGCCGCTGACGCTGCGCCGGCATAGCGGCTACGACCACGGCTACTACTTCATTACGACCTTTATCGCCGACCACATCCGGCATCACGCCGGACAGCTCTAGCGCCTGAGCGCTCAAACGCACCCACTGCCCCGCACCGCCCCCCCAATCAGGGGATGCCCGGTGCCGGGCCCGACCCCATAATTGCTGCTCGACCGGCCCCAGAGCCGGAACAAGATGGGGTCACATCATGAACCACGTCGTCTCCCTCGGCGGCTATATCCTCGGCTGCCTGGCAGCGCTGCTGATCGCCGCGCGGTGGTTGTTGCGCAATGACCCGGCGCTGTGCGCCGACTAGCCGCGCGAAGCGCCACGACGAAGCGACTAGCCCAGGCGCCGCGGCAGCCCCGGCACAGGAGGCGGCCGCCTCACATGCCACGGACAGCGCGACGGCGCCCCCCGGCGGCGCCCGCAGGGCCCGCTCGCCCCTTATCATTACGGGTCGCGCCGGTCCGGCGCATTCCAGCCACGCCGCCGCCAGCCCCTGTCCGATGTCCGTGCCGATCGCCCTGCTCACCATCACGACTGCGCTCAGCGCCATGATGCTGGCCATCGTGTGGTCGCTGCGCCGCTGCGAGCTGCCCGGCGTGGGCGAATGGTGCAATGCCAACCTGACCGCAACCGGAGCGTTGGTGCTGTTCTCGCTGCGCAGCATGATTCCGGATTTGTTGTCGGTCGGCGTTGCCAACGCCGCGCTGGCGTGGTCGCTGGCGCTGTTCTACGCCGGCAGCGTTCGCTTCTGCGGCGGCGTGCCGCCGTGGCGGCGGCTGCTGGCGGCAACGGCGGTGACAACTGCGGGCGTGATTGTCTGGCGCCATGCCGTCGACGTCTTCACCACGCGCGTCGTCATTGTCTCGGTCTTCCATGCGGTGCTGTGCGCGCTGGTCGGGCTGACCTTGCTGCGCCGCCGCCCGCGCGGACAATCGGCACGGTTCTTTATCACGACCGCCTGCTTCGCGCTGTTCTTCGCCACCGGCCATGCAGTGCGCGGCACACTGTCCGCGCTGCAGTGGCTGGGCAATCCCTACCTGCCGGAATCGATGCTGGTCAACACAGTTTTTTCCTGACCCTGGGCGCACTGGTGATGCCGGCGATGACCATGGGCGCGGTGCTGATGATCCATGACGCCATCGTGCGCCGGCTTGAAGCGGTCGCCAATACCGATACGCTGACGGGCGTGCTGTCGCGCAAGGCGTTCGAGGAAGGCGCCCAGCGCGAGCTGGCGCGCGCCGCCGGCGGCAATCCGGCCCCCGCGCTGCTGATCGTCGACATCGACCATTTCAAGTCGGTCAACGACACCTACGGCCACGCGGCCGGCGATGCCGTGCTGCAGGCGTTCGCAAGACTGGCGGCGGCGCAACTGCGGCCCGGCGACCTGCTGGGCCGCCTCGGCGGCGAAGAGTTCATGGTGCTGCTGCCCGCGACCGGCGAGGCGGGTGCCAGCGCGTTGGCGGAGCGCATCCGCGCCAGCGTGCAGCGCCAAGCGGTCACGACGGTCGCGTCGGACGGCGCCAGCCACACCGTGCGCTATAACGTCAGCGGCGGCACCGCCGACTGGCATCCGGGCCTGACGCTGGCGCAGCTGAGCGCGCGTGCCGATGCGGCGCTGTATCGCGCCAAGGTGGGCGGGCGCAATCGCGTAACGGCGCATAGCGAGTCTGCCTCGGCTACTCACGCGGCACCAGAGGCCGCGCACGCGCTCTGATCGATGGAGATCCTGCGGGCATTAATTCGAAGAGGACGAACGCCATGCTTGACTGGCTGCGTTGCATCGCGGAGAGACAATACATTGCCAAGTTCGGCTGCCAACTTGCGGCAGCTTTAGTATGTCAAGTCCCTTTTGGTAGGATGCCTGACTGGGCGTTCGCTCCAGCACATTCGTCCTCCAGCTTGGCCACCAGGCTCTAGGGCAGCGGCCAGGGCCAACCACGCAAGACCGGCCAACCCTTGCACCTCGTACGCCGACGTCCATCGTAAGATGAACCCGTCGTTGCAAGCAACCTTCGGGCGAATACAACCCGCCCGCACCTCGATCGGCTCAAATCAACACACTCGCGTGCGCGTCGCGAACGGGCCCGTCCAGCAAGAGCCCTCGATTTCCGCATCCCTGCGGCCACGTACATTGGGGCGGCGTGGAAGAGCGTTAGCCAGTCCGAGCGATCCTACCCGTCCGTGACCATCGGTGATCCCTCGCTCCGGCGACGATCTACGTTCGTCTGATCAAGGAAGACGACAGCATGCACAACCTGAACTGGCCGCGCAGTAAGCAAGCGGCCTGATTCACCCCAAAACGATCCCATGGCGCCGGGGAACTATGCCGCTGACTCAGCCTGTTACGAACGCGCCCGGTCGTCGCCCTTTTGGCAGTCCTGATCGCGATGTGCCTTTGCATATCCTCTACCGCTCGCGCCAATCGCTCAGCGCCCTTTGGAACGGGCAATCGCCTGTTCAAGACTGGTGACGAACTCGCTCAGCGATACACCGAGAGCGGCGCACCAGAGCCGCAACTCGATGACGTCCAATCTTCGCTCTCCGCGTTCACATTTGCTCACGAACGACTGCGGAGCATCCAACTTCTCAGCAAGTTGAATCTGGGTGAGCTTCGCCGCTTCTCTGGCTGAACGAAGGGCTGCGAGCATGTGGCCGTATTGCTCCGTGTAGATCGTCTTTTCCATTACAGCAAGGCGAGGCTGAGGTAAAGCAGCACCTTGCAGTCTGTTTTGGAATAGTCCAAAATGGGATATTCCCCGAGTGGGAAGCCGTCCGTTGGGGCGGGAAAATGGCTCGCCCCTCCAGGTTCACCACTGTGCCTCGATTGCAAGCGGTGCAGCCTGTGTTTGTTGTTCGCCCAACGCTTTTCCTTGAAATCTGCATCTGCGGATTCAGACAGATTAGGGAGGCCACATCCGTGCTTTTTCTGCTATCCACGATTCCGTCACCGTCCGTCGGCTCACCGCTATTGATGAACGTGCGCAACTGCTCGGCGATGGCGAGGCGCGCGCTGCCCGTCAGGGCATTGACCCGCTTCCCGTGGTGCGGCTGTTCACGCCGGACGCGCATGCTAGCCTCAACCTCCCGCCGAACCCGCGCCAGTAGGCCATGGGCGAGCGTGTTCCGCGGCCGCCGCTATTCACGCTGCGGGGAAAAGTGTTCAACGCTGCCGCACGCCGCTAGCCGTCAACGCCGGCCCGCATCGACCGTGTTCGGGTCTCACGGCTCGCGCTATGGCGTGCGGCCGGTATCGCTTCGCTTCGCCGTGGAGCGAATCTCTCATGAGGATGCAACCATGAATCAACCCCTGATCACCGTCGAACAACGCGAGCAACTGCTCGCAAACGGCCGCGCGTACGCAACCGGCCACGCCAGCGACCCGCTGCCCGTGGTGCGGCTGTTTACCCCTGACGCGCATGCGACATGGGTCTTGGCCGCGCTCGACCCCGCCGATGGCGACACCGCATACGGTTTGTGCGACGTGGGTATCGGCATGCCCGAACTGGGCCATGTGAAGCTGTCCGACCTGGCATCCATCGTTGGACCGCTCAAAAAGCCGATTCTTCGCGACCTGTACTTCCGGCCAAACCGACCGCTTTCGGCGTATGCGCAGCTGGCGCAGGTTGACGGTTCGATCCCCGACTGACCGGACCCGCTGGCCATTCCGGTAGCCGGCCCGGCAGCCCTCTGCTGCGCCTCATTGGTTGCAGCACGGCGTCGATTCCGCACAAAGACCAGCATGGAAAGAAGGTGCGCACGACTTGATGTCCGCGCACCAACTGTGCATTTCCATGCAGGCGTGGCGCACCGGACGATGCCTGATCGGCATCCCTCACGCGCAAACGATGGGGGTCTTGGTCTCAAAAGGACCGGCCCTGACCGAAGTCCATTGATCACTACCTGACGAGGACCGAACGTGAATCCACAACAAGAACCGCATGTGAATCTCCTGAGCGTACCGGGCGGCGCCTTACCCGCACCGGCGCGCACGCTGGCTGCTCGCGACTACAAGACCTTGGGTCTTGCCGCCCTCGGCGGCACGCTCGAATTCTATGACTTCGTCATCTACGTCTTCTTCGTCACGGTACTGGGCGCGCTATTCTTCCCGCCCAACATGCCAGATTGGCTGCGACAACTGCAGACGTTCGGCATTTTCGCCGCCGGCTACCTGGCACGCCCGCTGGGCGGCATCGTGATCGCCCACTTTGGTGACCGGCTTGGCCGCAAGCGCATGTTCACGCTGTCGATCTTGCTGATGGCCGCGCCCACGCTGATGATCGGCCTGCTGCCCACCTACGCCAGCATCGGCGTCGCGGCACCGCTGCTGCTGCTGGCGATGCGCGTGCTGCAGGGCGCGGCCATCGGTGGCGAGATGCCTGGTGCCTGGGTGTTTGTCGGCGAACACGTGCCGAGCCGGCACTACGGTTTCGGCATCGGGACCCTGACCTCGGGCATCACGGGTGGCATCCTGCTGGGTTCGCTCGTGGCGGTCGCCATCAATCGCCACTACACGCCTGAGCAGGTGAGCGATTTCGCCTGGCGCATCCCTTTTATCCTGGGCGGCGTCTTCGGACTTGTGTCGGTGTACCTGCGCCGGTTTCTTCATGAGACCCCCGTGTTCCGCGAGTTGGCTGAGCGCAGCAATCTGGCGCGCGAACTCCCGATCCGCACCGTGCTGCGCGAGCACCGCTCGGCCAGTCTGTTCGTCGCATTGCTGACCTGGGTACTTTCTACCTCTATCGTCGTGGTGGTGCTGTACACGCCCGCCTACCTACAGAAGGTGCACCACATTCCCGCCGCGCTTGCGCTCGAGACCAATGCCTTCGCTACACTCGCGCTGACCATCGGCTGCGTGATCGTCGGTTGGGCGAGCGACCGCATTGGCACCCGCGCCGTCATGCTGATCGGCTGGGGTGGCCTGTTCGTGACCGCTTACCTCTTCTACGACAGCCTGCCCGGCACGCCTGGCACGCTGTTCTGGCACTACGGACTGCTGGGTCTGTTCGTCGGCACCATCGCCACTGTGCCGATTGCCGGCGTGCGTGCCTTTCCGGCACCGGTGCGGTTCACCGGTCTCTCGTTTGCCTACAACATGTCTTACGCAGTCTTTGGCGGCGTCACGCCGATGATCCTCACGCTGTGGCTACAGCACGACGCAATGGCGCCGGCTCACTATGTGGCAGTACTGGCAGCTGTCGGCCTCTCGCTAGCGCTCTGGCCCCTCGCCAAATGCGGCCATGCCATGCGCAATGGCGTGGCCAGCACGGCTGGCCAAGTCAGTCGATAACGAAGGAGCAACGAAATGAATGCAACGGAAAACACGCCACCAGTACGCCTACTGACTCCCGCCGAGCTGGCTGTCTGCATCAAGGTATTCCGCGACGCCCGGCAATGGACGCAAGAGCAGCTAGCCGTGATCGCAGGACTCAACGTGCGGACCGTTCAGCGCGTCGAACAAGGCTGGCCCGCTGGCCCCGACATCTGCCGGGCGCTGGCTAGCGCGTTCGATTTCCTGGACATCGACGCGCTTAACAAGCCATTCGCGATTCCACCAGAAGACGAACTCAAGGCAGCGCAGGAACAGTTCGACCGGGAGCACGTCACCTTCGCGGCGATTCGGCTGACCACGGGTAAGCAGTTGGCGGAGCTGGCGCAGACCAGCACGATGGACATGTCGGAGCTGGCCTTCGAAATGGGCGGCGAAGCGGACAAACGCTTCGCCGCACTGATGGAATATTTCCGCAACTACCGCGATGCCCTGGACGCCTATACCGAAGCAGAGAAGCGCGAGGCGTCGGACACGATGCAAGCCAACATCGATGTGCTCAAGACCCTTGGCGTTTCGCTCTGCTATGCCGAGCGCCAAGTGCTGCTGAAGGGAAGCTCGGACCCGGACAGGCCAATGCCAGCTAACGTCCTGTACGTGATCGGGTTTCCGCTCGGCAAGGAACCCAAGCTATTCGCCACGCCAACTTCCGTTGATATCCGTCTGTAGAAGGGCTGAAGGGTCAAGATTCGCGCTTGCAAGCGCCGCTCCAAGCCCAACCATCCGACTCGCCCCAGGCATGGGGCTTGAGGAAGAAGGCAGACGCGCACTGACAAACAGGTCGCCTGGTATTGAGCACGAGAGGTACAGCGTGCACAGCCCATGAACTAGCCGAACACTGCCAGCTATCCCCAGGGGATAGCTGGCACAGCCGGCCTTCCAACGGCTGGAACACGTAGCCTACCTAAAAGGCCTTTTACAACCTTTTAAAGGTAAGGGAGAGTCTGGAGGCCTTGACCAGCCAATGACTTGGCGCTGCGCGCCAGCTTGATCGTCCTGGCACAGCGGCGCGTGCTGCCCCAGGCAAGCGCCTACCCATTTGACCTGCTCGATGTGCAACTGGCCACGAAAACCATTGGCGCAGGGACGACTCTCCTGCGCTGGCGCTATATTGACTGCTCATCCATGGGCGTGGCCTTGTGGGAGTCGCTGCTCGGCCGCCTCGTAATACCGGACTCGCTGATCGACGACGACCTGTATGTGATGTAGCTGTGGCGCATCGCGCTCAACATGCAGATAAGCCTGACCCACAGCATCGCCCGCCACGCCAAGGAATGCACTAGCAACATGGCACGGGCCGAGGCGATTCACCTGTGGCGTATCCTGGGCATCCCCTTGGGGGTAGTCTTACTGCGGTCCCACCGGGTTCCACCCGCCCTCGTGAGGCGAGTTTCTCGCCCCGCAGGCTGCCGCCATTGACGCTACCACTGCGGCAACCGTTTCCCATCGATCATAAGTCGGTATCCATGCCGTCCAGCTTTCTTGCTGCCGGTCTCATCCAAGGCATTCATGCTGTTGTGCATCCGATGAACTGCACATTTGCAAGAAGGCTTCATGCCCAGAGAAACCCACGCTGAAGATCTCGGAGAGGCAGCGCGGCACGTCGCGCAGGCGGCGTGCATCTTGCAGGTCATCATGACAGGTCACGCTGACGCCCACGAACCCGCGCCACGCCGGCTGTATTCGACGGCGGAGCCAAGCTCCCGCATCCCGCGGGATACGCCAGCGCATGTCACCTTCTGCAACGGTGCGCGCCTCGCGGTGCTGTCATGGACATGCGAGGCCAGAAGGCCAGCGGATGTGTGCCCACGGATGTCGACCCCAGCCACGATACGGGTCGAGTGCAACTGCTGGAGCAAACAGCTTTGACGACAGCCAAGGATTGCTACAGCCCACAGGTGGTGCCTTCGTCCAAGGCTGAGGGCTTCATGCTTTAGGCCTGTTGTTTTCTTGCCGGATAAGAAAGCGGCGCCGCGCCGGCGCAAGGCGGTACGGACACGATGCGGTTTGGCACGCGATCAGCGAGTTGCAGCGAAGTAATGAGCTTGGGCCGCACCGCGCTTGGACGTGTGGCGGACTGCGCTCGATCACCAGAGCCTCATCGGCCGAGACCACCCCAGCCCCGGCCCGCAGCAGGACCTTCAATCCCTCGAGGCCAAAGCCAGTTTAGCCCCGTCCACTTTGACCGATCGGCCGCGGTCAGGCTTCGTCCGCAAACTTACGGTAAGCGCCGGGGCGCGATCCGGTCCAGCGCCGGAATGCCCGGTGGAACGCGCCCGGCTCGGCAAATCCGAGTTCCGCCGCAATATCCGCCACGGGGCGCCCGGAGTGGCTCAACGCCTCGATGGCAAGGTCGCGCCGCAGCCCGTCCTTCAGGTCCTGGTAGCTCACGCCCTCGTCCATCAAGCGGCGCCGCAGCGATGAGGCCGACAGGTTCAGGCTGACCGCCAGCGCGTCGAAGGTGGGCCACAGCTCGGGCCGCTGGTTGCGCAGCAGCCGGCGCACCCGTGCGCCCACGCTGGCGCGGTCGGAGTACTTGACCACCACGTTGTGCGGCGCATCGCGCAGGAAGGCTTTCAGGCTGCGCTCGTCCTGGCGCACCGGCTGGTCCAGCAGCGCAGCGTCGAACACCAGCGCCGTGGCGGGCTGGTCGAAGGCCAGCTGGCGCGAGTACATCACGCGGTATTCGGCGCTGTACGGCGGCTCGTCGTAGTCGAAGGCCGCCAGCCGCACCGGCACGCGCCGCCGCAGCAGCCAGCTCATCAGGCCATGCAGCATGATCAGCATGGTTTCCTTGGCAAACACGCCGGGCTGCCGCCCCAAGTGCGCGCAGGGCGCGGTCAGCACCAACGCGGCCTCATCGCCGTGGCGCTCCAGCCGCACGCCGATATCGTCCAGCAGCAGCCGGAAGTACCGCGTGATGCGCTCCAGCCCCTGCGCAAGCGTGCGGCTGCCGGCCACCGCGTGGCACAGCATGGCAAAGCTGCCGCATTTCATGCTGCGCGAATCCTGCCCGAAGAATTCATCGTCCAGCGCCGCCGCCACGGCCATCCACAGCTCACTGTAGCTGGCGGACGAGACGCGCGCCTGCGGCACCGCCAGTAGCGCCGGCGCAATGCCGGCGCTACGCAGCACCGGATCGGGGTCGATGCCACGCGCGCGCAGCCCCGCGATGGCGTGGTGGACGAAACAGATGGCGACACTGCCTTTTTCCATGGCGCTGGCGGGTGGCAAACGAGTTCAAGAAGATTGGCGGATTTTGGCATAGGAGCCCGCCCCCGGCGTTCCTACACTGCCCGCAGGTCAAACGCCAAGCGCGCATTCTGCCTGACTTGCCGCGCGGCTCAAAACGCCCACCCCTAACTGCCATGCACAGCGACTATACCGAAGAGCAAACCATGATCCGCGACAGCGCGCGCGCCTTTGCCAGCGAACGGCTGGCCGTGGGCGCCGCGCAATGGGACCGCGACGGCCGCCTGCCCGATGAAGTCGTCGCCGAAATGGGCGCGCTGGGGCTATTGGGCATGATCGTGCCCGAGGAATGGGGCGGCACCTATACCGACTACGTCGCCTATGCGCTGGCCATCGAAGAAATCGCCGCCGGCTGCGCCGCCTGCGCCACCATGATGAGCGTGCACAACTCGGTCGGCTGCGGGCCGGTCCTGCACTATGGCACCGATGCGCAGAAAGAACGCTACCTGGCGCGCCTGGCCAGCGGCGAGCTGATCGGCGCGTTCTGCCTGACCGAGCCGCAGGCCGGCTCCGAGGCGCACAACCTGCGCACGCGCGCCCGCTTCACCGACAACGGCTGGGTGCTCAACGGCAGCAAGCAGTTCGTCACCAACGGCCAGCGCGCCGGTGTCGCCGTAGTGTTCGCCTCGACCGAGCCCGAGCGCGGCAAGAAGGGCATCTCGGCCTTCCTGGTCCCCACAAACACCCCCGGCTTCATCGTCCACGCCCCCGAGAAGAAGCTGGGCATCCGAGCCTCGGACACCTGCGCGATCACGCTGGAAGACTGCACCGTACCGCACGACGCACTGCTGGGCGAGCCCGGCGAGGGCCTCCGCATCGCGCTGTCAAACCTGGAAGGCGGGCGCATCGGCATCGCCGCGCAGGCAATCGGCATTGCGCGTTCGGCCTTCGAGGCGGCGTGCCGCTATGCATCGGAACGCATCCAGTTCGGCCGCGCCCTGCGCGAACACCCGCCCATCGCCAACATGCTGGCCGACATGGCCACCGAGCTGAACGCCGCGCGCCTGCTGGTGCACCGCGCCGCGCGCATGCGCAGCGAAGGCGTGCCGTGCCTGTCCGAAGCCTCGCAGGCCAAACTGTATGCGTCGGAACTGGCCGAGCGCGTGTGCTCCAAGGCGCTGCAGATCCACGGCGGCTACGGCTATCTCGAAGACTACCCGGTCGAGCGTCACTACCGCGACGCCCGCATCACCCAGATCTACGAAGGCACCAGCGAGATCCAGCGCATGCTGATCGCGCGCAGCCTGTAGTCCCACCATCCCTTGCCAACAGAACCAGACCTTCCGGAGACAACCATGACTGCCGTGCCCAAGACCGACAATGCCGTGCCGACCGTGCCGCTGCTGATCAATGGCGAATGGGTGGATTCGTCCGCCACCGAGTTCCGCAACGTGGTCAATCCCGCCACGCAGGAGGTGCTCGCACGCGTGCCGCTGGCCACAGCAAGCGAGGTCGCCGCTGCCGTGGGCGCCGCGCACCGCGCCTTTGCCACGTGGCGCCATACGCCCATCGGCGCGCGGCTGCGCGTCATGCTGCGCTTGCAGGCACTGATCCGCGAGCACAGCAAGCGTATCGCCGCCATCCTGACCGCCGAGCAGGGCAAGACCCTGGCCGATGCCGAGGGCGACATCTTCCGCGGGCTGGAGGTGGTGGAACACGCCTGTTCGATCGGCACCCTGCAGCAAGGCGGTTTTGCCGAGAACGTGGCCGCCACCGTCGACACCTACACGCTGCAGCAGCCGATCGGCGTCTGCGCGGGTATTACACCGTTCAACTTCCCGGCGATGATTCCGCTGTGGATGTTCCCGATGGCGATCGTCTGCGGCAATACCTTCGTGCTCAAGCCTTCGGAGCAGGACCCGCTGTCCACCGTGGAGCTGGTCAAGCTGGCGCTGGAAGCCGGCGTGCCGCCGGGCGTGCTGAACGTGGTGCACGGCGCCAAGGACGTGGTCGATGCGCTGTGCACGCACCCGGACATCAAGGCCGTGTCGTTCGTGGGCTCGACCGCCGTTGGCACCCACGTCTACAACCTGGCCGGCGCGCACGGCAAGCGCGTGCAGTCGATGATGGGCGCCAAGAACCATGCTGTCGTGCTGCCTGATGCGCACAAGGAGCAGACGCTGAACGCGCTGGCCGGTGCAGGCTTCGGCGCGGCCGGCCAGCGTTGCATGGCCACCTCGGTGATCGTGCTGGTGGGGGCGGCACGCGACTGGGTGCCCGACCTGGTCGAACGCGCCAAGACCCTGAAAGTCGGCGCCGGCGCCGAGGCTGGCACCGATGTCGGCCCCGTGGTATCGGTGGCGGCAAAAGAACGGATCCTCGGCCTCATCGCCGCCGGCGAGCGCGAAGGCGCGACGCTGGTGCTGGATGGCCGTGGCGTGGAGGTGCCGGGCTATCCGCAGGGCAACTTCATCGGCCCGACCATCTTTACCGATGTCCGGACCGACATGTCGATCTACACCGAAGAGATCTTCGGGCCGGTGCTGGTGGTGGTCGGCGTCGATACGCTTGACGAGGCCATCGCCCTGGTCAACCGCAACCCGTTTGGCAACGGCACCGGCGTGTTCACGCAGAGCGGCGCCGCGGCGCGCAAGTTCCAGAGCGAGATCGACGTGGGCCAGGTCGGCATCAACATCCCCATCCCGGTGCCGGTGCCCTACTTCAGCTTCACCGGATCGCGTGGCTCCAAGCTGGGCGACCTGGGTCCGTATGGCAAGCAGGTGGTGCAGTTCTATACGCAGACCAAGACGGTGACGGCGCGGTGGTTTGATGACGCGACGGTCAACGATGGGGTGAACACCACCATCAGCCTGAAGTAATCGGCCGACATTCAAGAACGACACGGAAGGAGACCCCATGCATATCGCCTTCATCGGCCTGGGCAACATGGGCGCGCCCATGGCGCGCAACCTGCTCAAGGCCGGCCATACGCTGACCGTATTCGACCTCAACGCTGCGGCGGTGGCGTCGCTGTGCGCCGAGGGCGCCGCCACCGCGGATTCCGCCCGCAAGGCGGTGGCCGAAGCGGACTTTGTCATCACCATGCTGCCCGCCGCCGCCCATGTGCGCAGCGCCTACCTGGGCCCGGAAGGCGTGCTGGCGGGCGTGCGCCCGGGCGTGCCGCTGGTGGACTCAAGCACCATCGACCCCGCCACCGTGCGCGAACTGGCCGCTGCCGCCGAGGCGCACGGCAATGCGCTGGCCGATGCACCGGTCTCCGGCGGCACCGTTGGCGCGCAGGCCGGCACGCTGACCTTCATGGTCGGCGCCTCCGAAGCGCTGTTCGCCCAGGTGCGCCCGGTGCTGGCCGGCATGGGGCGCAACCTGGTCCACTGCGGCGGCACCGGCACCGGCCAGGTCGCCAAGATCTGCAACAACCTGATCCTCGGCATCTCCATGATTGGCGTATCCGAGGCGATGGCGCTGGGCGTCAAGCTCGGCATCGACGCCAACGTGCTGGCCGGCATCGTCAATACCTCCACCGGCCGCTGCTGGGCCTCGGATACCTGCAACCCCTGGCCCGGCGTGATCGAGACCGCGCCGGCCGGGCGCGGCTACACCGGCGGCTTTGGCGCCGACCTGATGCTCAAGGACCTGGGCCTGGCCAACGACGCCGCGCGCAGCGTGAAGCAGCCGCTGTTCCTGGGCGCGCTGGCGCAGCAGGTCTACCAGGCCGTGAGCCATGCCGGCGACGGCCAGCTCGACTTCTCCGGTGTGATCCGCCAGTATCTGTCCGCCGCCGACAAGGAGGGCAAGCAATGATCGAGTTCGCCCTGCAAGGCCACGTCGCCACGCTGACGCTGAGCCGCCCGCCCGCCAACGCCTTCACTGCAGAAGGCCTGCAGCAGCTGCGCGAGCTGGTGGCAAGGATCGACGCCAACCCCGAAGTGCGCGCCGTGGTGGTCACCGGTGCCGGCGCGAAGTTCTTCAGCGCCGGCGCGGACCTGAACGGCTTTGCCGAGGGCGACCGTGCCCATGCCCGCGTGATGGCGCAGCAGTTCGGCAGCGCCTTCGAGGCACTGCAGAACGCGCGGCCCGTGGTGATCGCCGCGATCAACGGCTATGCCATGGGCGGCGGGCTGGAATGCGCCCTGGCCTGCGATATCCGCATCGCCGAGGAACAGGCGCAGATGGCCCTGCCCGAAGCCGCCGTCGGCCTGCTGCCGTGCGGCTGCGGCACCCAGACGCTGCCGTGGCTGGTGGGCGAAGGCTGGGCCAAGCGCATGATCCTGACCAACGAGCGCGTGGATGCCGCCACGGCGTTGCGCATCGGGCTGGTGGAAGAAGTCGTGCCGCGCGGCCAGGCCTTCGCCACCGCGCTGGCGATGGCTGAGCGCGCCTGCAATGTCAGTCCCCGGGCCGCCGCCCACAGCAAGCGGCTGGTACATCTGGCGCGCCAGGGCGTGCCGCGCCAGGCCGCGCTGGCCCTGGAGCGCGAGCGCTTTGTCGACCTGTTCGACGATGTCGACCAGCGCGAGGGGGTCAACGCCTTCCTCGAGAAACGAACGCCGCAATGGCGCAACGCCTAGGAGGCCGCCGTGCGCCTGACTGAAGAGACCAAGGCCGCCAACCTGGATGCCGCCGAGCCGGAGGTGCTGTTCCAAGTCGTCAACGGTGTCGGCATTGCCACGCTGAACCGGCCGCGCCAGCTCAATGCCCTGTCGTACCCGATGATCGTCGCGCTCGGTGCGCAGATGGAAGCCTGGGCGCAGGATGACGCCGTCCGTGCAGTGGTGCTGCGCGGCGCCGGCCCCAAGGCCTTCTGCGCCGGCGGCGACATCCGCGCGCTGACCGACAGCTACCGCGACAGCACCCCGCTGCACCGGCGTTTCTTTATCGACGAATACACGCTGGACTACCGCCTGCACCGCTACCCCAAACCGCTGGTGGCGCTGATGGACGGCATCGTCATGGGCGGCGGCATGGGCCTGGCGCAAGCCGCACACCTGCGCCTCGTCACCGAACGCTCGCGCGTGGCCATGCCCGAAACCGGCATCGGCCTGGTGCCGGACGTGGGCGCCAGCCATTTCCTGTCGAAGCTGCCGGTGCAGCTGGCCCTGTACCTGGGGCTGACCGGGGTCACCATCGGCGCGGCTGATGCCCTGCTGTGCGGGCTGGCCGACGCCGCGGTCGACAGCGCCACACTGGCCGGCCTGGAGCAGACGCTCGACGGCATCGCCTGGAGCGAGGACGCGCTGTCAGACCTGCGCCATGCGCTGGTGCGCGAGCATGTCGCCAGCGCCGCCGACGCACCGCTGCTGCAAGTGCTGCCGGCCTTGCTGCGGCATTTCCCCGCGCATGCAACGCTGCCCGAGATCCTGGCCGGACTGGCCTGCCAGGACGACCCGGCCTACTCCGCCTGGGCCACCCGCACTATCGACGTGCTGCGCACCCGCTCGCCGCTGTCCGCCTGCGCCACGCGCGAGCTGCTGCTGCGCGGCCGCCGCATGGACCTGGCCGACTGCTTCCGCATGGAGCTGGCGGTGGTGGTCGGCACGTTTTCGCAGGGGGATTTCATCGAAGGCGTGCGTGCGCTGATCGTCGACAAGGACAACACGCCGCACTGGCGCATCACCAGCTATGACGCCGTCGATGACGCCGCCGTGCAGGCGCTGTTCCGGCCGTGGTGGGCGCCGGGCGAACAGCCGCTGCCCCTCGCCCTGCCCGCCTGAGCGGATGCGCCATTGTGAGCCTCGACGCGCTGCTGGCGTGCAGCCCCTGGGCGGCAGCACTGACCCCGGAACAACGCCAGCGCGTGCGCGCCGAACTGCGTGAACGTGCCGTGCCGCAAGGCGCCTATGTCAGCCGCAAGGGCGACCTGGCCGACAACTGGCTTGGCATCGCACAGGGCCTGGTCAAGGTGCATTGCGCATCGCCATCGGGCAAGCGCGCCACCCTGACCGGCGTGCCGGCCGGCGGCTGGCTTGGCGAAGGCTCCCTGCTCAAGCGCGAGGCGCTGCGCTATGACGTGGTCGCGCTGCGCGATTCAAGCATCGCCTGCATGCCTGCGGCGACGTTCCGCTGGCTGCAGGAGACCAGCCTGCCCTTCAACCGCTATCTGCTAGACCAGCTCAACGAACGGCTGGGCTTGTTCATCGCCACCGTCGAGCATGAGCGGCTGCACGGCATCGAAGGCCGCGTGGCCCGGGCGCTGGCCACGTTATTCCATCCCGTGTTATGTCCTGGGCTGGGTCCGGCGTTGCATCTGACGCAGGAGGAAGTCGGCCTGCTGGCGGGCATCTCGCGCCAGCGGGCCAATGCCGCGCTCAAGGTGCTGGAGCAGCATGGGCTGGTGCGCGTCGACTATGGCGTCGTGCACGTGCTGGAGCTGGAAGGATTGCGGCGGTATTGAGCGCCGGGGCTGTCCGGCATCGCTACGCGCCGCCAACGGGCGAACGTTGCTAGGGCAGATATAGCTCCGTGGCATCGGACTCAACACCGCCATCGGCGCCACCTGTCACCAGCACCCGCCCGTCCGGCAACAGGGCGGCGGCGACCCCGCTGAGCGGAACGGACACGGAGGCTGCTGCGGTCCAGGCATTGGCATCCGGGTGATAGATCTCCGCACTTGCCGGGAGGCTTCCCCCCACTGCCAGCACCCGGCCATCGGCCAGCAGAATCAGGGCAGGCAACAGACGCCGGGCGTTCATGGTGCTGCCGGTCCAGCCTGACGTTGCGGGACCGTACACCCAGGCCTGCGGGGCACTTGCAAAGTCCCCCACGACCAGTACCTTCCCACTGCCCAGCAGGACGGACTGCACGACGTTGTGCGACCCGCCGGGGAACGGCACTGTCACGCTGGCGCCACTGCCGCTCGCGGGGAACAACTCGGCTGACAGGACCGCTCCCGTGCTGTTGAGACCACCGACCACGAGCACGGTGGCGCCATCCGGCAGCAGTGTCGCGGCATGCTGGGTGCGCGGCGTTGTCAGAGTCATACTTGCCACGGTCCAGGCGCCGAGGGCGGGATCGTACAGTTCAGCGGTACTCAGGGGCGCCACCCCTGACTGATTGCCACCGATGACCAGGACTCTTCCATCCGGCAACAGCGTGGCCGTGTGCCTGACGCGAGCCGCTGCCAGGCTGCCGGTCGGGGTCCAGGTTCCGGTAGCCGGATCGAACAGCTCTGCCGAAGCCAGTGGCGTCGAGATACCCGATGCACCGCCAGCAACCAGGACCTTGCCATTCAGCAGGCGCGTGGCGGTGTGCTCATACCGGGGCATGCCAAGGCTTCCGGTCGCAGACCAGGCATTTACGCTGGAGTCATAGAGCGCAGCGCCTGTTGTCACGCCCCCCGCACCAATGCCGCCAGCGGTCAACACCTTGCCGTCGGCGAGCAGGGTTGCCGTGTGGTAGTGCTTCGCTTGCGGCATGGGTGCGGCAGCCACCCAACTGCCACGCGCCGTCACAGATATCCGCACCTGCGCTTGCACACTGCCCGCGCGATTGCTTGCGGTGATGGTGTAGCTGGCCTGCATCTGCACGGACTGTGGCGTACCGGCGATCACGCCGGTCTGTGTGTTCAGGCTCAGCCCGCCCGGTAACGCGGGCGCAACGGAGAAGCTGGCGACAGCGCCGCCGGTGACTTGCGGCGGGTTGGGAACGATGACCTCCCCCACCACGTACAGGGCTGCTGTATTGCCGTACTGGAGGCTGGCGGGCGGCGCGACCGCGGCCTGCACCTCCATGCGGAGTTCCGTCGTGGTACTGCCCGCCGAATTTGTGCCCGTGATGATGTAGAGCGCCTGCGCGGCCGCAGCGGCGGGCGTCCCGCTGATGACACCCGTTTGCGCATCGAAGGCAAGTCCGGCAGGCAGCGCGGGCGCAATGCTGTAGTGCGTGATCGCGCCACCGCTGCTGGTGGGGCCGCTGGCGGCAACAGGATCGCCAACGGTAAAGATGACGGCCAACGCCTGATACGCCAGGCCAGTCGGCGCCACCGTGCCGTCGCGCACCTCGATCTGCACGCGGGCAGTCGCCGAACCTGCGCTGTTCGTGCCGGTCACAACGTGGATCGTGGCAGCCGTGGTGGTTGTCGGCGTCCCGGCGATGACACCGTGCCCTCATCGAGGCTCAGCCCCGCCGGCAACGGCGGCGCCACCATATACCGGGCGATCGCACCGCCGCTGGCGCTGGGACGATTCGGCACGATCGCCTCGCCTTGCACGTAGCTGGCGGATGGCATGCTGTAGTTGAGGCCTGCTGGCGGCTCGATTGCTGCATCTTCCTCGGCAACGCATCCGGACAGCATGGCTGCCCACAGCAAGGCCAGGACAACGAGGCAAGACTGGAGGAAGTGCCGCCAAGCAGGATACGTGGACGCGTGCGCACGGCTGGCAAGGGAGATCATGACAGAAGGACCCGGAAGTTATAGTTTTCCGGCGACCTTCTTGTCGGGCCGCCGCGATGCGCAAACATTAAAGCATCGCATCGCGGCACACCACATGACCCGTTCGGGGGAAATGAAAGGCCGGAATTAGGCCCCGCTCGCAGCCCCTCAGCCCTTCACGAGCCCGTCGGCCCGGAACATCGCCTTGATGCCCCGCACCGCCTGCCGGATGCGCGATTCGTTTTCGATCAGGGCAAAGCGCACATACTCGTCGCCATAGTCGCCAAAGCCGATGCCCGGCGAGACCGATACCTTGGCCTTGGCCAGCAGCTGCTTGGAGAATTCCAGCGAGCCCAGCGCGCGGTACGGCTCGGGAATCCGCGCCCAGATATACATCGACGCCTTCGGGATCTCCACCGGCCAGCCCGCTTCGATCAGCCCGCGCGCCAGCACGTCGCGGCGCGACTGGTACTGCGCGGCGATCTCGCTGACGCATTGCTGGTCGCCCTCCAGCGCGGCAATGGCCGCGATCTGCAGCGGCGTGAAGGTGCCGTAGTCGTGATAGCTCTTGATGCGCGTCAGCGCCGCCACCAGGTCCGGGTTGCCCACCATGAAGCCCACGCGCCAGCCCGCCATGTTGTAGCTCTTGGACAGCGTGAAGAACTCCACCGCGATGTCCTTGGCGCCCGGCACCTGCATGATCGACGGAGCCTTCCAGCCATCGAAGACGATGTCGGCATAGGCCAGGTCGTGCACCACGAAGATATCGTGCTTGCGTGCCAGCGCAATGACGCGCTCGAAGAAGTCAAGCTCCACGCATTGCGCGGTGGGGTTGGACGGAAAGCCCAGCACGATCATCTTCGGCTTGGGATAGCTGCCGCGGATGGCGCGCTCCAGCTCGGCAAAGAAATCGATGCCCGGCACCAGCGGCACCGAGCGAATATCCGCGCCGGCAATGACCGCGCCGTAGATATGGATGGGGTAGCTGGGATCGGGCACCAGCACCGTGTCGCCGCGGTCCAGCGTGGCCAGCATCAGGTGCGCCAGGCCTTCCTTGGAACCGATGGTGACGATGGCCTCGGTATCCGGGTCGATCTCCACGTCATAGCGTTCGCGGTACCAGTGCGCGATCGCGCGGCGCAGCCGCGGGATGCCCTTGGAGGCCGAGTAGCCGTGCGTATCGGGCCGCTGCGCCGCTTCAGTCAGCTTGGCCACGATATGCGCCGGCGTGGCGCCATCGGGGTTGCCCATGCTCATGTCGATGATGTCCTCGCCACGGCGGCGGGCGGCCATCTTCAGCTCGGCGGTGATATTGAAAACGTACGGGGGAAGGCGATCGATGCGCGCAAAGCGGCGCTTGCCAGAAGCGGCAGTCATGGAGGGAGTCCTTTACGTAAGCGCCCGGAACCGTCCGAGCGACGTCGGCAGCCGTTGTCTCGGCTGCCGGGACTCATGTTAGCGGGGATGCGGCCATTGCACAACCGGCGTGCGCAGATGCCTAGAGCCTGCCCCCCGGCAGACCGGTCGGCCGGTTCGCGGGCAGATGGCGCACGATGCAGTCCAGCGCGGGAGAATCGGAGCGCCCGCCCAGCGCCGCGCTGACCGAATCGCGGTACTGCTGCGCAGAAATGCGCTGGTAGTACAGGCGCGACGTCTGGTCCAGCCAGTAGACGTAGTCGTCGTCGCTGCGGCTGCCGCTGGTGCGCAGCCAGTCGCTGATATTGTTCGTCCCGACGATCATGTTCGGGCACGCGGTCCGCAGCGAATCGAGATAGGCATTGAAGTCGGTCGCCTGGCGATTGCGCACGGCGTCCGGCGCACAGGCGGCCAGGATGGCAACGGATGCCGCGGCGGCGGCGATGATGCGCAACGGCTTGGATGCAGGCAACACGGCAGTCCTCCCGGCGGTGACGTTGCCTGCCATCTTATGGCAACGCCGCGCCCTCGTACACCATATCGCCGCCGTGGCTCAGTCGTCCAGCGTCTCGTGCACCGCCGCGTCGCCGCGCTTCCAGTAGGCCGATGCGCGGATGCGCTTCTTGTCGATGCCGCGCTCGCTGACCAGATACTGGCGCACGGCCTTCATCGCCGCCGCTTCACCAGCGGCCCACGCATAGCCCTCGCCGCGCGGCAGCGTGAGCTTGCGCAGCGCCCCTTCCAGCAGGCTGCCTTCCAGCCCATCGCCACGATTCAGCCAATGCACATCGCATTGCGCGGACGTCGGCAGCGGAATCTGCGCCGCGGCATCGCCTACTTCCACCACCACGATGGCGCGCGTATCGGCCCCGAGCTCTTCCAGGCGCCGGGCGATTGCCGGCAGCGCGGTATCGTCGCCGATCAGCAGGTGCCAGTCGAACGCCGTGGGCACCACGAACGAGCCGCGCGGCCCGCCCATGCCCAGGTACTGGCCCGGCTGCGCCTGGGCAGCCCAGGTCGAGGCGGGACCATCGCCATGCAGCACGAACTCGATATCCAGTTCCTGCTTCGCCGCGTCGTAGCGGCGCGGCGTGTAGTCGCGCGCGGCCGGCCGCGGCTGGCCTTCGGGGAAGGTGATGCCGTCCGGGGTGACCTGCGGCAACACCGGCTTGTCTGCGCCATCAACCGGGAAGAAGACCTTGACGTGGTCGTCGAACGACGCCGAGACAAAGTCCTGCAGATCAGCGCCGCCCAGCGTGACGCGCAGCAGCTGCGGTGACACCTGCGTGGTGCGCACCACCTGCAGCAGGCGCATCTTGAGCGGATGGCGCACGCGCTGCACAGTCAAGTCGCGTGCGGAGGCTTGGTTGTTCTCACTCATATTGGAAATCCTTGGGATTAAACCCGGCGCCTGCCGGGTCAGGTTGCCGATGGCCGCAGCCAGCGTCAGTGCCACGCGTCAGGCCTTGCGGACCGCTTCGATCTCAGCCGCCGCGCGCAGCAGGATTTCTGCGATGCGGCGCTGCTCGTCGGCGCCCGCATCGCTGCGCAGCGCAATGGCTCGCTTGATCGCGGCACGGGCCTGCATCAGCTCGGGCAGCCAGCCGCCCTGCTCCGGCTCAGCCTGCGGCTCGCCGCTCATGGCGCGCCGCATCCACTCCACCTTGCGCGCCACGTGGCGCAGCTTGGCAATCATCACCTCGACCCGCTCGCGGTTGGCCGCCAGGTGGGCCTTGCCGGGCTCGGACAGCTGGTAGCGCTTCTTGTTGCCTTCCGTATCGACGGTGGCGTAGCCGACTTCCTCTAGGTAAGTCAGGGCCGGGTAGACCACGCCGGGACTCGGCTTGTAGAAACCGTTGGTACGGGTCTCGATCGCCTTGATCAGTTCGTAGCCGTGGCTCGGCTTCTCTTCGAGCATGGCGAGCAGCAGCAACTGCAGGTCATCGGCGCTGAACTTGCGGCCCCGGCGCCAGCCTTCGCCGTCGAAGCTGCCGGGACCATCGGCGCCGCCCGGGCCGAAGCCGTCGTCATGGCCGCCGCCCCAGAAGCCGCCGCCGTGGCGGCCCATGGCGTGGTGGGCGAAGTGGCGCTCAAAGTGCGGCACAAGGCGCATCAACAGGTGACGGCCGCGGCCTGAGAAGCCCAAAGGGTGGGAATGATGGCGCATGATTACCTCCGATATGTCGTAAAACATATCTTACGATATATATCGTACGATCGGAAGTCAAGGCGACGCGGCAGTTCCCGCCGCCCCGGGATTACCTCATGCGGTACCAGTGGCAGCCATCGGAACCGGTCTCGCGCACCGCCTCGCCCCGCTCCAGCAGGTAGTTCAGGTGCGCAATGCTTTCGCCGGTAGCCATCCCCAGCAGCCCGCCGCTTCCGGTGATGGGGCGCGAGAACAACTCACCAAACACATCCACCGCCCGCTTCGGCGTCCCCAACGCCCCACGCAACCGGTCCAGCGCCTGCATCTGGCTCGCCCGCAAATAATCGATGCGCGCATGCAGCCCACGGAACGGCTCGTTATGCGCCGGCAGCACCAGCACATCGTCCGGCACGGCGGCGCGTACCTTGTCGAGCGAGGCCAGCCAGTCCTGCATCGGATCGGCATCGGGCTCGGTCGGGAACACCGAGACATTGGAAGAAATGCGCGGCAGCACCTGGTCGCCGGACACCAGCAGCTTCAACGCCGGGCAGTACAGGCAGGCATGTTCGGGCGAGTGGCCGGTGCCGACGATGACCTGCCAGTCGTGCGCGCCGATGCGCACGGTGTCGCCATCGGACAGCCGGTGGAAGCTCTCGGGCAAGGCGTGGACATATTTGCCGAAGCCGCCGAAGCGGGTGCGGTACACCTCGATCGCTTCGTCGTCCCAGCCGGCCTTGCGATAGAAATCGGTCGCGTCATCCGGCGCCGCTCGTCCCGTATCCGCTGCCAGCACGCGGCACATCAGGTATTCCAGCCGCGTCATCCACAGCTGGCAATCGAACTTGCCGGTCAGCCACCCGGCCATGCCGATGTGGTCGGGGTGCATATGGGTCACGAACAGGCGCGTCAGGCCGCCGGCGAGCGGCCCGCTTTCGGCGAACAGCGCGCGCCAGGCCTGGGCGGTTTCCGGCGTCTGCAGCCCGGCGTCGACGGCGGCCCAGCCATTGCCGTCGCGGATGGCCCACAGGTTGATGTGGTTCAGGCCCAGCGGCATCGGCATGCGCAGCCACAGTACACCGGGCGCTACCTCGCAGGCGCGGCCGGGTTCGGGGGCGTCACCGCAGGGGTAGTCGAGTTCGGGCTTTTCGAGGGAGATGGGGGCAGCTGCGAGGGCGATGTCGGGAGAATGGGCGCTCATCGGTATCTGGGCCGGTGGGCCGGCCGTGCTGTGCGCAGTGGCCGGTGCGGCAATGCCCCGGCTCCGCGCGTTCTGGATAGCAGATACCTTAGCCCAGATGGGCGATTCATGCTACGCGCGCCCTGCCCGCGTTCCGTGGTGTGGAATAGCCGTGAGCTATCGGGCCGGCGCCGGCAGCACCTTGCCCGGATTAAGCAGGTTCAACGGATCAAGCGCCTGCTTCACCTGCCACATCAGCTCCAGCTCCACCTGGGACTTGTAGCGCGTCAGGTCATCGCGCTTGGCCACGCCGATGCCATGCTCGGCCGAGATCGAGCCGTTTTCCGCGTGGGCCATGCCGTCGACCAGCGCCGAGACCCGCTCATACCACTGAGCCAGGAACGCTTTGCCTGGCTGATCCCTGGGCCGCAGCGGGTTGAAGTGCACATTGCCGTCGCCCATATGGCCGTAGATCACCATGCGCGCGTCCGGCACCAGTTCCAGCACCTTGACCGAGGCTTCCTCGACAAACGCGGCGATGCGCGACAGCGGCACCGAGACATCGCACTTGATGCTGCCGCCGGTGCGGGTCTGGGCGTCGGAGATCTCTTCGCGGATGCGCCAGAAGGTCTGGGCATCGGACAGGCTGGCGGCCACGGCGGCGTCCTGCACCAGGCCCTGGCTGAAGCCGGATTCGAGGATTTCCATCAGCGTAGCGTTCAGGCTTTCCGCATCGGTGCCGGAGGTGAGCTCGATCAGCACCATCCAGTCGTGCTTGTCCTGCAGCGGGGAAGCCACGTTACCAAGATACTCAAGCACCAGTTCCAGCGCGGGCCGCGAGATCAGCTCGAACGCGGTCACGGCCTGGCCGGACAGGCGCTTGGCTTCGCCCAGCAAGGCCACGGCCGCGGCGGGGTCCTGCACGGCGACAAAGGCCACGGCGCTGCTGCGCGGCTGCGGCATCAGCTTGAGCACGGCGCCGGTGATGATGCCCAGCGTGCCTTCCGCGCCGACGAACAGGTGCTTGAGGTCGTAGCCGGTGTTGTCCTTGCGCAGGCCACGCAGCGACGAGTAGATGCGGCCATCGGGCAGCACTACTTCGATGCCGAGCACCAGGTCGCGCATATTGCCGTAGCGCAGCACCGCGGTGCCGCCGGCATTGGTCGACAGGTTGCCGCCGATTTGGCACGAGCCTTCGGAGCCGATGCGCAGCGGGAACAGGCGCTGCCGGGCCTCGGCGGCGCCGCGTGCCGCGCTCAGTGTGACGCCGGCCTGCACGGTCATGGTGTCGTTGATGGTGTCGATGTCCAGCACCCGGTTCATGCGGCTGAGGTTGACCACCACGGCGGTGCCGCTGTCGTCCGGTACGGCGCCGCCCATCAGCGAGGTATTGCCGCCCTGCGGCACCACCGGCACGCGCTGGGCGTGGCACCACTGCAGCACCTGGCTGACCTCTTCCGTCGATGACGGCAGCACCACTACCTGGGCCTGGCCGCGGTAGATGCCGCGGTAGTCGGTCACATAGGCCTGCGTGTCGGCGTCGCCGCTGCGGCAGGCGTTGGCGCCGACGATGGCATGCATCGCGCGCAAGGTGGTGTCTGGGGTCGGGAGGTCAGCTGGCATGTGTGTAAGGCCTAGGAAATACAGGTCAGTACGCGGCGGAGGGCTTGTCTGCAGCGGGAGCGTCCGCGGGCTGCGCACGGAACGATGCGGCAAGCTTGCGCGCGGCGTTGGCGTACAACATCACGTCCACGCCCGTGGCCACGAAGGTGCAGCCCAGGTCGAAGTAGCGGCGTGCCAGTGCCGGGTCCGACGTTAGCGTGCCGGCGGCCTTGCCGCTGGCGATGATGGTACGCATCGCGCCTTCGATGGCGGCCTGCACCTCCGGGTGTCCGGGGCGGCCGCGGTGGCCCATCGACGCAGCCAGGTCGGCCGGGCCGATAAAGACGCCGTCGATGCCATCCACCGCACAGATTGCTTCCAGGTTCTGCAATGCGGTGACGGTTTCGGCCTGCACCAGCAGGCAGACTTCATCGTCGGCCACATCGAGGTAGTCGGTGCGGGCGCTCCACTGCGAGGCGCGCGCAATCGCGCTGCCCACGCCGCGGATGCCTTGTGGCGGGTAGCGCGTGGCGCTGACCACCATGCGGGCCTGTTCTGCCGTATCCACCATCGGCACCAGCAGGCTGCGCGCGCCGATGTCGAGCAACTGCTTGATCAGCGGCACTTCGCCGGCGACGGCACGCACCACGGGCTGGACCGGGTATGGTGCCACGGCCTGCAGCGCGTGCAGTGTCGAGCGCAGGTCGTTGGGGGCGTGTTCGCCGTCGATCAGCAGCCAGTCAAAGCCTGCGGTGGCCGACACTTCGGCCAGGTACGGCGTTGCCATCGACAGCCACAGGCCGATCTGCGCCTGGCGGGCGGCCAGCGCGGTCTTGAAGGGATTGTTTGCGGGCATGGTGTGTTCCGGTTCGATGATCGCTGGGCCCGGCGCTTCAGCCGAGCTGGCCCTGGCAAAGGTACTTGGTATGCATATAGTCGTCCAGCCCGTGGCGCGAGCCCTCGCGCCCGTAGCCGGATTCCTTGACGCCGCCAAACGGCGCCGCCTCGGCCGCGATCGCGCCCTCGTTGATGCCGACCATGCCGGTTTCCAGCGCCTGCGCCACGCGCCAGATGCGGCGGATGTCGTTGGAGTAGAAGTACGCGGCGAGGCCGAACGGGGTGTCGTTGGCGTCGAGGATCACCTCGGCTTCATCGCGGAAGCGGAAGATTGGCGCGACCGGGCCGAAGGTCTCTTCGCACGACAGCTCCATCGCGGGGGTCGCATCGGCCAGCACCGTTGGTGCGTAGTAGTGCGGGCCATCGGCGGTGCGCACGCGCTTGCCGCCGGTGACCACGCGCGCGCCCCGGGCGACGGCGTCTTCCACATGGCGTGCGATCTTGTCGACGGCGCGGGCATTGATCATGGGACCGATCTGCGCGGCCTCTTCCGTGGCCGGACCGACATGCAGCGCGCCAACGCGCTGTGCCAGGCGCTCGACAAAGGCGTCGTGCACGGCGTCGTGCACATAGACGCGGTTCGGGCACACGCAGGTCTGGCCACCGTTGCGGAACTTGGACGCCATCAGGCCATCGATCGCGGCATCGAGATCGGCGTCCTCAAAGACGATGAAGGGCGCATTGCCGCCCAGCTCCAGCGACAGCTTCTTCAGCGTGGCCGCCGATTCGCGCGCGAGGTGCTTGCCCACGGGCGTGGAGCCGGTAAAGGTGATCTTGCGCACGCGGCTGTCGGCCAGCCAGGCGTCGACCACGCCCGGCGTGTGCTCGCGCGATGCGGTGACGATGTTGAGCACGCCCGCGGGCATGCCGGCCTGCTGCGCCAGCCATACCAGCGCCAGCGCGGTCAGCGGCGTGTCCTCGGCGGGCTTGGCCACCACCGTGCAGCCGGCGGCCAGCGCCGGGGCGATCTTGCGGGCAATCATCGCCAGCGGGAAGTTCCACGGCGTGATCGCCGCGACCACGCCCACCGGTTCCTTCAGCACCAGCAGTTTGCGGCCCGGCACGGCTTCGGCGACGATATCGCCGCAGATGCGGGTGGCCTCTTCGGCAAACCACTCGACATACGACGCGCCGTACTGCACCTCGCCGCGTGCCTCTTTCAGGGGCTTGCCCTGCTCCGTCGAGATGATGCGCGCCAGGTCTTCCTGGTGCGCGAGGATCAGCGCATGCCAGCGCTTGAGCAACTGGGCGCGTTCGCGCGCGGGCCGGCGGCTCCACGCCGGGAAGGCGGCGGCAGCGGCATCGACGGCAAGGCGGGCATCGCCGGCATCGCTGTCTGGCACGTTGGCAAAGGTCTCACCGGTGGCCGGGTCGGCGACCGGCAGGCGGGCGCCAAGGCCGGCATCGCACCACCGGTCGTCAATCAGGTTCTGGCTGCGCAGCAGCGCTTGCTCGGAAAGCGTCAGCATAAGTGTGTGGGAGAGAGATTTGCAGGAGGCCGCTCAGCTGACGATGCCGAGGTGCCAGGGCACGAACTCGTTGTCGCCCAGGCCCAGTGCCTCGCTCTTAGTCGGCTCGCCGGAGGCCGCGCGCAGGATATGTTCGAAAATCCGCTGGCCCATCTGCGGCACGGTCAGCTCGCCGTCGAGCACCAGCCCGCAGTTGATGTCCATGTCTTCCTCCAGGCGGTTATACATCGCCGAGTTGGATGCGAGCTTGATCGTCGGCGCGGGCTTGGAGCCGAACATCGAACCGCGGCCCGTGGTAAAGCAGATCAGGTTGGCGCCGCTGGCGATCTGGCCGGTGACGGCCACCGGGTCATAGCCGGGCGAGTCCATGAACACAAAGCCGGCCTGGTCGATCGGCTCGGCGTATTCGTACACCGCCTGCAGCGGCGTGGTGCCGCCCTTCATGGCCGAGCCCAGCGATTTCTCGAAGATATTGGCCAGGCCGCCCTGCTGGTTGCCGTGGCCGACCACGCCGTTGAACTGGGCGTTGTGGCCGGCGGTGTAGCGCTCCCACCAGGCCAGGCGGTCCAGCAGCTTCTGGCCGACCTCGGGGGTTACCGCGCGGCGCGTCAGCATGAACTCAACGCCATGGATTTCCGGGGTCTCGGACAGGATGGCGGTGCCGCCATGGCGCACCAGGATATCCATCGCCGCGCCCAGCGCCGGGTTGGCGCTGATACCGGAAAAGCCGTCCGAGCCTCCGCATTCCAGCCCGATCTTCAGATGGCTGGCCGATACCGGCTGGCGGACCGCGGCATTGGCCGCGGGCAGCATCGATTCGATCGCGCGAATGCCTGCGGCAATGGTGGCACGCGTGCCGCCGGCATCCTGCATCACCAGCGTGTGCACCGCGGGGCCAGGCTCCAGCCCCTGCGATTCCACCAGTGAGGCCACCTGGTTGCGCTCGCAGCCCAGGCCGACGATCAGCACGCCGGCCAGGTTGGGATGGCGCGCGTAGCCGGCCAGCGTGCGGCGCAACACGTCGAAGTGCTCGCTCGGCGACGACATGCCACAGCCGCTGGTCTGCGCGAAGGCGACCACGCCATCGACATTCGGATACGCTGCCAGCCGCTCCGCTGTGAAATGCGCGGCAATCTGGCGGATCACGGTGGACGAGCAATTGACCGACGACAGGATGCCGATGAAATTGCGCGTGCCCACGCGCCCGTCCGGTCGCACAAAGCCGTTGAAGGTGGCGCGCCGGGCCTCGGGCACATAGTCCACCGGCCGCACGTCCTGGCAGAACGCCGGGTCGCGGTAGAAATCGACCAGGGTCAGGTTGTGCGAATGCACGTGGTCGCCCTGGGCGATATCGCGCGCGGCCACGCCGATGACGGTATCGAACTTGCGCACCGGCGTGCCGGCCGCGATGGCGCAGGCAGCGATCTTGTGGCCGGCCGGCACCTGTGCGCGCACGCGCACGGCGGGGTCGGCCAGCTGCTGGCCAAGGCTGAGGTCGCTGCGGGCGACCAGCACGTTGTCGTTGGCGTGCAGGCGGATGACGGGATTGGGATTCACTTGGACTTGGCCTTTGACGGCAATCAGCCTTGCTGCAGCAGTTCTTTGAGCTTGAGGCGCTGGATCAGCTGGGTTTCCTGGTCATAGACGCTGGCCACGTACTTCTTGTAGTCAGGACCGTCCAGGTACATCACGGGCGCATCCAGGCGCGCCGCCACCTGCTTGAACTCGTTGCTGGCCACCGCGGCGCGGAAGACGTCGCGCAGCTTCTTTTCCACGGCGGGCGGCAGGCCCTTCGGGGCGCCGATGCCGTTGGGCGCTTCCACCACCACGTTGTAGCCCAGCTCCTTGAGCGTCGGCGTGTCCTTGAAGCGGGTCGCGCGCTGTTCGCCCCAGGTGGCCAGCAGGCGCAGCTTGCCGGCTTCCACGTGCGGCGCCCACGAGCTGGAATCGGCCAGCAGGTCCACCTGCCCGGCCAGCACGTCCTGCAGCGCGGCGGCACCGCCCTTGTAGGCGATCGCATTGAACTGGATGCCCGCGGCCAGCGCGAACTGCTCCATGCCGACGTGGGTGGCGCCGCCGATGCCGGCGTGCGCATAGGTGATCTTGCCGGGGCTGGCCTTGGCGGCGGCCACCACGTCCTGCAGCGTCTTGTAGCGCGAATTGGCCGGCACGGCGATGCCGAAGGTCTGGCCCGAGGTGCGCGCCAGGTAGGTCAGCTCGCTGCGCGGATCCAGCTGCAGCATGCCGAGCTGCGCGAAACGCGTCACCGAGATCGGGATCTGGCCGATGGTGTAGCCATCCGGATTGGCGCGCGCCAGGGCCTTGGTGCCGATCATGCCGGAGGCGCCGGCGCGGTTCTCGACCACGATCGACTGCTTGAGAATGCCGCCGGCCACCTGGCACAGCGCGCGCATCGACTGGTCAGCGGTGCCGCCCACCGGCCAGGGACAGATAAAGGTGATGGGACGCTCGGGATACTCGGCGGCCAGCGCCCGTGCAGCAGGCAGCAGCACGCCGACGGCGCCCGCGGCAGCACCCGCTGCGGCTCCGATGAGCAGGCGGCGGCGCTTGGAATCGATGGTGAAGCCTTGAGTCATTTGCGGGTGTCTCCGATGTTTTCATTATCGGCGGGACCGGCGCAGCCAGCCTCGTCATGCCCGCATTCTGTCGCGCCTCAACATAACAATCCAATCAAAAAACGGCATTGCTTCATAACCTTAAGGTTAGATAGACTGGCGGGCATGGTCCAGATCGATCGCGCGCTGCGCTCCAATATCAAGCTGCGCCACCTGCAATTGCTGGTGGCGCTGGATGAGTTCCGCCACCTCGGCCGCACCGCGGAGTTCCTGTCCGTAAGCCAGCCGGCGGTGTCCAAGGTGCTGACCGAAGTCGAAAGGATGCTGGGTCTGTCGCTGTTCACGCGCTCCACCCGCGGCACCGAGCCCACCCCCGCCGGGGAATCGCTGGTGCGCTTTGCGCGCTCGGTGCTGGCCCAGTACGAGCAGACCCGCGACGAGATCGCCGCGGTGCAGAGCGGCGCTTCCGGCCGCATCCGCGTGGGCTCGATGGGGGCGGCGCTGCCGGTGCTGCTGGCGCAGTCCGTGGGCATGCTCAAGGACCGCCACGCGCGCGCTACCGTGCTGGTGGAGGAAGGCGACCTGACCCACCTCTTGCCCAAGCTGCGCCTGCGCGAGCTGGACCTGATCGTGGGCCGGCTGGAGCCGGGTTATGCGGCGCCGGACCTGTTGACCGAAGCTCTCTATGAAGAACCGATGGTGGTGGTGGTCCGGCGCGGCCACAAGCTGGCGCGCAAGGCCCGCCCCAGTTGGGCCGACCTGGCGGCGATGCCCTGCGTGCTGCCACCGCCGTGGGCCTCGCTGCGCGTGAAAATCGAGCAGGCCTTCTATCGCTACGGCTTGCACCCGCCGCAGGATGTCATCGAGACCTCGTCCTACCTGGCGCAGGCCACCTTTGTCGGCCAGCGCGGTGCGGCCGGCTTCATGGCTGAGTCGGTGGCGCTGTCGTTGCAGGAGGAAGGCCAATTGCACGTGCTGAAGATGGCCGTGCCGGTCGACCTGCCCCCGGTCGGAATTATTACGCTGCGCGAACGGGCGCCGTCGCTCGGCACCGACCAGCTGGTGGAATGCCTGCGCGAGGCTGCGGCGCAGGTCAGGGCCGTCTAGCCCGCACGCGCCATCAATACGGGCACCGACGTGGCCAGCAGGGCCACGCCGGATACGGTCAGCAGCGTCAGCGCGACCTTGCGGAAGGTGGCCTCGCTGATACCCAGGTAAAGCCGCGTGCCCAGCAGCGTGGGCACCAGCATTGCGGGAGCCACCACCAGGAACATCGGCAGCATCTCGCGCGTGACGATGCCCTTGCCCACATAGGCGGCCATGGTCATGGCCAGCGTTGCGAGGTTGAAGTTCTGGATCACCGCGCGCTGCTCGTCCTTGTCGAATCCGCGCAGCGTGCACCATAGCGTGGGGATCACGCCGGAAAAGCCACCGATGCCGCCCATCACGCCGCCGGCCGCACCGGCAACGCCATCGGCCACGCGCCCGCCCACCCCGATATGCGGCAGCTTGCGCACCATTAGCATCACCGGGCACCACAGGGTCAGGAAGCCGCCGAGCACGACCTTGAACCACAGCGCGTCGAGCATCGGCAGGATCGCAACGCCCAGGGGGATGCCGGCCACGCCACCGGCCACGAACGGCCACAGCCGCCGCCACGACAGCCCGCGACGCACCGACGCCGCCGCCAGCAGCTGGCCGGTAAGCGCGCCGAACACGGTCATGGCCGAGGCCAGACGCGGCTCGATCGCCCAGGCCCAGAACGACATCGCCACCATGCCGAAGGCAAAGCCCGACAGCCCCTGGACAAAGCCGGCCACGGCGGCGCCGGCGATCACGATCAGCAAGGTGGAATCCATGGCAGGCGGGGCCGCGTCAGGCAGTGGCGGACGCGATGTTCAAAGGCTTCTGGGAAGCGCATGACTATGCACTTCTTTGCCCTGCTTGTCAGCCGCTGCCTCTGCTGCGCCGCGCAAAACTGATACGGTATTTTTTCAATGAGGTGATGCTGTTTCGTTCATCCGGGCTCCGTTAGCATGGTCGCTATCAACAAGGGCACCGGGCCGCGGGAAGCGGCGCCGGCGGCACCGGGTGCGGCGATATGTCACCCGTACGACACCGGCAGCAACGGTGCCCTTTGCTGCGCGCGCGGCGTACACTACGCTTTACCGCACGCGCCTACGGCCCGCGCCCCGGCGCGCCCTGCCGACCGGCCCCCGGCCTGCCAGACGGCAGTGCCGCGCCCGTCACAGGCGTGCGCCAGGCCAGCGCCACGGAGAACAACATGTTTGGTTTGACCGCGCTAGACCTCGCCCGCACGCAGTTTGCGTTCACGATTTCCTTCCACATCATTTTTCCGGCGATCACCATCGGCCTGGCCGCCTACCTGGCGGTGCTGGAAGGCTGCTGGCTGCGCACGCAGCGCACGCATTACCGCGACCTCTACCACTTCTGGTCCAAGATCTTTGCCGTCAATTTCGGCATGGGGGTGGTGTCCGGGCTGGTGATGGCCTACCAGTTCGGCACCAACTGGAGCTTCTTCTCGGAGTTCGCGGGTAGCATCACCGGGCCATTGCTGACCTATGAGGTGCTGACCGCCTTCTTCCTGGAAGCAGGCTTCCTGGGTGTGATGCTGTTCGGCTGGAACCGCGTCGGGCCGGGGCTGCATTTCTTTGCCACGGTGATGGTGGCGCTCGGCACGCTGATCTCCGCCACCTGGATCCTGGCATCCAACAGCTGGATGCAGACGCCGGCGGGCTTCGAGATCATCAACGGCCGCGTGGTGCCGACCAACTGGTTCGAAGTCATCTTCAACCCGTCGTTCCCCTACCGACTGGTGCATATGAGCGTGGCGGCGTTCCTGGCCACGGCGCTGTTCGTCGGCGCGTCCGCCGCCTGGCACCTGCTGCGCGGGCGCGACAACCCCGCCATCCGCAAGATGCTGTCGATGGCGATGTGGATGCTGCTGATCGTCGCGCCGATCCAGGCCGTGATCGGCGACATGCACGGCCTGAACACGCTCAAGCACCAGCCCGCCAAGATCGCCGCGCTGGAAGGCCACTGGGAGAACAAGGGCAATGAAGGCCTGCCGCTGCTGCTGTTCGGCTGGCCCGACATGGCGCGCGAAGAGACACGCTTCGCGGTCGAGGTGCCGCGCCTGGGCAGCCTGATCCTGACCCATACCTGGGACGGGCAGATCAAGGGCCTGAAGGAGTTCGCGCCGCAGGACCGGCCCAATTCCACGATCCTGTTCTGGTCGTTCCGCGTGATGGTGGGGCTGGGGCTGCTGATGATCCTGCTGGGCGTGTGGAGCCTGCTGCTGCGCCGGGGCGAGCGCATGTACCGCTCGCGCGGCTTCCTGCATATGGCGCTGTGGATGGGGCCCACCGGCCTGATCGCCATCCTGGCCGGCTGGTTCACCACCGAAGTCGGGCGTCAGCCGTGGGTGGTCTACGGGCTGCAGCGCACCGCCGACGCGGTGTCGCCGCACGGCGTGCCCGAGCTGGCGGCGACGCTGGCGATCTTCGTGGTGGCGTACTTCTTCGTGTTCGGCGTGGGCATCGCCTACATGATGCGGCTGGTGCGCAAGGGTCCGGCGCTGGAAGAAGCCAAGCCGGAAGGCGGCCCCGGACGCGGGCATACGCCGGCACGGCCATTGTCAGCGGTGGATGACGACGAAGCGCTCGCCCCCGCCACCACTGCACGCACCCGGAGCTGACACCATGGGCATCGACCTCTCGCTTCTCTGGATCGTCATCATCTTCTTCGGCGTGATGATGTACGTGGTGATGGACGGCTTCGACCTGGGCATCGGCATGCTTTACCCGTTCGTGCCGGACCGGCATGACCGCGATGTCATGATGAACACGGTGGCGCCGGTCTGGGACGGCAACGAGACCTGGCTGGTGCTCGGCGGCGCCGGGCTGCTGGCGGCGTTCCCGCTGGCGTATTCGGTGGTGCTGAGCGCGCTCTACCTGCCGCTGATGCTGATGTTGCTGGGCCTGATTTTCCGCGGCGTGGCGTTCGAGTTCCGCTTCAAGGCCAACGACCGCGAGCGCCCGGTGTGGGATGCCGCCTTTATCCTGGGCTCGGCCACGGCCAGTTTCTTCCAGGGCGTGGCGCTGGGCGCCTATATCGACGGCATCAAGCTGGAGGGCCACCGCTTTGCCGGCGGCCCGCTGGACTGGCTCACGCCCTTCCCGCTGTTCTGCGGCGTGGGGCTTATGGTGGCCTACACGGTGCTGGGCAGCACCTGGCTGATCATGAAGACAGAGGGCGAGCTGCAGCAGCGCATGATCAAGCTGACCGGCACGCTGGCGTGGCTGCTGCTGGCGGTGATCGCCGTGATCAGCCTGTGGACGCCGCTGACGCATCCCGAGATTGCCGAGCGCTGGTTCAGCCTGCCCAACCTGTTCTGGTTCTCGCCGGTGCCGATCCTGGTGGCGCTGTGCATGTTCATGCTCATGCGCGCGCTGCGGCACGAGCCGGATATCTCGCCGTTCATGTATGCGCTGGGGCTGGTGTTCCTGGGCTACAGCGGGCTGGCAATCAGTGTCTGGCCCAATATCATCCCGCCGGGCATCTCGATCTGGGATGCCGCCGCACCGCCGCAAAGCCAGGGCTTTGCGCTGGTGGGGGCGCTGTTCATCATTCCCTTCATCCTGATGTACACGGTGTGGGCCTACTACGTGTTCCGCGGCAAGGTGCGCCACGGCGACGGCTACCACTGATGGATATGGATACACAGCGCCCGGGGACAGGGACGGGCAGCGGCACCTGGCTGCGCCGCATCGGCTGGCTGGTGCTGATCTGGGCCGCCAGCGTGGCGGCACTGGGCGTGGCCGCGTGGGTGCTGCGGATCATCATGCAGGGCGTCGGCTTGCGCAGCTGACGCCCCGTGCCCCGGTCAGTTGGCCTCAGAGCTGGACCGAGGCCTCGCCGATGCCATCGAACTCCGCAGTCACCAGGTCGCCAGCCGATGCATCCAGGATGCCAACCCAGGTGCCGGTGGTGACGACCGTGCCGGCCTCTACGCGTCGCCCGTCGCGCGTGGCGTGGCGCAGCCAGGCGACCAGCCCATAGGCCGGATCGCCCAGCGCGTGGGTGCCGCGGCGCTCGGTCGTTTGCGTGCCGATCCGCACCCGGCAATGCTGTGCCGCCCAGTCCCGCGCCGCATAGTCACGCCATTCGCCAAGCACCAGTGCGCCGTGGGACTGCAGGTCGGCCAGCTTCAGCAGCGCGGGCGCGGCGAGATACTGCCGCCAGCGCGAATCGACGATTTCAATCGACACCGCCATCGCTTCGATCAGCCCGGCCGCGCCGGCGTAGTCGAGGGCGGCAGCCTGCGCGGCGTCAACGCCCTGCCCCAGCCGCAACGCAATTTCCGCCTCGATGCCGCGCCATGTGAACGGCCAGCCGCCGGCATGCGCGGGGCTGGTCCAGACCCCGGCCGGCGGCAGTTGGGCATGCGTCAGCACCGCCTCGCGCGTGGCGCCGCCGGATTTCCAGTAGCCGGCGCCTGTCACTGGCCAGCCAAGCGCGCGGGCCACGGCCGACTGTACGGCGTAGGCCTGTTCCGCATTCTCAAGCGCGCTGGCAAATTGCCCTGCATCGGCGCAACCCTGTTCGCTACGCGCGCTGAGCAGGGCCTGCGCGACCCGATCGATATTGGAAGATGTCATGCCTTGGGTATTTCCTTGAATGAGGGATGAATATTGCCCGGTATCCCGCTCCCGGCAAGCGCGCGCAGCACGCTGCCGGGAGCGGGCCGGTCTCAGGAACCGCTGGCGCTGGGCGCGGTGCCACTGACGGCAGGCCCGTTTTCGTCGTCGGCGGCGGTCTCGCCCATGGCGCGGCCGAAGGTTTCCGGCGCGAACTGCACGGCCAGCGCAAACACTGCGTACATCGCCGCGAGCATGCTGAACATGCCGCCAACGCCGTAGGTTTGGAACACGCGCCCGCTGATCAGCGGCGTCAGCGCGCCGGCCAGGGTGCCGAGCGCCAGGATCAGCGAGGTGCCGAACGCGCGCACGTGGGTGGGATACTGCTCCGGCGCGAAGATCCAGATCGACGTGTTCAGCAACACCACGCAGAACGTGAAGGCGGCGCCAAACAGAAGCACCAAGCCCACGTTATACGTCAGGAAGCCGAAGCACAACCCGGCCGCGCAGGCCAGCCCCGCGCCTATCGTCAGCACCCGCTTGCGCGGGAAGTGATAGCCGCAGTACGACGCCGCGAGCGCGCCGAACAGGCTGCCGCTCTGCATCACCATGGTGAAGAGAAAGCTCTTGGAGATGGTGTAGCCCTGCGACATCAGGATGGTCGGCATCAGCGTCAGCACCGAGATCTGCGCGCCGTACGTCATGGACACCGCAATCCCCAGCGCGATCGTGCGCCGTCCCAGGCGGCCCTTGAAGATGTCGCTCAGGCGCACCCTGGTGCGCGGCGCCTCGTCCTGGATCGCGGCCTTGATATAGGGCGTCGGCTCGCCGTCGAGCTTGCCCAGGCGGCCGGATGCGAGCACCGACAGCACCCGGTTGGCCTCGTCCACGCGCCCCTTGGACAGCAGGAAGCGCGGCGTCTCCGGAATAAAGCGCCGGTAGAACACGACGAAGAATGCCGGCAGCACCAGGCAGGCAAACAGCCAGCGCCAGCTGTCCGGACCCGGGAACATGGCGAATACAGCCAGGCCGAAGGCCGGCGCCAGCATATTGCCCAGGCCGCCGCTGCCCACGCTGACCAGGCCCACCGCGGTACCGCGGAAGCGCGTCGAGCACAGCTCGGCCAGCATGGTCACGGCGATCGAGATCTCCCCGCCCAGGCCGATGCCGACGATAAAGCGGCCCGCCGCCAGCACGCCATAGTTCGGCGCCAGCGCGCAGATGATGGCGCCCAGCGTGAACAGCAGCAGGTTGGCGCTCAGCATCGTGCGCCTGCCGTAGCGGTCCGCGATATAGCCGGAGCCGATGCGTCCCAGCGCGGCGGCACTGAAGGTCAGCGTATTGAGAAAGCCGATCTCCGCCACCGAGATGCCCCACTGCTCGCGCAGCATGGGGCCGATCAGGCCGACGGCGTTCTGCTCGAAGACATCGAACATCACCCCGAGCATGATCATGAAGATGATCTTCTTGTGCGACGCCGTCACCCCGATGCCATCCATGGCCCGGTCGAGCTCATGCTGCTGTGGGGAATTCGGCGATTGAACTACAGTTTCTGCGCCCATCTTTGTCTCCTCCTCGTTTCGAGGTTGTCGCGGTGTGTCCGCGACCTTGTCGCCGCCGTGTCCGGCTGGCGTTTGTAGAGCAGCGATAAAACTTCGTTCCGGCGCGCGCCTATTCCAGCGCGGGCGTCGAGTGCGGCGGCCGGCGCGCGCGCAAGGCCTGCTCGGCCGCATAGGCCAGCCGTATCAACACGGGTTCGGTGAAGGGCAAGCCAAAGAACTCCAGCCCGACCGGCACGCCCTGGGGGGCATTGCCGTCCGGCGCCGAAAATCCGGCCGGAATCACGATGGCCGGAAATCCGGTGGCCGACGCGAGCACGCCGTTGCGCTCTGCCTGGGTCTCGCCCACCGGCACCACCAGGCGCCGCTGGTGCGGAAATGCCAGCGCGTCAAGCCGATGCCGCGCCATCAGGTCCTGCAGCCGCTGGCGCAATGCCTGCTGGCGCTGCAGGCGTTCGCGGTACTCTCCTTCCCGCTCGCTCAGCGCCGCTGCGGTGGCGAGGGTTCCCGCCACGCTTGGATGGACAGAACCGGCAGCGATGATGTCCTGCATCGATCGCACCGGGACGCCGGGGGGCAGCCCCGCCAGGTAGGCGTCGAGATCGTGCTCCATCTCGTAGTGGTGCACAAGCGTGGACGCCAGCAGCTCATCCGGGCTGATGGCGTCGTCAAGGGTGACCAGCTCGGCGCCTTGTGCTGCGATGGTGGCCAGCGCTGCCTGCATCACGGTGTTGACGGGACGGTGCACCTCCTGGTCGCCGAAGAAATGGCGCAGCACGCCGATGCGCGCGCCCCTGAGTCCGTCGCGGTCAAGGCTGGCGGCATAGCTCGCCGGGATGTGGGACGCGCCCTGGCTGGTGACCGGGTCGGCCGGGTCATAGCCGGCGATGACATCGAGCAGCAGCGCCGTATCGGCGACGGTGCGGGTGATCGGGCCGATGGTGTCCTGCGTCAGCCCGCAAGGGACCAGCCCGGCCCGGCTGATCAGGCCCATGGTCGGGCGCAGGCCGACCAGGTTGTTGGCCGAGGCCGGCGAGCGGATCGAATTGACCCCGTCGGTGCCGATGCCAAGCAGGCCGAAGCTGGCGGCAATGCCGGCGCCGGTCCCGCCGCTGGAACCGCCGGGCGTGCGGGTCAGGTCATAGGGATTGAGGGTCTGGCCAGACAGGGTGCTAACGGTCTCGCCGCCGGAGGCAAGCTCGTGCAGGTTGGTCTTGGCCAGGACGACGGCACCCGCCTCGCGCAGCCGGCGGATCACGAAGGCATCGCCGGTGGACAGGTTGCCGCGCAGGCAGGCGGCGCCGGCGGTGGTTTCCATGCCGCCGCATTCGATGTTGTCCTTGACTAGCACCGGGATGCCATGCAGCGGCGCCAGCACCTGCGACGGGTTGCGCCCGGCCATGGCGTCGATGTGTCCGGCCTCTTCCAGCGCCTGCGGGTTGCGCTGCAGGATGCTGCGCAGGGCGGGACCGTCCTGGTCATAGGCCGAGATGCGCGCCAGGCATGCGCTGGCCAGTTGGCGCGCCGTCAGCCTGCCGTCGCGCATCGCGGCATGCGCGCTGGCGACGGTGGCTTCCACCACGCTGAACGGCGCGTGATGGCCGGGGTCGTCCGGCACCGGTTGGTACGAGTTTGTCATGAGAGCCTTCCATGCGCCGGCAAGGGCGCGAAGTGTTTGCGAGGTGATGGGCAGGCGGGGCAGCGGTACGGTGCCGCACCCCGCTTTGTCTCGCTATCGGTTGACCAGGCGGGCAGGTATTGTCCAGATGCAGAACGCACCCAGCATCAGCGTCCCGGCAATCATGTAGTAAGCACTGTTGCCGCTCTGGGTCACGTCGCGCAGGTAGCCGATCATGTAGCCGCTGGTAAAGCCGGCAAGGTTGCCGATCGAGTTGCTCATGGCGATGGCCGTGGCCAACGCCGCGCCGCTGAGGAAAGCCGTCGGCAGGGACCAGAACAGCGGCGTGCAGGTCAGGATGCCGGCTGCGGCGATCGACAGGAACACCAGGGACAGCGCGGTGTTGTGCATAACCCAGGGCAACGCCAGGAAACCGATCGCACCCATCATGCACGGGATGATCAGGTGCCAGCGCCGCTCGCGGTGCTTGTCGGCGCTGCGACCGAAGAAGTACATCGCGACAATGGCCGCCATATACGGGATCGCGCTCAGCAGGCCGATATGGAGCGGGTCGCTGACACCGGTCGACCTGATGAACGTGGGCAGCCAGAGCGTGATGCCGTACTGGCCCGTGACATAGCAGAAGCAGATCAGGCTGATCAGCCAGACGCGCGGATCGGTAAACACCTTGCCGACGCGTGCCTGCGGGTCCACCGCCTTGACGTCTTCCGACTTGGCCAGTTCAAGGACCTGCTTCTCCGCGCTGGTCAGCCATTTGGCCTTGGCAATGGAGTTGTCCAGGTAGTAGAAGCAGAAGCACCCCAGCAGCACCGCCGGCACCGCCTCGATGAAGAACATCCATTGCCAGCCGCCCAGGCCAGCCACGCCGGCCATGCTGCCCATCAGGTAGCCGGACAGCGGATTGCCGATGATGCCGGACAGCGGCGAACCCATGCAGTAGATGGCCATGATCTTGGCACGCCGGTGCGACGGGTACCAGCACGACAGGTAGTACACGATGCCTGGCGTGAAGCCGGCTTCGGCCAGCCCCAGCAGGAAGCGCAGCGTGTAGAACTGGGTTGGCGTCTGCACGAACGCAAAGCACGCGGAGAGTAGCCCCCACGTGATCATGATCCGGCCGATCCACACCTTGGCGCCGAACTTGTGCAGTGCCAGGTTGCTCGGCACCTCGAACAGGAAGTAGCCGATAAAGAAAATCCCGGCGCCCAGCCCGTAGACGGTCTCGCTGAAGCCCAGTTGCTGCGACATCTGGAGCTTGGCAAAACCTACGTTGACACGATCGAGATAAGCGATCAGGAAGCAGACCATCAGGAATGGCACCAGCCTCCAACTCACCTTGCGATAGGTCGCATCCTCGAACGTCCTGATCTTTGTTCCCGCCTGCAGGGTTGTATCCACAGCGTCTCCTCTGTTTTTTGTCAGGTACGGCAGTGCTGCGCTGATCCGTTGCGATCAGTCCGGCGGGGGCGTTGCGCACGCGCGGCGCCCGCCCCCGTCTCGGATGGCAGAGGCTCTCGTCAGGCGGCAGCCTTGAGCGACAGCGGCGTGGCGTGCGCGGCGAGATAGTCCATGGCGGCAACGGTGCCGTTGCCCGCGAGCGGAACGCCCGAGATCTTCAGGCCCATCTCGCAGCCGGCCAGCGTGGCCATCAGCGTGAGGTCGTTGCAGTCGCCCAGATGGCCGATGCGGAACATGCGGCCCTTGACCTTGCCCAGGCCGGCGCCTAGCGACATGTTGAAGCGGTCATAGATGTTCCTGCGCACCACGTCCGCGTCGATCCCCTCGGGCATCATCACGCCGGTCAGCACCGGGCTGTAGACGGCGGGGTCCGCGCACTGGATCTCCAGGCCCCAGGCCTTGACCGCGCGGCGGCAGGCTTCGGCCAGGCGCTGGTGGCGGGCGAAGACGTTGTCCAGCCCTTCCTCAAGGATCATGTCGAGGGCTTCGGACAGGCCATAGAGCAGGTTCGTGCTGGGGGTGTAGGGCCAGTAGCCGGTCCGGTTCATCTCGATGATTTCATCCCAGCCCCAGAAGCTGCGCGGCAGCCGGGCCGTGCGGGAGGCTGCGATGGCCTTGGGCGACACCGCATTGAAGCTGATGCCAGGCGGCAGCATCAGGCCCTTCTGCGAGCCGGACACGGTCACGTCCACGCCCCACTCGTCATGCCGGTAATCGGCGGACGCCAGCCCGGAAATGGTGTCGACCAGCAGCAGCGCCGGGTGTCCGGCCGCATCGATGGCGCGGCGCACGGCGGCGATATCCGAGGTCACGCCGGTCGAGGTCTCGTTGTGCACCACGCACACCGCCTTGATCGCATGCGCGCTGTCGGCACGCAGGCGGGCCTCGATCATGTCGGCCTGCACCCCGTGGCGCCAGCCCTCTACGCCCGGCAGGCCGAGGAATTCGGGCCTGATTCCCAGGTTCTCGGCCATCTTCTTCCACAGCGTGGCGAAGTGGCCGGTTTCGAACATCAGCACCGTGTCACCGGGGCTCAGCGTGTTCGACAGCGCCGCTTCCCAGGCGCCAGTGCCCGAAGCCGGATAGATCACCACCGGCTGCTCAGTCTTGAAGATCTTCTTGATGCCGTCCAGCACCTTGAGGCCCAGCGCGCCGAATTCAGGGCCGCGGTGGTCGATGGTCGGATAGCTGATGGCGCGCAGGATGCGATCGGGAACCGGGCTCGGTCCGGGGATCTGCAGGAAGTGGCGGCCGGCGGGATGGAAGTTGAGATTCAGCATTTGACTCCTCCTGTTGAGTTTTGAATGCAAAATACTTTATCAGAGGAGGGATGGAAAAACAGCGGAGATTGCGCGGAAATTCTCTAGCGTTTACCCGAAAAAATAAGGGTTTACATGTGTTTTTGAGTTCCAGTTGAGAGTCTGCTAAAATTGAACGCAATCACGTGATAGGAATTTTGAATGCAAATTTCCGCCACTTCCGGCTCGGATTCGCCGGCCCCGATACTACCCAGGCTCGAACGGCAACGCTTGCACGACACCGTGGTGGCCCACCTGCGCACGTTCATTGTCGAGGGCACCCTGGAACCGGGCAGGAAGCTCAATGAGCGCGAACTGTGCGAGACCCTGGGCATCTCCCGCACGCCGCTGCGCGAGGCCCTGAAGGTGCTGGCGGCAGAGGGGCTGATCGATATCTCGCCCAACCGCGGGGCGACCGTATCGCGCCTGTCCGGCGCGGAGATCCAGGACACGTTTGAGCTGATGAGCGGGCTGGAAGCCTTTTCCGGCGAACTGGCCTGCGAACGCATCACGGCCGTCGAACTGGCCGAGATCAAGGCCCTGCACTATGCGATGCTGGCCTGCCGGGCAAATGACGACCTCCCCGGCTATTACCGCATCAATCACCAGATCCATGACCGCATCAACCTGGCGGCCCGCAATTCGGCGCTGCGCCAGACCTATCTGTCGGTGAACCGGCGGCTGCAGGCGCTGCGCTTCCGCTCCAACTATCAGAAGCCGAAGTGGGACAGCGCCATCCGCGACCACGAAGAGATGCTGCAGGCACTTGAAGCGCGCGATGGCAAGCGCCTTGCCGCCATCCTGCGCCAGCACCTGCTGGACAAGCGCGACGCGGTGCTGCTGATCCAGGCAAGCGATGCCGGCGGCATGCCGCAAGCATAGGACGCTGGCGCCACCCTCACCTCAAGAATCCGAATAGCCCCATCAGCATTCTTTGCCCCGCTGTCACCATGGTGACAACCCCGGTTCTTACTCTGCGAGCGCATTGCGGCAAACGCAATCGGCCACGCGGCACCTGCCGCCGGCACACAACAACGCAGACGAACAGGGGAATCAAAGATGGCAGGGAACCTTGCACCGGGCAGCCTGGCGGGGATGGCGCGCGGCCGTGTGCTGGCCGGCACCGTGATCGCCGCACTGGCAGCAACACTGGCGGGCTGCGGCGGCGGCGATGACGCCGCGCCGGCAGCCGCACCGAACGACACCACCATCAAGACCCCGCCGCCAGCCGGTGCCGGCGGCCCGCGCGTGCTGCTGGTGGGCGTGGACGGTGCCACCTATGCCCAGGTGCAGGGCGCACTCCTGCGGCGTGAGCTGCCCAACCTGGCCCAGCTGAACCTGGTGCCCACCGCTACCGGGGGCATGCCCGGCACCATCACCGCGCAGCCGCCGCTGGACGCGCCCAGCTGGGCCACGGTGCTGACCGGCGCCTGGGCCAACCGCCACGGCATCGAAGACGATACCGGCAGCACCGCACTGCAGGCCCCCACCGTATTCCGCTACCTGCGCGCGGCCGGCAAACCCGGCCTGCAGCAGGGCGCATCCACCAGTTCGGGGGCGCTGCCTGGCCTGCTCAAGGCCGAGCAGGAAGCTGGCATGCTCGATACGCTGGTTGACTGCGCCGGGGTCGACAGCTGCGTCACGCAGAACGCCGTACGGCAAGTGCAGTCCGGCTATGGCGTGGTGTTTGCGCAATACAGCGCGCCGGCACAGGCGGCGGAAGCCGGCGGCTTCGGCAACGGCGCCTATGCCACGGCCCTCGCGGGCATCGACAAGGCGCTGGGCGAACTGCTCGGCGCCGTCGCCGCGCGCCACCAGGGGCAGCCGGCCGAAGACTGGCTGGTGATGGTCACCACCAGCCACGGCCTGGATGCCACCGGCGCAACCACCACGGTGCCGACGGTGGAGAACCGCACCGCCTTCCTCGCCACCAACAAGACGCTCAACGGCGCGCTGGCCAGACCTGGCGCAGCAGCGCCGGACACCCCGGCGGACCTGTCCGCGCTGCCGACCGAAGCCGACATCGTCCCCACCCTGCTGGCCCATGCCGGCGTGGCGCTTGACCCGGCCACCACGCGGCTGGACGGTTCGGCGTTGACCACCGCCACCGCAGGCGTGCGCGCCATCGGCGCCAGCATCAGCCAGTACAACGACGCCATCACGCTGAGCTGGCAGAACCCGACCGAAGCCTTCGGCGTCACCCGCGTGCTGCGCGACGGCGTGCAGATCGCCTCGCTGGGACCGGAGGTGCGGCAGTTCACCGACAAGGCCTTCAACATGGCCACGGGCCTGTACCAGTTCAACTACACGCTGGTGCGCAATGACGTGCCGGTGTCGTACCTGGTGCAGATCCACTACGTCAAGCCGGTCACGCTGGCGCCGACGCTGCTCAATGGCCTGGCCACGTACTTCAGCCTCGACAGCAAGCCGTTCGCCGACGCGAAGAACGCCGCCACGCTCGGCCCGTGGGTGGCAAGCCTTGATGGCGGCACGCTGGCTGCCGACAACTTCAGCGGCCAGTCGCTGCAGCTGGACTCGCGTGTCGACAGCTACAAGCTGGCTTACAACGCTGCCGATATCGCGCAAAGCCCGCAGTTCACCATCGGCTTCTGGTTCCGCACCGACTGCACCCAGGGCAACGGCACCGGCGAGCCCATCCTGTCCAACAAGAACTACATCTCGGGCGCCAACCCCGGCATTGCCGTCGCGCTGTTCGGCAGCTGCGAGATCCGCTTCAACCTTGGCAGCGGCAGCGGCAAGCGCGACGACATCAACGGCATGAAGGTGTCGGCCAACCAGTGGGCCTACCTGGCGCTGTCGGTCGATGCGGCAGCCAAACGCTTCAGCGCTTATGTCATCGATCCGGTGCTGGGCGTGCAGAAGACCGAGAACAAGGCAATCGCCAACACCGACGTGACCAAGCTGGCCGGGCTCGGCACCGGCTGGGGCGTGAACGACGATGCCACGCACAACTACGTGGGCAACAACCCCGGCGCGCTCAAGGGCGTGATGGGCTTCAACGACCTGGCGATGTGGACGCGAGTGCTGTCGCTGGACGAGTTGAAGACCGTCACCGGCGCACGCCAGCCGCTGTCCACGCTGAATCCATAAATCCGGCCGGAACCCGTTTCGTCATGGAACGGGTTCCTCACCGACCCTTACCCCCGCCCGATCCCCTGCAGGAGATTGACACCATGACTTTCCGACCTTCCACCCTGGCGCGGCCGCACTGGCTCGCCGCCCTGCTGATGTGCGCAGCACTCGCCGCCTGCGGCGGCGACTCCGGCGAAAGCCCCACCGGCTCGCCCAACGCGGCACCAACCACGCCGGGTGGCCCGGGCACCGGCGGCAACCCCGGCCAGGGGAATGGCAGCGACCGGCCGGGCGAGACGCCCGCCGTGAAGCCGCAACTGCGCTGCGCGCCCTGAAGCCGGGCCTGGCCCGTCTCCCCCTCCAGAAACCACCCGGCACAGAATCCATGAACCCGCAAAGCAGACGCAACTTCCTCAAGCTCGCCGGAGGCAGCGCCGCCGCCACCGCCGCGCTGGCGGCCTTCCCGCCGTCCATCCGCCGCGCGCTGGCGATCCCGGCCAACAACGCCACCGGCACCATCCGCGACGTCGAGCACGTGGTCATCCTGATGCAGGAAAACCGCTCGTTCGACAATTACTTCGGCACGCTGCGCGGCGTGCGCGGCTTTGGCGACCGCTTCCCGATCCCGCTGGCGGGCGGCCTGAATGTGTGGCAGCAGACCTATACTAACGGCAGCACCACCCGCACCGTGCTGCCTTACCACCTCGACAGCAGTGCCGGCAATGCGCAGCGCGTCAGCGGCACGCCGCACTCGTACCCGGATGCGCAGAACGCCTGGGACCTGGGCCGCATGAACAAGTGGCCGACCTACAAGCAGACCCAGTCGATGGGCTACTACACCGAAGCCGAACTGGACTTCCAGGTGGCCCTGGCCAATGCCTTCACCCTCTGCGACGCCTATCACTGCAGCTTCCATGGCGGCACCAACTCCAACCGCCTGTTCCACTGGACCGGCACCAATGACCCCAGCGGCGCCAACGGCGGGCCGGTGATCGACAACAGCGGCGACTCGTTCACGGGGTCGGCCCCGCCCTACACCTGGAAGACCTACCCGGAGCGCCTGGAAGCCGCCGGCGTGAGCTGGAAGGTCTACCAGAACATGCCGGACAACTTCACCGACAACCCGCTGGCGGGCTTCAAGCAATACCGCGACGCCAACGCCGCGCGCGGCAACCAGGCCAACGGCAGCCCCTACCCGGCATACACCAGCGCCGACGAAGCCATCAGCCCGCTGCTCAAGGGCGTGGCCAACACCATGCCTGACGGCGGCTTCCTGCAATCGCTGCGCGACGACGTTGCCGCGGGCAAGCTGCCGCAGGTGTCGTGGATCGTGGCGCCGGCGACGTACTCGGAGCACCCCGGGCCTTCCAGCCCGGTGCAGGGCGCCTGGTATACGCAAGAGGTGCTGAATGCCCTGACCGCCAACCCGGCGGTGTGGAGCAAGACCGTGCTGCTGATCAACTTCGACGAGAACGACGGCTACTTCGACCACGTGCCGCCGCCGTGCGCGCCCGCCTACGACGGCGACACGCTGGCCGGCGCCACCACGCTCGACCCACAACAGGTCAGGCCGGAATACCACGTCGACAAGCACCCCTACGGCCCCGGCCCGCGCGTGCCGATGTACGTGGTCTCGCCATGGAGCCGCGGCGGCTGGGTCAACTCGCAGGTGTCCGACCACACCTCGGTGCTGCGCTTCCTGGAAGCCCGCTTTGGCGTGGCCGAGACCAATATCAGCAGCTTCCGCCGTGCGGTGGCGGGCGACCTGACCTCGGCCTTCAACTTCGTCAGCCCAAACACCAACCCGCTGCCCACGCTGCCCAGCCGCGACAAGGCCAGCGCCGATGCCATCCGCACCGCGCAAGGCGTGCTGCCGCAAGTACCGCTGCCATCGGCCAGCAGCCAGCAGATGCCGCAGCAGGAGACCGGCACGCGCCCGTCGCGCGCCCTGCCCTATGAGCTGCACGTGAGCGCCCGAGAAGACGCCCGCGACCAGCGCGCGGTGTGGCTGCTGTTCAGCAACACCGGCACGGCGGCGGCGGTGTTCCACGTCTACGACCGCCTGCACCTGGACCGCGTGCCGCGCCGCTACATGGTCGAACCGGGCAAGGAACTGCATGGCAGCTGGGACGTCTTTGCCAGCGACGACGGCAAGTACGACCTGTGGGTGCTTGGCCCCAACGGCTTCCACCGCGCCTTCCGCGGCAATGCGGGGGCCGTGACCGCGGCGGGTGCCAGCGCCCCGGAGATCCGCGTCTGCTATGACATCGCCAATGCCGCGGTGTACGTGGACATGATCAACACCGGCAGCGCCCCCTGCACCTTCACCGTGCAGCCCAACGCCTACCGCACCGACGGTCCCTGGACCTACGAGGTGCCGGCCGGCATGCAGCTGCAGCAGCACTGGCCTGTGGCCCGCCAGGGCAACTGGTACGACTTCACCGTCACCACCGCGCAAGGCGGCTTCACGCGCCGCTTCGCCGGGCGCATCGAGACCGGCAAGGACAGCGTGTCCGATCCGGCGATGGGCCTCAACGGCTGACGCGCACGTCGCCTGACGGGCAGCGCTACGCCCGCCCCCGGCCGCTCCGGCCGCGGGCGGGCGTCGCCGTTTTGTCATATTGGCCCGCTAGACTGCGCGGTCGTCCGGGCCTGTCCGGGCTGCCCCCCCAACTTTCCTGCGGATAACCATGCTTGGCGACCTGCTGATGACCTTTTTCGAAGTGGCGCGCCAGGGCAGCATCACCATGGCGGCGAGGCAGTTGCACATCAGCCAGCCCACCGTCACCGGCCGCATCCGCCAGCTTGAAGAGACCTACGGCGTGGAACTGTTCCACCGCCGCGCCAGCCGCGTCGACCTGAGCGACGTGGGCGTGGCGCTGATGCCGGTGGTCGAGCAATTGATGCAGCAGGAAGGCAATGCCGACTACCTGCTGCGCAACGCCGGCAACCTGCGCTTCGGCAACCTGCGCATCGGCGCCACCGGCCCCTACTACATCCTGCGCGCGGTGGCGGCGTTCCGCCAGCGCTACCCGGCGATCGACGTGAGCCTGGACATCGGCAATTCGCAGCAGATGCTGGAGGCGCTGTTCGAGTACCGCATCGACGCCGCGGTGTCGTCGCACCCGGTGGACGACGACCGGCTTGCCTGCATCCGGCTGGCGTCGGACCCGATGGTGCTGGTGGTCCATCCGGACCATGCGCTGGCGCGGCTGCCGCAGGTCGAGCTGCCGCAACTGCGCGGCTGCCACCTGCTGGTGCGCGAGCACGGCTCGATGACGCGCAAGGCCACCGAGACGGCGCTGGCCGCGTGCGGGCTGGAGCTGCCGCCGCACACCGTGATCGGCAGCCGCGAGGCCATCTACGAGGCCATCCGCCAGGGCCTGGGCGCCAGCGTAGTGCCGCTGGGCGAGGTCCCGCGCGACCCGCTGCTGCGCGTGGTGCCGTTCGCGCAAGGCGCGCCGGTGCTGCATGAATACCTATACTGCCTGCAGAGCCGGCGCGAGACTCGGCTGGTCGGCGCCTTCCTGGACTGCGTGGCGCTGGACGAGCCGACCGCCGCCACCCACGCCGCCTGACACCCGCATGCTTGCCGCGGCAGATAAAGCGCCAATGCCGGTATCGGAAAACTTGGGTCCTTCATCACCGCGCGGTCACCACGCCGCGCCAAGCTTGCCGGTTTCGCCAACTGAGCTATCGCGCATGCCCGCTGCCCCCCGCCTTGCCCTGTTTGACCTCGACCACACCCTGCTGCCGCTGGACAGCGAGTATGAGTGGGCCCGCTACCTCGTCGCCATGGGCGGCGCCGAGGCCGCCGAGATCGATGCGCACAATGCGCGCTGGCTGGCCGCCTACCAGGCCGGGCGCCTGGACTTTGCCGGCCATGCCCGCTTTGCCCTGGGCTTGCTGGCACGCCACCCGCGCCAACGCCTCACGCAATGGCGCGCGGACTTCATGCGCGAGGTGATCGTGCCCGCCATCCGGCCCGAAGCGCTCGACCTGCTGGCGCGCCACCTCACCGCCGGCGACCTGTGCTGCATCGTCACCGCCACCTGCCGCTTTGTCACCGAACCGATCGCGCGCCAGCTGGGCGTGCCGCACCTGCTGGCGGTAGAAGCCGAACACGACGCGCATGGCGAATTCACCGGCGCGCTGGCGGGCGTACCGGCCTTCGGCCCCGGCAAAGTCCTGCGGGTGCTGGCGTGGCTCGAGACGCTGGGCATTGCGCACACGGCGCTGGCGCAGGCCACCTTCTATAGCGACTCCCGCAACGACCTGCCGCTGCTCGAAAGCGTTGGCCACCCGGTCGCCGTCAATCCGGATTCAACGCTGAAGGACGCGGCCGAGTCACGCGGGTGGCCGGTCTTGCACCTGTTCGGCACGGCCGGCGTGCCCACCGCCTGATCCCATGCACCCGCACGCCGGCTTCCCCGAGTACGACCAGCTGCTGGCCTTGCTGGATACGGGCAGCCACGTGCTGGATACGCGGGTGGTCTGCGAAACCATGGTGCAGGGCCGTCGCTTCGGCGTCCATGCCGCCACGCTCGGCAGCCGCGATCCGGGCGCGCCCGCGATCGGCATCTTCGGCGGCATCCACGGGCTGGAGCGCATCGGCACGCAACTGGTGCTGGACTACCTGCGCTCGGTGCTGAGCCGGCTGGCGTGGGACGAGCTGCTGCACCGCGAGCTGCAGTCGGTGCGGCTGGTATTCATGCCGATCGTCAACCCCGGTGGCATGTGGGCCGGCACCCGCGCCAACCCAAACGGCGTCGACCTGATGCGCAACGGCCCGCAGGACGCCGATGCGCGCGTGCCCTTCCTGGCCGGCGGCCAGCGCATCGGCGCCTGGCTGCCCTGGTACCGCGGCACGGCGGGCGCGCCGATGGAAGCGGAAAGCCGCGCGCTGCTGCGCGTGGTGCAGGAAGAACTGCTGCCGCGCCCGCTCAGCTTTGCGGTGGACTGCCATTCAGGCTACGGCTGGCGCGACAGCATCTGGTTTCCGTACGCGGGCACGCGCCGGCCGATGGCGCACCTGCCCGAGATGTACCTGCTCAAGACGCTGTTCGAGCAGGCCCACCCGCACCACGGCTACACCTTCGAGCCGCAAAGCCACCAGTACCTGCTGCACGGCGACCTGTGGGACCATGCCTATGACCTGACGCCGCACGGCAACCTGTTCCTGCCGATGACGCTGGAACTGGGCTCGTGGCTGTGGATCAAGAAAAACCCGCGCCAGCTGTTCTCGCGCGAGGGCATCTTCAACCCGATCAAGGCGCACCGCACCGCACGCGTGCTGCGCCGACATGTGAGCCTGTTCGACTTCCTGGGCCGCGTGGCCTTTGCGCCAGATCGCTGGCTGCCGCGCGGCGCGCAGCGCGACGACCTGCTGCTGCAGGCACGCGCACACTGGCAGACGGAGGCGCCGCCATGAGCCGATGGGTATTCTTGCGGGGACTGACGCGGGAATCGCGCCACTGGGGAAGCTTGCCGGCGCGCTGGGAAGCGGCCGGGCTGGGGCGGCCACTGCTGCCCGACCTGCCCGGCAACGGCGCGCTGTCCGCGCAGCCGGCGCCGTGGAGCGTGCCTGAGATGGTCACCGCGGTGCGGCGCCAGTTGTCTGCCGCCGGCGCGCCCGGACCATACCGCGTGCTGGCGATGTCGCTCGGCGCGATGGCCGCGACCGAGTGGGCCAGCGCCTATCCGGACGAAGTCGGCGGCCTGGTGCTGGTCAATACCAGCATGCGGCCGTTCTGCACGCCGGCGCAGCGCCTGCGGCCGCGCAACTGGGGCAAGCTGCTGCACGTGGCGCAGCGCTGGCAAGACCGCGCATACTGCGAGCGGACTATCCATGCCATCACCTGTGCGCGCACCGATACGCTGGCGCGCGACATCGAGACCTGGCAGGCCATTGCCGCCGACGCACCGGTGAGCCGCCAATCCGCGCTGGCACAGTTGCTGGCCGCAGCCCGCTATCGTGCCCCGGCCAGTGCGCCGCGCTGTCCGGCGCTGATGCTTGCCTCGGCGGCCGACCGCCTGGTCAACCCGGTGTGCTCGGCGCGCATCGCGCAAGCCTGGGACGCCCAGTTGCTGACACACCACTGGGCCGGGCATGACCTGCCCCACGATGACCCGCAGTGGCTGTGCAATGCCGTCGCCGGCTCGGTGGTGCTAAGCCGCGGCTAAGGCCTGCTCCGCCGGCATGGCACTGGTCAGCAGCGCCGCCGCGGCATCCAGCCGGTCCGGCGTGCCAAACAGCCGTGCACTGGTCAAGCCGTTCTGCAACGCCCCGAACACCACCTGCGCCAGCTGCTGCGGCGGCGCCGGATAGGGCGCCTTGCGCTGCGCGGCGGCGCGCTCGAACAAACGGGCCAGCCATTGCTCATTGAGGCGGATAAAGTCCTGCATCGCGGCGCGCACCGCGTCTGGCAGCATCAGCACGTCGGCCGACAGCATGCCCACCAGGCAAGCCTGGTCGGTGCCGGCACCCGCGAGCAAAGGTGCAAGGTATTGCCGCGCCTGCTCGGCAGGAGGCAGGCCGGCGTCGATCGCATCCAGGCGCGCCCGCCTGCGGGTGCCGTATTCGCGCACCGCTTCCAGCACCAGGTCGTCCTTGGACGGGAAGTAATAATGGATGCTCGAGGTCTTGACCCCGACCAGGTCGGCCAGGTCGCGGTAGCTGAAGCCGTTGAACCCCCTGCGGCGGATCAGCACCAGCGCATGTTCGACCAGTTGCTCGCGTACGGATCGGGTGTTCATGGCATCAACTCCATCGTCTTGCTGCCGCGCCGTTCAGGCCGGCAGCGTTTGTGCGATCAGCGTGATGAGGGACCCGCTTGCGAAGCAAAGCCCTACCCATCCGCCAAGGATCAGCGCAGTGTCACGCCAACGCATGATCAACTCCTGAAGACGGGCCGCACGCTGGCGGCCCGGCGGGTTTCAATGGCCGGCATCACACCGGCCGGCTCTCAGGCGATGGCGCCGTCGGTATAGGGGTCAGCCTTGCCCACGCGCGCACCGTCGGTGTACGGGTCGAAGCTGCGCGACGGTTGGGCCGACACGCCGCTGCGGTCCAGGCCCGCTACCGTGCGGGCACCGTCGGTGTAGGGATCAGCCTTGCCCACGCGGGCACCATCGGTGTACGGGTCGAAGCTGCGCGACGGTTGGGCCGACACGCCGCTGCGGTCCAGGCCCGCTACCGTGCGGGCACCGTCGGTGTACGGGTCGACGCTGCGCGACGGTTGGGCCGAGACACCGCTGCGATCCAGGCCGGCTACCGTGCGGGCACCGTCGGTGTAGGGATCAGCCTTGCCAACGCGGGCACCATCGGTGTAGGGATCGGCCTTGCCAGCGCGTGCGCCTTCGGTGAACGGATCAAACTTGCCGGTGCGGGCGCCTTCCGTGAAGGTGTCGAACTTGCCGGTGCGGAAGGTGTAGCCGTACTTGTCGCCGGTGAAGGTGCTGTCCTGCACGCTGGCCGCTTGCGCAACACCGCCCGCGAGCGCGGCGGCAAGGGTGGCGGCGGTAATCAGGGTCTTGGTGATCTTGGTCATGATGGGCTCCAGGGTGCGATGTTTCGGGATCGCGTCAATTCGGTATCAGTGGCTGTGGCAGATCGCTCTTTCGATCCCGCATCTACTAGTAGATAGATACTCAGTCTCGAAAAAATGACCGCCTCCGGTCATGCAATGGGACCGCCACGTTTTCGCCTTGTCTTGCTTGTTGCCGGCGGTGCAGCGCTTCCATGAGTCAAATACTATCTACTACTAGGTAGAGAGTCAAGGAAAAACATTTCTATCGGCCCGATAGCCTATGCCTTTCTTGGCTCTATCTCATTGTTTTAAAAGCGCTTATCACCGATCCCACAGCGTCGGCAGGCTGTCAATAAAAAAGCCGCCATGCAGCTTGCGCCACATGACGGCTTCAGACGCGCCACTGATATGCGCGAAAACTTTAGCCGGCGACGGCGGCCATCAGCGTGTCCGCCGCGGCCTCAACCCGGTCAGACGTCCCGAACAGGCGCGCCGCAATCAGCCCGCTCTGCAGCGAGCCAAACACCACCTGCGCCAGCCGCGCCGGCGGCACCGGGAACGGCGTGCTGCGCTGCGGCTGCGCGCGCTCCAGCAGGCCGGCCAGCCATTGTTCGTTCATCAGGAAGAAGCCCTGCAACAGCTTGTGCACGGACTCCGGCAGGCACAGTGTCTCGGTCGACAACATGCCGCACAGGCAGATCTGGTCCGAGCCGCAGCTGGCGCGAAACGGCGCCAGGTAGATGGCCGCCTGCTCGGTAACCGGCAGGCTGGTGTCGATGGAGCGGATGCGCTCGGCCAGGCGGGCGCTGTATTCCTTCACCGCCTCCAGGACCAGGTCCTCTTTGGCCGGGAAGTAATAATGGATGCTGGAGGTCTTGACCCCCACCAGTTCCGCCAGGTCGCGGTAGCTGAAGCCGTTGAAGCCGCGGCGGCGGATCAGGACGAGGGTGTGCTCGAGCAGTTGCTCGCGTACTGATTGCGTTTTCATGAAAGCAGTGTATCTACGCGAAGATAGGCGCTCAAGTTGAAATGCCCCGGGGCTGGGGTAATTCCCTAGCCCAGGGGCATCCGCGGCATGTGCTTTAGCCAGGCAGGACCTGCGCGGCGAAGGTGATCATCGAGCCACTCGTCACGCAAAGCACCAGCCATCCGCCAAGCAGCAGGATACTGTCACGCAAACTCATGATGAACTCCATCGGACGGCAGTCAGCGTGACCGCCGCCGTAAAGTTGTTGGCCGCCGACCTCAAGGCCGGCAGCAATCAGGCCAGGGCGCCGTCGGTGTAGGGGTCAGCCTTGCCGACGCGCGCGCCGTCCGTGTACGGGTCGAAGCTGCGGGCCGGCCCGGCCGACACGCCACTACGGTCCAGGCCAGCAACGGTGCGGTAGCCGTCCGTGTAGGGATCGGTCTTGCCGACGCGGGCGCCGTCGGTGTACGGATCAAACTTGCCGACGCGGGCGCCTTCCGTGAACGGGTCGAACTTGCCGGTGCGGGCACCTTCCGTGAAGGTGTCGAACTTGCCGGCGCGGTAGCTGTAGCCGTACTTGTCGCCAGCCGAGGTGTTGTCTTGCACGCTGGCGGCTTGCGCCACGCCACCTGCCAGTGCGGCGGCAAGGGTGGCGGCGGCGATCAGGGTCTTGGCGAACTTTGCATTCATGATGGGCTCCTGGGTGCGATGTTTCGGGATCGCGTCAATTCGGTATCAGTGGCTGTGGCAGGGTCACTCTTTCGAGCCGCATCTACCAGTAGATAGATGCCAGGTGCTAAAAAAATGACCGCGCCGGTCTTGCGATGGGATCGCCACTTTTCCGCCCGTTCTTGCTTGCTTCCGGCGGTGCAGCGGTGCCATGGACTGAATGCTATCTACTACTAGGTAGATAGTCAAGGCAAAAGTTTTCTATCGGGTCGATAGCCGCCTGCCGACGCTGCACGATAGGGACGCAAATCCACTTGAGGCACGCATGCGAATGAACTTTTCTTCACCCGGACACCGATAGCCTGCTAGCCTGAAGGGAACGCCCTCCCCGAAACATCGCCATGCCTGAAGGCCCCCGCAGCGCTCAGCCGGCATCCCGCCACCGCTGGCTCGCCACCGCCGCGGCACTCGCCGTGGCCGCGGGTGTTGCGCGGCATCTACTGTTTCGTGCGGTGGAACGCAAAGCCTTTGTCACGCCGACGGATGAAACAAAGGATGCGGCAGCACCCGACATTTCAGCCCTGACGGTGCGCCATGCCACGTTCGCCAGCGGCAGTCGCATCCTGCACGCCGCCTTCATGCCGGCCGCGGACCCCGAAGCGCCGGCGCTGATGGTGTGCCACGGCGACAATGAGAGCCTGCCCGACTGGGCCCCGGTCCAGGCCATGCTGGCCGGCGCGGGCATCGCCTCCTACGTCTTCGACTACAGCGGCTACGGCCGCAGCAGCGGGCGGCCAAGCGTGCGCCGCCTGCGCGAGGATGCGCTGGCCGCCTACCGGCAATTCCTGGCAACCACGCCGCAGGCAAGACGGCGCGTGGTGCTGGGGCATTCGCTGGGATCGGGCATCCTGCTGGAGGTGGCGCAGCGCTTCGATCCGCAGCCCGATGGCTATGTCATTGCGGCGGGCTTCAGTTCGGCGCGCCTGGCCGCGGTGCAGACCGGGCGCATCCCCGCATGGGCCGCGTGGCTGCTGCCGGATCCGTGGAACAACGCCGCGCGTGCCAGCCGGCTGGAGCGGCCGCTGCTGGTGGTGCACAGCCGAGACGACGCGGTGATCGTCCCACCCCACGCGGAACGCGTGGCCCGTGCGGCCAGGCATCTGCATGCGCTGGTGATGCTGGAAGCCATGCCGCATGACGCAGCCATCCTGCCGGAACATATCGATGCATTCTGGCCGCCGATCCTGCGCTTTGTGCGCGCGCAGGACGGCGATGCCGTGCAGGCACTGTTGGCAGGAAACGACGCGAAATATGAAGGCGATCCACCTGGAAACACGGATCAGGCAGGCACACCGGGCAGTCGCACAGGCACGTTGGCGACAGCAAGCGGCAAGCGCGGGCAGTAGGGTCGCGGGACGGCCGGACCCTGGCCGGACAATCTACCGCAGACGTCCGCCACCGGCAATCATCCTTGTGGGCGAGGCGCCACGGCGAGGTGCCTGAGAGACTTTCTGCCGGATTCTTGTCTATATTGGACCCCATGGCACGAGCATCGCAATTTCGCCATTGACAGCACTGGAGGTACTGCCATGCGTAGGCTTGCAAACCTGTTCAGTCCGCCGACCCCGGAGAAAATCGCCGAGAGGGAACTGCAAGACATGAGGCTGACGCTGTTCCAGGCCGAAAGACGCTTGCTCGAAGCGCAGATGCAGGTGGCCTACTACCGCGACATGGTGGCTTTCCTGGAAGCCGTTGCGGCCAAGGGCGTGGAAGACGTGGTCGACAAGCGTCGCGCCACGCCGCCTGCCGTGCCGGAGCTGCCGGCACGCACGCCCGGCCTCACCACGGTCCCGATCGTTCCGTCCGCGGCCTGACGCAGCCGGGGCTGGCCCCGACCTGTGCGATACTCGCGCTGCCTGGCGCCCGTGCGGCGCGCAGGCGCACTATCCACAGGAACCAGCCCCATGAGCGAACTGCTGCCCGCGATCGAATTCGAAACCGCGCCCAATCCCGCCAGCGCCGTCATCTGGATGCATGGGCTGGGCGCCGACGGCAGCGATTTCGCCCCGGTCGTGCCTGAGCTGCGCCTGCCCGCATCGCCCGGCGTGCGCTTTATCTTCCCGCACGCGCCGGCTATCCCCGTGACCTGCAACGGCGGTTATGTCATGCCGGCCTGGTATGACATTTATTCCCTCGATGAAGCCGGCCGACGCGCCGATGAAGCCGGCATCCGTGCCTCATGCGAAGCCATTCGCGCACTGATTGCGCGCGAAAACGCCCGTGGCATCCCCACGCACCGCATCGTGCTGGCAGGCTTCTCGCAAGGTGGCGCGATTGCCTACACGGCCGGACTGAGCCATGCCGAGACCCTGGCCGGCATCGTCGCGCTGTCCACCTACATCCCTGCGCCGGCAGCGCTGGCGGCCGAGGCCAACGCCGCCAACGCCACCACGCCCGTGTTTGCCGCCCATGGCACGCAGGATGACGTGGTGCCGCTGCAGCTGGGCGTCGCCGCCCGCGATTTCGTGCAGGCGCGGCAGCACCCGGTGACGTGGCACACCTATCCGATGGGCCATTCGGTCTGCCTGGAAGAGATCGCCGCCATCGGCACATGGCTGGCAGCGCGCTTTGCGCAGGCAGCCACCGCGCAGTCCTGATCCGCTCCCTGACAAGATGATTGCCGGCCGCTGCGCCGCGCATCGCACCACGCCGCAAGCATGACTCTCGCCCCACTGCCCAGGATCGATTTCAATACCCGCAAGGCACTGCTGTTCGCGCTGGCCGCCGAACGGCTGTCGGCCTACTACGAACACCGCCAATGGATGACCGACGCCCAGGGTGCGACGCTGGCCGGCGAATGGCTGTCGCGCTCGAAACTGCAGTTGCCGCTGTCCGAGCGGCGCCTGTTGTCGGAACTGAGCGACCAGTTCGCACGCCAGCTGGCTGAGACCCTGTCACGCGAGGCCGGCCTGTATGCCGCGCACGAGATGATGGAAGCCCTCGATCCCAACTACCAGTCTGCATTTGCCTACGACATGCTCGAAGAATGCGAGCGGCTGCTGCATGAAAACGGCGTGACGGAATAGCGGGCGGGACGGCGGGCGGCGTTTGCAAAGATTGACAGTTGCATTGCGCGCGGGCGCGTAAACTTCGCGCACTGATGACGCCCCCCTCCCGCCTACCATGGAACGCAAGCACTGCCTGGCCTGGATCGCGCTGAGCATGATCGCAGCAGCCTTGCTGACACTGCTGTGCCTGATCCTGAATGACCACGCCGAGACCCAGGCCGCCAAAAGGGTCGAGCAAATGGCCGTCCGGGTGAAGCCCGCGGGCGCAGGCCTGATCCAGACCCACGCTGCGCAACAGCCGGAGCGGCTGTCGCAGGTCCTGGGCGCGCGGCGCTGAGCCGCATCGGGTGCGCCCCGGCCCGTAACTTCAGAACGACGACCAGTGGTTAAGAAGAACAACAGCACGGGCCGGAGCGCGGGCTTGAGTGTAGGCGCGGTGCCCACCGACGACTGCAAAGAATTGATAAGAGCGCCGTAGCAGCTACGCCACTGCCGGCGCAAGGCCTGGACCGCCACAAACGCCGCGCAGCAGCGCGTCATAGGCCGTCACCGTGCAGGCGGGCAAGGCCTCGTTCGAGGCGCGCTACAGCACGCCGTATTTTCTTGCGCGCTTCACCGACATCGTCGTCACGCACCAGTGGGAAAACGGGCTTAACTGACCGCCCCACTATCCGATGCTGGTATGCGAGGCCGCCTATCGGCAGGATCCGTCCGGCATTGGCGACATCTTTGTCACCAATGCCATCGACCTGAAGCGGCATGAAGCCTTTGAGCGGTTTGCGCTCGGGCTGGGACCGAGAATCGGAAAACCTGCGCATAAGAACGTTCATGTCTTCCGATAGATGCAGGCAGAGGGAGGCTGCTTGTCGCCTTCCATTGCAGGCATGGCGTGGCCCGGTTGGAAGACGTGTTGGCGAGCGCTGCCCGCGCAGCAGGCAGCGCATGGGGAAAGTGAGCGCAGGAGACCCGCGCAGGGCTGCCTAGACCGCTGGCGTGGCCGGCCACACCGCGCCGGTCAGCGCGGCCAGCGCGCTGTATGACGTGGCCAGGTGATAGGGCGAAGTCGACGGCATCTCCGCGCGCACCACCTCTCCCGAGCGCGCCACGCATTCATGCCAGCCTTTTTCCTGCAGGAAGCGGCTGCGGAACTGCTGCGTCCAGGCTTCCAGCGCCGCCATCGACTCCGGCGCGCCATGCACGGCGAGCGCGCGCGCGTACTCGGTCTGCGCCCAGATGCGCTGGGTATCGTCCAGCATGGAGCCATCGGCGTTCAGTGCCGCGCTGACGCCCTGCGTCGACGGCACCACGCCGTGCCGCTGCGCAAAGGCAAAGGCCTGGCGCAGCGTCTCGGCCAGTGGCAAGTCGCCGAACAATGCCGGCCTGCCGCCCACCAGCGAGAACCACTCGAACTGGTGGCCCGGCTCGATGCGGTTGCCGGCGCTGCCTTGCGGCAGCTCGGCAATGCAGCCGCTGGCCGGATCGACAAAGCGCTCATGCACGGCCATCGCGATCTCGCGCAGGCGTTCGGCATACCACTCGTCCCCGGTCGCATCCAGCGCGGCCAGGTAGGCCTCGGTCAGGTGCATGATGGGGTTCTGCAGCACGCCGGCGCCCTTGGGCCGGAAATGCTCGGTGAGCGCGGCTTGGTACAGGCCCGCGCCGTCCGCGAAGCGGTCTTCGACGATGTCGACGGTTTCATCGAGCACGTCGAGTGCATCAGGGTTGCCGCGCCGCGCATGATAAGTGGCGCAGGCAAAGATCACGAAGGCATGGGTGTAGAGGTCGCGCGTGGCATCGAGCGGCGTGCCGGCCGGATCGACGCTGTAGATCCACGCGCCCTCGCCATTGCCGAAGTAGGCCTGCAGCGAGCCGAAGAGCGTATCCGCATGCGCATGGTTGCCGGCCAGCGAGAACACATAGAGCTGGCGGGCGCACGCCATGGCGCGATAGCGGGCCGGCGGCAGCGGCGCGGCACTGGCGCCGTCGAGTGCCTCGTAGGGCAACAGCAGGTCGGCATTCCAGCCGCTGGCGGTCCACAGCGGCAGCACGGTGGCATCGTAATGTGCCGTCAGGGCGGCGACCCGTTGGATGAGCTCAGGCGAGATGGGCATGATCTGGCGACGAAGTACAGGCGCGGCGGAGGCCGCAAAGGCCGTATCTTGCCATGCCGCGGCCGAAAGACAGTCATGGCATTTGCGGCGTCCAGTTGCTAGCATCAATGGCGCCCCCCCGCGAATGGGAGAAACCCATGTCGACTTTGCCCCTCACGCTGACTGACGATCACCGCACATTGGTGCTTCACGTCCTGGAAGATGCACCCGGCCAGTTCACCTGGCGCATCGTCATGGAAGAACGCTGTGGCGCCGCCGACGAGGATTGCACTGTCGCAGCGCCATCCACCTACGGCTCCCGTGCAGAGGCCGAGGCCGCCTGCTGGGCCGCCGGCAACGGCATACTGAACGGTCCGCGCGCCGCAGGCGAACTGCGCGCCACCTGAAGCGTCCGCGGCGTCGCGCAATACTTGCACTACGTGCCCCGTGTCCTAGTCTGGAAGCGTGGCAGTGGCAACGCGGGGTATGCATTTACCCGCGGTTTTCCGTTCCGGCCACGCCCGGGCAACGTATGCTGCCCGGGGCGCTTCCTGCCACCTGCCTGTCATATTCCTGGCCTTAACTGACCTGGTCGCCATGCCGCCCCTAGAAACGGGCACGGTGGGCAAGGCCGCAGGAGCATGCAATGGATAAGCCGGTCGTCACGCCCCAGCGCTTCGTTGAACTGATGAACGAGCGCCTCGCCAAGCATCCCCTGTTCCGCGAGGGCATGCGCGTCTATGCCATCCCGCAGCACACCGACCATCCGCGCAGCCTGGTCTGCGTGGGGCCGCGCGGCACCGAATGCGTATGCGCCACCATTGAAAACATCGTGCGGGGTGAATGTGAGGTGTTCCCCGACATCGATCAGGACTGGCACCGCCCGCCCAAGCCCGGCACCCCCGCCGAGATGCGGGCGCGCTGAGTTGCCCCGCGCGCCCGACGCCTATGCCCAGCGGATGGCATGACCAGAACGTGACGTACCGCGGCCACCGCATCCATGTCGCGGCGCTGCGCTATGGCGGCCAGCATGACGGGTGGTGGACGCTGCGCGCGGAGATCTGGCATCACGGCAACAAGCTGGCTCTGCCCTGCCCGGCCGCGCAGACGCGCTTTGGCTGCGCCACCGACGCCACGCGCGCGGGCGTTGCCTGGGGGCGCGAGGCCATCGACACGCACATCGCCGGCCAGCACGATGCCGAAGACGCGGCGATGCACTAGTGCCGCTGCTGTTCGTCAAACGTCGATCGCCGAATCCGACTTCACCTTGCGGCGCAGTTCGAACTTCTGGATCTTGCCGGTCGAGGTCTTGGGCAGCGGCCCGAAGTAGACCGCCTTGGGCACCTTGAAGCCCGCCAGCAGCGTGCGGCAATGCGCGATCAGTTCTTCCGCGCTGACGCTGGCGCCGTCTTTCAGTTCGACAAACGCGCATGGGGTCTCGCCCCATTTGACATCGGGCTGCGCCACCACCGCGGCGGCCAGCACCGCGGGATGCCGGTAGAGCGCGTCTTCCACCTCCACGCTGGAGATGTTCTCGCCGCCGGAAATAATGATGTCCTTGCTGCGGTCCTTGATCTTGATATAGCCGTCGGGCATGCACACGCCCAGGTCGCCGGTATGGAACCAGCCGCCGGCAAAGGCCTCGCGCGTGGCCTTCTCGTTCTTGAGGTAGCCCTTCATGCAGATATTGCCGCGGAACATGATCTCGCCGATGGTCTCGCCATCGGCCGGCACCGGCTGCATGGAATCGGGATCGAGCACCGCCACCTGCGACTGCAGGTGATAGCGCACGCCCTGGCGCGCCTTCTTGACCGCGCGGTCCTGCTCGGACAGCGTGCTCCAGTCATCCTGCTCGGCGCAGACCGCGGCCGGGCCGTAGACCTCGGTCAGGCCATAGACATGGGTCAGCTCGAACCCCATCGCCTCCATCTGCGCCAGCACCGCGGCCGGCGGCGGTGCGCCGGCCACCATGCCGCGCACCGGGCCGCGCACGCCCTCGCGCCACGCGGCGGGCGCATTGACCAGCGCGGTATGCACGATCGGCGCGGCGCAGTAGTGCGTCACGCCCTCTGCTCGCATCAGGTCGAACACCAGCCTGGGCTCGAACTTGCGCAGGCACACGTTGACGCCCGCGCGCGCCGCAACGGTCCACGGGAAGCACCAGCCATTGCAGTGGAACATCGGCAGGGTCCACAGGTAGACCGGGTGCTTGGGCAAATCCCACTCAAGGATATTGGACACGGCATTGATGGCCGCGCCGCGGTGGTGGTAGACCACGCCCTTGGGGTCGCCGGTGGTGCCAGAGGTGTAGTTCAGCGCGATGGCCTCCCACTCGTCGGCCGGCATGTGCCACGCGTAGTCCGGGTCGCCCGAGGCGAGGAAGGCTTCGTAATCGGTGTCGCCGAACGGCGCCTCTTGCGGGCCCAGCACGTCATGCACGGCGATGACCTTCAGGCCGGGGATCTCCAGCGCCATCTGGCGCGCGAGGTCGGCAAACTCGGTATCGGCCAGCAGCACGCGGGCCTCGCCATGGCGCAGCATGAAGACCAGGTTGGCGGCGTCGAGGCGGATATTCAGCGCATTGAGCACGGCACCCGCCATCGGCACGCCAAAATGCGCCTCCACCATGGCCGGCGTATTGGGCAGCAGCGCGGCCACGGTATCGCCCTTGCCGATGCCGGCCCGCGCCAGCGCGCTGGCCAGGCGCCGTGCGCGCACATAGGTGTCGCGCCAGTTCTGGCGCAGCGGGCCGTGCACGATGGCCAGGCGCTCGCCGTACACCTCGGCGGCGCGGACCAGGAAGTCGATGGGCGTAAGCGGCACGAAGTTGGCCGCGTTGCGGGCCAGGCCGCTGTCGAAATCGGTGGGCATTGCTTGTGTCTCCGCGTATCTGCGGCGTTGGCGGCGGGGCCGCGCAACAGGCCGCGTGATGCTGTCAATGCGCTGCATGGCTGCAGCGATGTCCGGGGCAAGGTGACCATTGTCCGCGCCATCCGGCGCTGTCACTTTTTCTGGCACAAGGCTATCATCGCACACGCTGGCGCACTGTCGCCCAGACGACAAACCTGCCGCAAACCCGCGCCAGGCAAGGCTTACACGATTCTTACAGGGACCCGGCCCGAGCCGCGCGTCCATGCCATGAGCGAACCTGCAGACCCGATTTCCGCCCCTGCCGCAGTCCTTGCCGGCCATGCCTGGTTCGGCGCACTGGCGCCGGAACACCAGGCGCTGGCCGCGCGCGAAACGCTGCTGCAGTCCTTTGCCGCGGGCGCCTTCATCGCCCGGCGCGGCGAGCCGTCGCGCCACTGGATCGGGGTGGACAGCGGCCTGATCAAGCTGGCGGTGTACACCCCAGACGGGCGAGGCTGCACCTTCTCAGGCGTGCCCGCGGGCGGCTGGTGCGGCGAAGGCAGCGTGATCAAGCGCGAAGACCGCCGCTATGACGTGATCGCGATCCGCGACTCGCAGGTGCTGCTGGTGCCAGAGCCGGTGTTCAACATGCTGCTGGCGCAGAGCCTGCCGTTCGCCAGCTTTGTCGTGCGCCAGCTCAACGAGCGCATGGGCCAGTTCATCGCCACCGTGCAGAACGACCGCCTGCTGGGCGCCGATGCGCGCGTGGCGCAGGCCATCGCGCAGCTGTTCCACCCGGACCTGTATCCGCGCACCAGCCCCGTGCTGGAGCTGTCGCAGGAAGAGATCGGCCTGCTGACCGGGCTGTCGCGCCAACGGGTCAACCAGGCGCTGCGCCGGCTGGCCGATGCCGGCATGGTCCACCTGTCCTACCAGAGCATCCGCGTGACCGACCTGCCCCGGCTGCGCCACTTCGGGCTGTCCGAGCTGTAACGCCGCCGTCACCGGGCGCTTGAACGATCGAACGGACGATGTCCGCGGCCTTGCGCGGCCCGTGGAATCCTGCGACAGTTACCGGCCGCACCCCCGCTCAGCTTCCGGGATGTCTTCCGCATGCCGCTTGTCAGCCGTCACCACGTCCGCTTTGCCCGCCTGCGCTTTCCCTTTGCCGTGCATGTACAAGCCCTGCACGGCACGGCGAGCCTGCGCGACGCCAATGCGCGGCGCGAGGTGCGGCCCGGCGACCCGTTCGTGGTCCACGCCTTTGCCCACTTCGACTGCGACTTGCCCGGCACGTGGCAGCACCCCTGCGCCATCGTCCTGACCGCCGTCCCGGACAGTGAATGCCCCCGCCTGGCCGGCAAGCCCGGCGACAGGCCCTGGTCGCGCCGCTTCGCCGGCCTGGTCTTTTCCCGCCCCGATACCGACTGGAATGTCGAGCGACTGGCCGCGCAATGGCAGGTGCCGGCACGCCAGGTGCGCGCCCGGCTCTTCGCCGAAGGCGAGGCCCTGCACCCGCTGCTGCGGGAGCAACGCGCCGCCCATGCCCTGCACGCGCTGGCCGCCGCCGGCCCGGTGTGCTCGCTGGACGTGCTGGCGGCGCATGCCGGCCTGCGTTCCGGCAGCGCGCTGACGCGCAGCTGGCAGAACTGGTTCGGCATCGATGCGGTGCGCCTGGTGGAAGATTGCCGGGCTGGCAGCCGCATCACAGTGCCTGCCCCCACCTGGCCCGGCCTTGTGCCGACAGCTGCCTGACGCAGCGGCTTCCGCGTCACGCGGCGGGGAATTTGAGCCACCCTGCAGCGGGAATGGTCTTGGCTATGAACTCGACGACGGACGGGTGGACACCTGGAAGGTGAACACCCCGCTCGACGGCCTGCGCTACCGCGCCCCGCCCCCCTACAACAGCGGCGGCAGCGAAACCACCAGCATGTCGATCGGCAGCACGGGCCTGAATGTGGCGATCGGCGTGAATACGGCTCGCCGCTTCTTCAGCATCTCGGTCAACCGTCCGTAACTCCGCTGCCAGTCGTCAATCCGGACAGCCAAGTCCGGACAGCGATTCAAGCCGGTGCCGCCCTGCGGCGCCGGCATTTTTTTTTCCCGCTCCGACCGCAGGCAAAAAAATACCCACCGCCGGGTGGTAGTGGGTAAGGAAAAGCGGTGTGGGCACGTCGCGGAACTGCCCACGCCTCGAATCTTCGCACCGCCACGCCGCGCGGCAAATAATCTTTCCGGACTAGCCGCACGCACGCACTTTGTGCATGGACAAGCGCGCGGGATTCTTGTCCAATGGCTTTCGCCCGCTGCCCGCCCCTCGCCCATGTCCCAGGCCCGACTGCTGCTGATCGACGACCATACCTTGTTCCGCACCGGCCTGCGCCTGGTGCTGGCCGACAGCCCCAGCGTGGCGCATATCATCGAGGCCGGCTCGGTGATGCAGGCGGTGCAGGACCATGGCGGCGCGGCCGTGGACATCCTGCTGCTCGACATCCAGATGCCGGGGCTGAACGGCATCGAAGGCGTCAAGGTGCTACGCCGGCATTTCTCCAGCGCACGCATCCTGATCGTGTCAGGCACGTCGGGCCTGGAGATTATCCCGGCCGAGGTGCGGCGCGACATCGCGGGCTTCCTGCCCAAGTCCGCCGATGCCCGCGAGATCGAGGAAGCGATCGCCTGTTGCCTGGCAGGCGGCACGCATTTTTCCGGCGATGCCGATGCCGGCATCCAACCGCCACCGGCGCCCTATGCCGTCAGCGCGCTGACGCCGCGCCAGCTGGAGGTGCTGCACCAGCTCACGCTCGGCCGCTCGAACAAGGTCATTGCCTACCATATGGGCCTGTCCGAAAACACCGTGCGCGTCCATGTCGCGGCCATCCTCAGTCATCTTGGCGTGGTCAGCCGCCTGGAAGCCATCCTTGAAGCCCAACGCCGCGGCCTGGTGCAGGCGGCGCGGTGATGGCGGACCAGGCGGCATCGTCACGCATGCGGCTGCCGTGGCTGCCCCGCTACGACGAGCCGCGGTTGCTGGCCGCGCAGATGACCCTGATCGACCAGAGCTTCAGCAGTGCCATGCTGGGCTGCTCGCTGGCGGCCTTTATCCTGGCGACGGGCCTGACCCTGACCGGCAACCGGCCCGGCGCCCTGCCCTGGGCGTGCGCGATGGCCCTGGCCTGCGCGATTGCGTACTTCGGCCGGCTGCGGCTGCCGGGACGGCTGTCCGAAGCCGGCGCGGGGCGCTATGCGCGCGGCATGACCGCGATGCTGACGCTGATCGGCGCGCTGTGGGGCCTGGTGGCATGGCTATACCTGGACGTGCGCCAGCCAGCGGTGGTGATCTGCGTGTTGTCGCTGATCGCCGGCATGAGCGCGGCGGCACTGGCCGTGTTCTCGGCATGCCTGCCGGTGGCAATCGGTTTCTTCCTGCCTGCGATCGTGCCGGTCTGGATCGCATTCCTTGCCACCGGCGATATCGAGTACCTGCCGATGTTTCTCGGCACGCCGCTGTACCTGTGCGTGCTGCTGGTCTTTGCCCGCAACTACGCGCGCGTGGCGCGGCACGCAATTGCGCTGCGCTTCGAGAACGTGGAGCTGATCTCGCAGTTGCGCGAGCAGACTGCGCGCGCCGAGGCCGCACAGCATGCGGCCGAAGACGCCAGCCGGGCCAAGTCAGTGTTCCTGGCCTCCGCCAGCCATGACCTGCGCCAGCCGCTACATGCAATGGGACTGTTCCTGGTATCGCTCGGGCGCACCGGGCTGGATGAACGCCAGCGCCAGCTGGTGGCGCATATTGAAGCCTCTTCCAGCGCGGCGCGCGAGATGCTGAACTCGCTGCTGGATTTCTCCAAGCTGGAGGCCGGCGTGATCACGCCCCGGGCGCGCGCCTTCCGCCTGCAGCCGCTGCTGCACAAGCTGGAAAACGAGTTCGCGCCACAGGCCGACGCACGCGGGCTGGTGTACCGCACGCGCGATACCACCGCCATGCTCTACGGCGACCCCACGCTGGTCGAACTGGTGCTGCGCAACCTGATCGCCAATGCCATCCGCTATAGCCGGCAAGGCGGCGTGCTGGTGGCCTGCCGCATGCGCCGGCTGCACGCCGTGGTCGAGGTATGGGACACCGGCATCGGCATACCCGCCGCGCAGCACCGTGACATCTTTCGGGAATTCCACCAACTCGGCAATCCGGAGCGCGACCAGCGCAAGGGGCTGGGCCTGGGGCTTGCCATTGTCGACGGCCTGGCGCGCACCATGCGCACGCGCGTGACGCTGGGCTCACGGCCCGGGCGCGGCTCGGTGTTCCGCTTCAACATGCCGCTGGCATGGGGCACGCCGGAAGAAGCGCCACGCCCGCCGGCGCCGCACGGCCTGGACGGGCTGCGCGTGCTGGTGATCGACGACGACGCCGCCATCCGCACCGCCATGTCCGAACTGCTGGCAGCGTGGCAATGCGAGTGCCGCACGGCCGAATCCGAGGAAGAAGCGCTCGCGCTGCTGTCAGCCTTCACCCCGGCGCTGATCCTGGCGGACTACCGCCTGCGCGGCCACCGTACCGGCCAGGAAGCGCTGGACGCGATCCGCCAGCGGCTGGGCCGACACGTGCCAGCGATCATCATCACGGGGGATACGGCGGCAGACCGGCTGCGCACCGCGCACGCATCCGGCACCGCGCTGCTGCACAAACCGGTGGTACCGCAGGAATTGCAGGCAGCCATCGATACGCTGCTGCGCGACCCCGCGGCGCAGGGCGAAGGCAACCCCGACCGTCAGACGGCGGCCGTGGCAAGGTAAGCAGCACCCCCGCTCAGCCGGGGGCCGGTGGCGTCAGCCGCCAGAGTGCAGCGGGGACAGCGAATAGGCGAGCACCAGCCCCGCAACGATCGCCGGGGAACCCAGCCGGATCGCCGTGCTGCGGGACAGCACGCCCAGATACACATACAAACACACCAGCACCATCGCAGTCACATACAGCAGGCTGTCATAGACTTGCATGGATGTCTCCCTTGCCATTGTTCTTATTGCTTTACTTCGGTGGGCTGCCGACGGGGCGTGATGCGGGGTCTTGCGGGAATGCGTGGGGGGCGCTCCGTCGCCAGCATGCTATGGCTGTCTGTTGAAATGATAGTCACCACTTCGACGGAGCGTGGCAATCATGGAAATCCCTTTGCGGCACTGCACCAGTCATGACGCAGCGCCGCAAAGCAATGTCTTGATACAAGGGATTCGGGCGTGCGCAAGGCGCGCACCGCGCTGGTCTCAATCCGCGGGCAGCATCTCGGGATTCCACGCGATTTCCCACAGATGCCCGTCGGGATCCTGGAAATAGCCGGCGTACCCGCCCCAGAACGTATCCTGCGCCGGCTTGACCACGCTGGCGCCCGCCGCCAGCGCCTGGGCCATCACCGCATCCACTTCCGCCTTGTCGCCGACGTTATGCGCCAGCGAGAAATCCGTCTGCGCGCGCGGCGTCACCGGCAGTCCGGTGTCATGCGCAAGACTGGTGCGCGGCCAGACTGCCAGCTTCAATCCGGCCTGCAAGTCGAAGAAGGCCACGGCGCCGTGCTCGAACTGCTCGCCGACGATGCCTGCGGTGGGCAGGCCCAGGCCGTCGCGATAAAAGCGCACCGCACGCTGCAGGTCATCGACTCCCAGCGTGATCAGCGTAATCCGGGGTTTCATGGCGGGGATCCTCCGGTTTCGACCGGCAGCCTAGCGCTGCCCGAAAGCCGCATCGGCGAACAGGTCCTTCAGTTCGCGCGGCTGCGACCGCCAGTATTGCTTCGGCGCCTGCACGCTTGCGCCGAGCCGCGCGGCCGCATGCCAGGGCCAGCGTGGGTCATATAGCATGGCGCGGGCCAGCGACACCGCGTCGGCTTCATGGTTGGCGATAATGGCCTCGGCCTGCTCCGGCTCCGTGATCAGGCCCACCGCAATCGTCGGCAGGCCGACCTCGGCCTTCACGCGCTGCGCATAGGGCACCTGGTAGCCGGGCCCGAGCTTGATCGCCTGCTGTGGCGACACGCCGCCGGTGGTCACGTGGATCGCCGCGCAGCCGCGTGCATTGAGAGCCTTCGACAACGCCACCGTTCCTTCGATATCCCATCCGCCCGGCACCCAGTCGGTTGCGGAAATACGCATCCACACCGGACGCTCAGCCGGGAACACCTCACGCACCGCGTCGAATACCTCGATCGGGAACCGCATGCGGTTTTCCAGGCTGCCGCCGTATTCATCGTCACGATGGTTGGCCAGCGGCGACAGGAACTGGTGCAGCAGGTAGCCGTGCGCGGCATGGATTTCAATCCCATCCAGCCCCAGCCGCGCCGCACGCCTTGCCGCCGCGACAAAGTCATCGCGCACCTTGTCCATGCCTGCACGATCAAGCGCGACAGGCGCGACTTCTTCCGCGCCATGCGGTACCGCTGAAGGCGCCACCGCATGCCAGCCACCGGGCGCATCCGGCGCGATCTGCTGCCCGCCATCCCACGGCGCCTGGCTCGACGCCTTGCGGCCGGCGTGCCCCAACTGGATCGCAATGGCGATCGGCGAATGCGCGCGCATCGCCTTGACCACGCGGCCAAGCGCCGCCTCGTTTTCGTCGGAATACAGGCCCAGGTCCTGCGGCGTGATGCGCCCCTCGGGCGAGACTGCCGTGGCTTCCACGATTAGCATGCCGGCGCCGGACAGCGCGAGCGACCCGAGGTGGATCATGTGCCAGTCGCCCGCATTGCCGTCCTGCGCGGAATACTGGCACATCGGGGCGATGATGATGCGGTTGGCGAGGGTGAGATCGCCGATGGCGAGCGGTTCGAACAGAAGGCTCATGCGTGCTGCTCCATGCAGGGATCGGACAGGAAGTATCGATTCTAGGCCGGCGCCGGAATTGCTGCCGGCCCGGCCACGCCGCTACGCCGCCGCCAACGGATCGCGCGCTGCCAGCCGCAGCCAGCTCGCGATCGCGGCCAGCCCGGCGAAGCCCGCGCCCAGCGCCAGGGCCAACCCCGGCCCGTGGTCGCCTGCGATGCCAAAGCACAGCGCCACCAGCGCCGCACCGCTGGCCTGCCCCAGCAGCCGCGCCGTGGCCACCACGCCGCTGGCGCCGCCGCTGCGCTCGCGCGGGGCGCTCGTCATCAACGCCTTGAGGTTGGGCGACTGGAAGAAGCCGAAACCCGCGCCGCAGATGCACATGCGGATGCCGATATCGAGCGCGCTGGGGTCGGCCGGCAGCATGGCCAGCGACAACATGCCGGCGCTGAGCACCGCCAGCCCCACGCCGCCGAGCACGGCCGGCGGATAGCGGTCAGACAGCCGTCCGGCAAGCGGCCCGATCAGCGCCACCACGACGGACCATGGGGTCAGCAGGAAACCGGTCTCGACCTGCCCGCGCCCGAGCACGTGCTGGAAGTAGAACGGCAGCGAGACGAAGGCCAGACCCTGCGCGGCGAAGGAGCACACCGCGGTCAGCGTCGACAGCGCGAACATGGGCCGCCGGAACAGGTCCACCGGCAGCATCGGTGCCGGATGGCCGCGCTCGCGCCACAGCAGCAGGCCGAACGTCACCGCGAAGATGCCCGCCGCGGCCAGCGACAGATGCAGCGGCGCGCGCTGCGCGCCTTCGCCCAGCGCAAGGACCAGCGCGGCAAAGGCAACAACGCTGAGCCCCGCCGCGACGCGGTCGAAGCCGTGCGTGCTGCGCGGCGTCTGCGGCAGCGAACCGCGCCCGATCGCCAGCGCCAGCAGGCCGATCGGCAGGTTAACGGCAAACAGCCACGGCCACGTGCTGAACGAGAGGATCACCGAGGCCACCGTGGGGCCCACCGCGAACGACACGCCTACCACCAGTGCATTGAACCCCAGCCCACGCCCGAGCCGGTGCGTGGGGAAGAGCGCGCTGATCAGCGCCGTGTTGACGCTCATGATGGCCGCCGCGCCAATGCCCTGCAGCACCCGCGCCGCCGCCAGTGTCGGCAGCGACCACGCCAGCGCGCACACCACGGAGGCGGCGGTGAACAGCACCACGCCGCCAAGGTAGATGCGCCGGTGGCCCAGCACGCCGCCCAGCGCGGCGAACGGCAGCAGCGTCGACACCATCGCCAGCTGGTAGGCATTGATCACCCACACCGACGCCGCCGGCGTGGCGCGCAGGTCTGCCGCGATCGACGGCAGCGCCGTGTTGGCGATCGCGGTATCCAGGGTGGCAAGGGCGACGGCGATGAGGATGGCGGCCATGCCGCGGCGCTCGCGCGAAGTCATGGCGGCGTCCGCGGTCGAGGCGGATTGGAGGGGGGCTGTGCTGGTCAATGTCTTTACCGGTTGCCGCCATGCCGGGACTGGTGGTGCAAGGGCTGCACACAAGGCATGGTGATCGTCAGGTCAAGACGATACGGGAAAACCCTTCAACGTGCTGAAGACGCGTTCATATGTATGTACATTATCGCCCCCTGCCCGGCCAATGACACTGAGCACTGGCCGGTGCCACGCTCCCGGAGTTACTGCACCGACAGCCCGCCATCCACGCCGATGCTCTGCCCGTGGATAAAGCGCCCGGCCGGTGCCGCCAGCAGAACGGCAAGACCCGCGACATCGCTGGCCTCGCCGATGCGCCGCATCGGCACGCCGGCAGCCAGCCGCGCCTCGCGCTCCGGATCGCCCCACAGCGCGTCGCGGGAGAACTCGGTGCGCACCGGGCCGGGATTGATCGCGTTGACGTTGATGCCGGACGGCCCCAGCTCCAGCGCCAGGCTGCGTGCCGCCTGGTCGATGGCGGCCTTGGTCACGCTGTACATCCCCAGGAAGGCAGAGCCACGCTTGGCGGCAATGCTCGACATGAAGATGATGGAGCCGTCGCGGCGATCGATCATCTGCGGCGCCAGGGCGTTCACCAGCACCAGGTTGCCGCGCACATTGCCCGCCATGGCAGCATCGAACACCTCGGGTCCCTGGCTCAGCATCGACCCGGGCTGGCCGCTCGCGGCTGCATTGAGCACCAGTGCATCGACACGCCCATACGCGGCCAGCGCCTGCTCCGCGAAGGCGCGCACGCTGTCAACGTCGGCGATATCGCAGGCGATGCCGGTGGCGCGGATGCCCTCGGCCTCCAGTTGGCTGGCGGCGTCGCGCGCCGCGCCCGCATCGCGCCCGGACACCACCACGGCGGCGCCGGCCGCGCCAAGCGCGCGCGCCATTTCCAAGCCCATGCCGCGGGTGGAGCCGGTGATGACGGCAACGCGGCCGCCAAGGTCGAATAGGTTCTGCATGACTGATCACTCCTGTGAGGATTGGGAGCCGGCGCCTGGACAGCGCATCGGCACAAATGCGGCGAAAGGGAGACTACACATAGATGACGCCTGTCATCTATTGAATAAAGTATGATCATCATCTAAACTCCGGTCAAGGTAGAAATTCCGAAGAGGTCTTCAGATGGCACGCGCATCACGCGAACAAACCGACAAGAACCGCGAGGCGATCGAACAGGCGTCGTCGCGCCTGTTCCGCGAACGCGGCCTGAATGGCGTCAGCGTGGCCGAGTTGATGGCGGACGCCGGCCTGACCCATGGCGGCTTCTATGGCCACTTCGCCTCCAAGGACGCGCTGGCCGCGCAGGCCTGCAAGCGCGCGTTTGAAGAATCGACCGCCCGCTGGGAACGCCGCCTGGCCCGCGCCGATGGCGACCGCAAGGCCATGCTGGCCAACCTGGTAGAGCCTTACCTGACCGCCGCGCATTGCGCCAACCCGGGCGTGGGCTGTGCCGCCGCGGCGCTGGCCGTGGACGTGGCCCGCGAACCCGCCGACAAGCCCGTGCGCCAGGCCTACGTGGAAGGCTTGCGCCTGATGGTGGACGACATGGCGCAGACCGTTGAATCCGATGACCCGCAGGTGCGCCACGATGAAGCGCTGGTGCGCATGGCGCTGCTGGTCGGCGCCCTCACGCTGGCGCGTGCCACCGACGGCGATCCGCTCTCCGACGAGATGCTAAGCGCCGTGCGGAGCCGCCTGCTGGGCAGCACCGCTTAAACCCCGTTTTCCCGAAGCCTGAAACACCCCCGCCGCCGTCAGACACGGCGGGGATGGCTTCGCTTTGCCCTTTGCCAACGCCTCCCAGACCCTGACAACGAGACCCCCATGTTCGCGCAAGCCCTTTCCAGCCGGCTCGACCGGCGCGGCATCCACTACGCGTGGCTGGTCGCCGCCCTGACCTTCCTGGTAATACTCACCACCTCGGCCGCGCTTGGCCTGCCCGGTGCCTTCCTGAAGCCGCTGACCAGGGAGATGGGCTGGAACACCGACCAGATCTCATCGATCCTGGCCTTCCGCTTTGCGCTGTTCGGGCTGATGGCGCCGTTCTCGGCCCTGCTGATGGATCGCTTCGGCGTGCGCAACGTGGTCTGCGCCGCGCTGGCGCTGATTGCCGGCGGCATGGCGCTGGCCACCGTGTCGACCGAGTTGTGGCAGCTCTTTGTCGCCTGGGGTCTGATGCTGGGCGTTGGCTCCGGGCTGACCGCACTGGTGCTGGCGGCCGTGATCGCCAACCGCTGGTTCAGCGCGCGGCGCGGGCTGGTGATCGGCATCCTGACGGCCGGCGCGGCGACGGGGCAACTGGCCTTCCTGCCGGTGGCAGCCTGGCTGATCGAGCATATGGGCTGGCGCGTGGCCGTGCTGCCGGTGCTGGCTGCCTGCGCGGCGCTGGCGCTGCTGGTATTCGGCCTGATGCGCAACCGGCCCGCCGACGTCGGCCTGGCTGCGTTCGGCGAAGTCCCGGCCCATCCAGCCACGCCGCCCGCCGCGCAACCCGTCACGCCCTTCACGCTGCGCGGGCCTTTCCGGGTGCTGCGCGATGCCGCCCGCACCCAGACCTTCTGGGTACTGGCCGGCACCTTCTTCATCTGCGGGCTGAGCACCAACGGGCTGATCCAAACCCACTTCATTGCACTGTGCGGCGACTTCGGCATGGGCCCGGTGCCGGCCGCCTCGGCGCTGGCGATGATGGGTGCGTTCGATTTCGTCGGCACCATCCTGTCGGGTTGGCTGTCGGACCGCTACGACAGTCGCAAGCTGCTGTTCTGGTACTACGCGCTGCGCGGCTTGTCGCTGTTCTGGCTGCCGCATTCGACTTTCACGCTGTACGGCCTGTCGATCTTTGCGATGTTCTACGGCCTGGACTGGATCGCCACCGTGCCGCCCACGATCAAGCTGGCGGCCACTGCTTTCGGGCGCGAACGCGCGCCGATGGTGTTCGGCTGGATCTTCGCGGCCCACCAGATCGGCGCGGCCGTGGCGGCATTCGGCGCGGGGCTGAGCCGTACGCTGCTGCTGACCTATACGCCGGCGCTGTATGCGGCCGGTGCGGCTTGCATGGTGGCGGCGTTGCTGGCGCTGATGGTCAGCCGGACACGCGCGGCGGCGGCAATCGAGGCAGCGCGGGCGTAGCCTGCGCTGCCCCGGTGCCAGCCTCAGCAGCCCTTCGCGTAAGCTACGAACGAATACAGGCTCGGCGGCCGCTGGTCGCGCGACACGACATTGATGCACAGCGCCGAGGCCGCTACCGGGCCGGGCAGCAACAGGAAGCGGTTTTGCCCGATGTCGCTGCCGCTGGCGACCACCTGCCACTGCCCGTTGGCATTGGCCTCCACGGTGAAGCTGCTGGTCCAAGCGGAAAAGCGCGGGTTCCGGCCCCTTCAGCCTTTGCCCTTGCTCCTGGTCGCGGCGGCTTTCCCCTGCGAGCGCCCGACGGTCCGTTTTGGCACCGCCTCCGGCTTCGCCGCCTGGGCCGACTTCATGAAGTTGCTTTCGCTGGTGGTCACGCCCACGATCCGGGCGAGCTGCCGGCTTACGCTGATGTAGGCGTGGCCCATGCGGGCATCGAAATACAACGCATCGCCGCGCGCCAGGCGCAGCTTCTCGCCGTTGTCGAACTGTATTTCGATCTCGCCGCTGAGCACATAGACAAACTCCTCGCCGGGATGGCGCGAGAAGTCACCGGGGCCCTCGATGCGGCGCGCATGCACGGTGCCGACCACCGGGCTCATCTGCTTGCCGACGGCCTCTGCGCCAAGAAATTCATAGGTCAGCGACGATCCCCGGTAGGTCACGCCCGCGCCGGCCCGGGTCACGACAGGCCCCTGGAACGGTGACGTCTTCGTGCCGGCACCCGCGAACATCGAGCCCATGTCCATCTGCAGCGCCTGGCCCAGCGCAGCAAAATTCTCGTAGCCCAGCGCCAGTTGCCCGCGCTCCGCACGCGAGATGGTGGTGATCGAGACGCCCGACAGTTCGGCGAGGTGCGCCAGCGTCCAGCCGAAGGCCTTGCGCGCCGAGCGCAGGCGCTTGCCAAAGGTTTCGCGGTCGAGCGTGCGCGACTCGTCGTCATCGGTCCCGATGCCGCTGCCGCGCCCCTGGGCGGTGTGTGGTTTCAAGCCTGCATCCTTTTTTCCATTGGACGGAATGCTAACAGAGCAGACCGCGCCAAGGCTCATCCCCTGGCGCCCACCTTAACGCAAGATTTGCGTATCCGCAATTTGCATATACGCAAATTCTTACCTACACTCACTCCCATTCCGAATGCACGAGCGCCTCGCAGGCGCTCTCATGCCACCTGATCCATGCGCCCGACTCACGCTGCCTCACCGATTCCAGCCGACTTTCTCATCATTGGAGGCGGCATTGCCGGTGCTTCCGTCGCGTACTGGCTCGCGCCCCATGGCCGCGTCATCCTGCTCGAACGCGAAGCCCAGCCTGGCTACCACTCGACCGGCCGCTCGGCGGCGTTGTTCATGGAAAGCTACGGCACCACGCAGGTCCGCGCGCTGACGATGGCAAGCCGCGCCTTCCTGCAGGATCCGCCGCCGGGTTTTGCCTCGCACCCGCTGCTCACGCCGCGCGGCGCGCTGATGGTCGCCGGCCCCGGGCAACAGCATTTGCTTGACGCGCACTGGGACGTGGTGCGCGCCGTCGATCCCGACGCCCGCCTGCTGAGTGCCGCGCAAGCGTGCGAGCGCGTACCGGCGCTGCGCGCCGAGCAACTGGCCGGCGGCGTTTATGAGCCCGGCGCCGCAGACATGGATGTAGACGCGATCCACCAGGGCTACCTGCGCGGCATGCGCCAGGCCGGCGGCAAGCTGGTGTGCGATGCCGAAGTCACGGCCATGGCACGCGTGCAGGACCGCTGGCGCGTGGATGCTGGCGGGGCGGTATATGCGGCACCGGTGGTACTCAACGCCGCCGGCGCCTGGGCCGACGTCATCGCACGGCTGGCCGGCGTGCAACCGCTGGGGATTGAACCCCGCCGCCGCTCTGCCTTCGTCTTCGCGCCGCCCGTGGAGATGGACACCAGCGGCTGGCCCATGGTCTTCGGTGCCGACGAGGACTGGTACATCAAGCCCGATGCCGGCATGTTGCTGGGCTCCCCGGCCAATGCCGATCCGGTCGAGCCACAGGACGTCCAGCCCGAGGAAATGGATATCGCGCTCGCCATCGACCGCATCGAGACCGCGACCTCGCTCAGGATCCGCCGCCCTGCGCGCACCTGGGCCGGGCTGCGCTCTTTCGTCGCCGACGGCGACCTGGTGGGCGGGTTCGACGACGCCGTGCCGGGCTTCTTCTGGGTGGCGGGCCAGGGCGGCTACGGCATCCAGACCTCGGCGGCCATGGGCGAGACCTGTGCCGCGCTGGCGCGCGGCCTGCCGGTGCCGGCGCATCCCGCTTCGTTCGGCCTGAGCGCCGAGATGCTCGGGCCGGCGCGCCTGGCCCGCCTGGCCGCTTCGGCCTGAATCGCGTCTTCCCCCAACCGCTAGTCCCCGACTGACCAGGAGCCAACCATCGTGCGTGTCTTCAGTGCCTCCCTCGCTACCGAAACCAACACCTTTGCGCCGATGCCCACCGGCCTGTCGTCCTTCAGGGACCGCGGCTACTTCGCGGCCGGCCAGCATCCTGACCAGATGACGTTTTTCTCAGGCCCGCTGTGGGCAGCACGGATCCGCGGCAAGGAGCGCGGCTGGCAGCTGTGCGAAGGCATGGTGGCCGGCGCGCAGCCCAGCGGCACCACCACCCGCCATGCCTACGAAACCCTGCGCGAGGAACTGTTGACCGACCTGCGCGCGGCGCTGCCGGTGGACATGGTGGTGCTCGGCCTGCACGGCGCGATGGTGGCCGATGGCTATGACGACTGCGAGGGCGACCTGCTGCAGCGTGTGCGCGCCATCGTCGGACCCGAGGTGGTGATCGGCGCTGAGCTGGACCCGCACTGCCACCTGACGCCCGAGATGGTGGCATACGCCGACGTGCTGGTCGCCTTCAAGGAATACCCGCATACCGACGTGCTGGAACGCGCGCTGGAACTGGTCGACCTGTGCGCGGCCACGGTGGAAGGCAAGGTTCGCCCGGTGGCGGCGGTGGTCGATTGCAGGATGATCGTCACGGTCCACACCTCGCGCGAGCCGGCGCGCGGCTTCATCGACCGCATCCAGTCGCTGGAAGGGCGCGACGGCGTGCTGTCGATCTCGGTGGCGCATGGATTTTCATGGGGCGATGTGCCAGGGATGGGCACCAAGGTGCTGGTCTACGCCGATGGCAACCAGGCCAGGGCCGATGCGCTGGCGCGGCAACTGGCCGACGAACTGATCGCCATGCGCGACGGGCTCACGGTGCGCTACCCGGACATCGACACCTCGCTCGACGAGGCGCTGGCCTTCGACGCCGGGCCGGTGGTGCTGGCCGACGGCGCCGACAATCCCGGCGGCGGCGCAGCGAGCGACTCCACCTTTATCCTGCGCCGCATGATCGAGCGCGGCATCGGCAATGCGGCGGTCGGCCCGATGTGGGACCCGATCGCGGTGCGCATCGCCTTCGATGCCGGCGTGGGCGCACGCCTGTCGATGCGCATCGGTGGCAAGATCAGTCCGCTATCCGGCGACCCGCTGGACCTGGACTGCACGGTCAAGGCCCTGCTGCCCGACATGGTGATGACCGGCCTGTCCGACGCGCCGGTGCCGATGGGCGACTGCGCGCTGGTGGAAGCCAACGGCATCGACATCGTGCTGATCACGCTGCGCAACCAGGCCATGGGCACGGACATGTTCACCCAGCTGGGCTGTGACCTGGCGCGCAAGCAGATCATCGTGGTCAAGTCCTCGCAGCACTTCTACGCCTGCTACTCGAAAGTGGCAGGGCACGTGATCTACGCGGGCGCCCCGGGTGCCGTCACGCTTGACCTCACGACCCTGGCCTATCGCAAGATCCAACGGCCCAAGTGGCCGCTGGACAGCACCGCGGCCTGAGCGCCGGCCGCCTGGCTGCGATCACGACAACAACGACAACGACGAAAACGGAGACTGCAGATGACACCAAACCGACCCCTATCCGCCGCGCTCGCGGCGGGCGCCCTGGTCCTGGCAGGCGCCAGCCTGCCCGTGCTGGCGCAGACCAAGACGCTCAAGGTCGTGGCGCATGCCGACCTGAAGATCCTCGATCCGACCTTCACCACGGCCTACATCACGCGCAACTTCGGCTACATGGTCTACGACACCCTGTTCGCGCAGGACGCCAGGAGCAAGCCCCAACCGCAGATGGTCGAGAAGTACAGCAGCTCGAAGGATGCGCGGCAGTGGAGCTTCACCCTGCGCCCCGGCCTGAAGTTCTCGGACGGCAGCGCGGTTACCTCGGCGGACGCGATCGCCTCGCTGCAGCGCTGGGGCGCGCGCGACAGCCTGGGCCGTGCCATGGGCGAAGCCGGCGCCGAGTGGAAGGCGGTCGACGTGCGCACGTTCACGCTGACGCTCAAGGAGCCCTTTGGCATGGTGCTCGATGCGCTGGCCAAGCCCTCTGGCTTTCCCCCGGTGATCCTGCCGGAGCGCCTGGCCAGGATGCCCGCCACCGCACCGCTGCCCGAGGTGCTGGGCTCCGGCCCCTTCATCTTCAAGCGCGACGAATGGGTGCCGGGCAACAAGGCGGTCTTCGTGCGCAACCCGCACTACGTGGCACGCAGCGAGCCCGCGAGCGGCCTCGCCGGCAGCAAGCAGCCTCGCGTGGACCGCGTCGAATGGCTCTACCTGCCGGACGCCAACAGCGCCATCGCGGCGCTCAAGCGCGGCGAGGTCGACCTGATCGAGCAGGTACCGCCGGACTACATCACCCCGCTGCGCGGCGACGCCGGCATCAAGCTCGGCTCGGGCGGCGCCTACCAGGGCGTGCTGGTGATGAACCAGCTGCATCCACCATTCAACAACCCGAAAGTGCGCCAGGCCTTCCTGCAGGCGGTCAGCCAGGAACGCTTCACCGCGGCCATGGGCTACCCGCTCGACATGCGCATCAACTACTGCGCCACCTTCTTCATCTGCGGCGGCCCCAACGATACCGCTGCCGGCGCCGAACCGTATCGCAAGGCCGATCCGGCCCGTGCCAAGCAGTTGCTGGGCGCGGCGGGCTACAAGGGCGAAAAGGTGGTGCTGCTTGTGCCGACCGACATTCCCCAGCTCAACGCTGAAGCCCTGATGGCGGCACAGACCATGCGCAGCATGGGCATGAACGTCGACATGCAGAACATGGACTGGGCCTCCATCGGCGCGCGCCGCGCCAAGCGGGATGCGCCCGAGGCCGGGGGCTGGAATATGTACGTGACCGTCGCGGGCGAGTTCGATGCCGATTCCCCGATCACCAATGCCTACCTCGGCGCCGCCTGCGGCACCAGCCTGCCCGGCTGGCCCTGCGACAAGCCGCTCGACGCACTGCGCACGGCCTGGATCCGCGAGACCGTGCCCGCCAAACGCAAGGAACTGCTCGATGCCTTCCAGAAGCGCGCCTATGAGGCGGTGCCCTATGTGAACGCCGGCCAGTACTCGGCGGCCTTCGCGGCGCGTGCCAGCCTCAAGGGCATCGACAGGATGTGGGCCGGCATGCCCACGGTCTGGATGCTCGACAAATAACCACGAAGCACGAACCACCGGGGGAAACACGACAATGGGCTACCTGCTCCGACGCCTGGCCGCGACGCTGCCTGTGATGGCAGTGGTGGCCGTGGTGGTCTTCCTGCTGATCCACTTGTCGCCGGGCGATCCGGCGGCGCTGATCGCAGGCGACCTCGCGACCGTTGACGACATCGCCAGGCTGCGCGGCGTACTGGGGCTGGACCAGCCGTTGTGGCGGCAGTTTTTGCTGTGGCTTGGCCGGCTCGCCACCGGCGACCTCGGCACCTCCATCTTCACCCAGGTGCCGGTGGCCCGGTTGCTGGCACAGAGGCTGGAGCCGACCGTCTCCGTCGCCGCGCTGACCATGCTGCTGACCTTGCTGGTCGCGGTGCCACTGGGAACGCTGGCCGCATACCGCGCCGGCAGCTGGGTCGACCGGCTGGTGATGCTGTTCGCGGTGCTGGCATTCTCGCTGCCGGTGTTCCTGGTGGGCTACCTGCTGGTCTACGCCTTTGCCATCCAGTTGCCTTGGTTCCCGGTACAGGGCTATGCGCGCCTCGCCGACGGCGCTGGCGCATGGCTGCGCAGCCTGGTGCTGCCCTGCGTCAACCTGGCGCTGGTCTATATCGCGCTGGTGACGCGCATGACGCGCGCTACCGTGCTGGAAGTCCTGCACGAGGACTACATCCGCACGGCGCGCGCCAAGGGCCTGGGCGTGCTGCCGGTGCTGGGCCACGCGCTGCGCAACGCGGCGATCCCGATCGCCACCACCGTCGGCATGGGCATCGCGCTGCTGATCGGCGGCGTGGTCGTGACCGAGACCGTGTTTGCGATCCCGGGTGTCGGCCGCCTGGTGGTCGACTCGGTGCAGCGCCACGACTACCCGGTGATCCAGAGCGTGCTGCTGGTCTCCGCCGGGGTCTACGTGCTGATCAACCTGATGATCGACCTCAGCTACCGGCTGTTCGATCCGCGCATCAAGTACTGATGGCTTTCGCCGCGAGACCTGCTGACATGACCACTTCCCTGCCCGCGACCGAACCTGCCGTACCGGCACCCGACGATGCGCCTTTCGTGCTGCCGCGCTGGCACTGGGCGCGCAAGCACCCCACGTTGATCCTGGGCGCGCTGCTGCTGGCGGTGATCGCCGTGCTCTCCCTCGGCGCGCCCTGGATTGCCACCATCGACCCGCAGGACATCGACCCGCTGGCGCGCATACAGCCGCCATCGGCCGAGCACTGGTTCGGTACCGACGCGCTGGGCCGCGACGTGTTCAGCCGCGCGGTCTGGGGCGGCCGCGTATCCATGATCGTGGGTCTGTCGGTCGGGCTGCTCGCAACCGTGTCCGGCGTGCTGCTGGGCCTGGTCGCAGGCTTCGTGCGCCGGGCGGACTCCTTGGTGATGCGCGTGATGGACGGCCTGATGGCAATCCCGGGCATCCTGCTGGCGATTGCGCTGATGGCCGTTACGCAGGCCAGCCTGAGCGCGGTGATCATCGCCATCGCCATACCCGAGGTGCCGCGCGTGGTGCGGCTGGTGCGCTCGCTGGCGCTGACCCTGCGCGAGCAGCTCTACGTCGAGGCGGCGCATGCGGTCGGCACCCGCCTGCCGGTGATCCTGGTGCGCCACGTGGTGCCTAATATGGTGGCGCCGCTGATCGTTCAGGCTACTTTCGTGGCCGCCACTGCCGTGCTCACGGAAGCCGCGCTGTCTTTCCTCGGCGTCGGCGTGCCCGCCCAGATGCCGAGCTGGGGCAACATGATGGCCGAGGGGCGCAATTTCGTGGCCGTGGCCTTCCACATCATCCTGTACCCGGGCATCCTGCTGGCCGCGACGGTGTTGGCCATCAACCTGCTCGGCGACGGCCTGCGCGACGCGCTGGATCCGCGCCTGGCGCGGCAACTCTGAATCCGGGAGCGCAACCATGACCATCACGATGTCGCGCGCGCTGTCCCACGTTACGCCGGCCACGGGCGAGCCGCTGCTCGAAGTGGAGGATCTCCATACGCATTTCGACACGCTCACCGGGCCGGCCCGCTCGGTCAACGGCGTCTCGTACACCGTGCGCGCCGGCCAGACGCTGGGCGTGGTGGGCGAGTCAGGCTGCGGCAAGAGCGTGACAGCGCTGTCCATCATGCGGCTGCTGCCCACGCCGCCGGCACGCATCCGCGGCGCTGTGCGGCTGCGCGGCACGGACCTGTTGCTGCTCAGCGAACGCGAGATGCGCCGCATCCGCGGCAATCGCGTCTCGATGATCTTCCAGGAGCCGATGACCTCGCTGAACCCGGTGCTGACGATTGGCCGCCAGATTGCCGAAACCGTGCAACTGCACCAGGGCGCGAGCCGCGCCGTCGCGCTCCGGCGCGCAGTGGAAATGCTGCGGCTGGTGCAGATCCCCGAGCCCGAACGCCGCGTCAACGAGTACCCGCACCAGCTTTCGGGCGGCATGCGCCAGCGTGTGATGATCGCGCTGGCGCTGGCCTGCAATCCCGAGGTGCTGATTGCCGACGAACCCACCACGGCGCTCGATGTGACCATCCAGGCGCAGATCCTGGACCTGATCCGCCGCCTGCAGCAGGAACTGGGCATGGGCGTGGTGATGATCACGCACGACCTGGGCGTGGTGGCCGAATGCTGCGACCGCGTGATCGTGATGTACGCCGGGCTCAAGGTCGAGGAAGCCAGCGTCACTGAGCTGTTCGACCGCCCGCTGCACCCCTACACCCGCGCATTGATGGCATCAATGCCATCGATGAACACCCGCAGCCGGCGCCTGGCCGAGATCCCCGGCCTGGTGCCATCGCCACAGGAAGCGCGCCGCGGCTGTGCCTTCGCGGCACGCTGCACGCATGCCAACGCGCGCTGCGCGCGCGAGCTGCCGCAGCTCACACGCCACGGCGGCGACCATGCGGTGGCCTGCTTCGCCGTCGAGGAAGGCCGCATCGAATGCAACCCACAAGCCCAGGAAGCCATCGCATGATCACGACCTCCGCCACGCCAACGCCCCTGCTCAAGGTCGACTGCCTGAAGAAACACTACCTCGCACCGCGGCGCTGGCTGGCACCGGGCAGGCCTCCGATCCAGGCTGTGGACGGCGTGTCCTTCACCGTGGAGCGCGGCGAGACGCTCTCGCTGGTCGGCGAATCCGGCTGCGGCAAGACCACCACTGCCAAGTCGGTGCTGCGCCTGATCGAGCCGACTTCAGGCTCGGTGCAGCTCGACGGCGAGGAACTGCTGGGCCTGCCGGCAAGCGCCATGCGGCAGCGCCGGCGCGACCTGCAGATCATCTTCCAGGACCCCTATGCCTCGCTCAGCCCGCGGCTGACGGCGGGCGAGATCGTGGGCGAGCCGCTGCGCAACTTCGGCCTGCAGTCGCGTGCCGAGCGTAACGAGCGCGTGCAATGGCTGTTCAGCAAGGTCGGCCTGCGGCCCGAAGCCGTGCGCAAGTTCCCGCACGAGTTCTCCGGCGGCCAGCGCCAGCGGCTGGGCATCGCGCGCGCGTTGGCACTGAACCCAAAGCTCATCGTCTGCGACGAGCCGGTATCTGCGCTCGATGTCTCCGTCCAGGCGCAGGTGGTCAACCTGCTGATGGACCTGCAGGCCGAGTTCGGCATCGCCTACCTGTTCGTCGCGCACGACCTGGCCGTGGTACGCCATATCAGCCACCGGGTCGCCGTGATGTACCTCGGCCAGATCGTCGAACTGGCCGACCGCGACACCTTGTTCTCGGCGCCGCGCCACCCCTATACGGAGATCCTGCTGTCCGCCGTGCCGGTGCCCGACCCGCGCAAGCCCGCCCGGCGCCTGCTGCTGCAGGGCGATCCGCCCAGCCCGGCCAATCCGCCGGCGGGCTGCCGCTTCCACACGCGCTGCCCGCATGCGCAAGCCCGCTGCAAGGAGCAGGCCCCCTTGCTGACCGAACGTCCCTCCGCCACCGGCATCCACCTGGTGGCCTGCCATTTCCGCTGACCGATACGCTCCAGTCCAGGAAAGGAATCCCATGTCCGACCCCACCTCTGCACACGCCACGCACTATGACCTGCTGATCGCCGGCGGCACCGTGATCGACGGCAGCAAGGCACCTCGCTTCAGCGCCGATATCGGCGTGCGCGACGGCTGCATCGCGGCGATCGGCGACCTCGGCGGGCACACGGCCGACCGGGTGCTGGATGCAACGGGCCTGATCGTCGCCCCAGGCTTTATCGACGCGCACACGCATGATGACCAGGCGGTGCTGTCGCAACCCAACATGCCGTTCAAGGTCTCGCAGGGCGTCACCACCGTGATCGCCGGCAACTGCGGCATCAGCGCCGCGCCGCTGCGTGCCGACATGGATTTGCCGATGCCGCTGAGCCTGATCGACACACCGGAGCAAGGCCGCTTCACCACCTTCGCCGCCTACCTCGACGCGCTGCGTACCATGCCGAGCTCGGTCAATGTAGCCGCCATGGTCGGGCATTCCACCTTGCGCGCGGTCACCATGGCGGCGCTGGACCGGCCAGCCGATGCCAAAGAGATCGCCGCCATGCAGGCGCTGGTCGAGGAGGCCATGCAAGCCGGCGCGATCGGCCTGTCGACCGGCACCTTCTACCCGCCCGCCGCCATGGCGACGACCGAGGAGATCATTGAAGTCTGCCGGCCGCTCAGTGCCCGCAAGGCACTCTACGTCACGCATATGCGCGACGAGTCCGACCACGTCATGGCCTCGCTCGACGAGACCTTCCGCATCGGCCGCGAGCTCGACGTGCCGGTGGTGGTGTCGCACCACAAGGTGCAGAGGCAGGCCAACTTTGGCATGAGCCAGGTAACCCTGCCCTTTATCCGCGAGGCCATGAAGCACCAGTGCGTGTCGCTCGACTGCTACCCGTACACGGCCGGCTCCACCATGATCCGCACCGACCGCGGCATGCTCGACGGCCGGGTGCTGATCGCCGCCAGCCAGCCGCACCCCGAATGCGCGGGCCGCGACCTCGACGACATCGCCAGGGAATGGGGCGTGCCCAAGGAAGAAGCCGCGCGCCGCCTGCAGCCGGGCACCGCGATCTACTTCCAGATGGACGAGGACGACGTCCAGCGCATCCTTGCCTTCGACGAAACCATGATCGGCTCAGACGGCATCCCCGTCGGCACCAGCCCGCATCCGCGCCTGTGGGGCACCTTCCCGCGCGTACTGGGGCACTACTGCCGCGAGGTCGGCCTGTTCCCGCTGGAGACGGCGGTCTGGAAAATGACCGGGCTGACGGCGCGCAACTTCGGCCTGCACCGGCGCGGTACGCTCTCCGTGGGCCACCATGCCGACATCGTCGTTTTCGATGCGGCCAACGTGCGCGATGCCGCCAGTTACGAGACCCCCACCCGGCCAGCCGAAGGCATCGACACCGTGATCGTCAACGGCGCCATTACCTGGCAGCACGGCGCGCACAGCGGGTCGCGCAACGGGCAGGTCATCACGCGGCCAGCAGGCCCTGAGGCGGGAAACGCGGTGCCTGCCTGAGGCCCCCGGCGGATCAGAACTTGGGAATGCGCAGCGTCTTGCTGACCATCAGCGTGCCCGACAGCGCGAACAGCAGCACCAGCGGATGCAGCACCGTGGGTCCCAGCACCCACGCGCCGCCCGGCAGCTCGCCGCCCAGCTGGCCTTGCCAGGCGCACCATGCCAGCACCGCGGTCAGCAGCACGCTGGTCGGGATCGGCGTGCCTTCGAAGTAGGCCACCTTGCCGCTGTCGCTGCCCTCGGCCAGCGATTCGGCGGTGACGTTGAAGCGCGCCAGCCGGCTCACGCCGCAGCAGACAAAGTAGATCAGCACGGCCAGGTCCCAGCCGCCGCGCATGCCGGCGGCAAAGGCCAGCGTGGCCGGCCCGACGCCGAACGAGATCACGTCGGCCAGCGAATCCAGCTCGCGCCCCAGCGCAGAATGCGCATGGCGCCAGCGCGCGATGCGGCCGTCCAGCACATCGAAGATAAAGGCCAGCGGCGCCAGCGCCGCCGCCGTGAAGAAATGCGACAGCTGCTGGTCGGCCACGTAGAACATGGCGAAGAACACCGACCCCATGCCGCAGGCCGCGTTGCCCAGCGTAAAGACATCGGCCAGCTGCAGCTCGCGCAGCATCGAGAAATGGCGGGGACGTTCCGGCCGGGTGCTCATGGTGCGCGCTTACAGGACCTTGGCCACGTGATGCACGTTCGGCGGCGCGGCAAAGGTTTCGCCCACCAGGGCTCGCCATTGCTGGAACTCGGGCGACTCGCGGAAATGGACCATGTGGTCTTCCACCGTCTCCCATTCCACCACCAGCGTGTAGTGTTCCGGCTGCTCGATCGAGCGGAACAGCTGCACGCCGTGGCAGCCGCGCGAGCGCAGGAACAGCGGCGTGGCCTGGCTCACGCCCTGCTCCAGCTGCTTGTCCATGCCGGGCTTGATGGTGAGTTGTGCGATTTCCTTGATCATGGTGGTTTTACCAATGGAGTAGAAGCCGGCGCACCGGCGGGTGTCTGCTACCTTAGCACGATCGCGGGGCCGCGTGCCTGCTGCAAGCATTCCGTTACACGCGGCGGTTAGCATCGTCCACCCTGCCACTACCTGCCGATAACGCCATGCGATTGTCCCTGCGCAAGCGCCACCTCGCCCGGGCCGTATTGCCCGCCCTCGCCTTGACCTGCATGGCGGGCGCGCATGCTGCATCGCAGCCATGCGGCACGCCTGCGACGCCGATTGCCGAGATCCAGAGTGCAGCCGCGACGTCACCGCTCGCGGGCAGCGTGGTGGAGGTAGAGGCCGTCGTCACCGCGGACTTCAGCGGCGATGGCGGCCTGCGCGGTTTCTTCCTGCAGACCGCGGACGCGCAACGCCTGCACCGGCCCGGCGTGTCGGAAGGCCTGTTCGTCTATGCGCCACGCACCACGGCACGCGCCGGCGACATGGTGCGCGTGTCCGGAAGGGTCGAAGAGAAATTCGGGCAGACGCAGCTGGTGCTGTCCGGCCCGCTGGCGGTGTGCGCGCGCGGCATGGCGGTGACGCCGCAGACGGTGACCTTGCCGGTCGCCGGCGAATCCGGTCTTGCCGCGCGTGAAGGCATGCTGGTGCGCCTGCCGCAGACGCTGACGGTTGCCGACACCCATGAACTTGGTCGCTATGGCACCTTGGCGCTGAGCGACGGCCGGCCCATCGCACCGACGCAACAGGCACTGCCGGGCACGGCCGCCAGACAAGCCGCCGCCGCCAACGCCCGCAACCGGCTGTTGCTTGACGATGGCTCGACGCGCCAGTATCCCGCCGCGGTGCCCTACCCGCCACCGCGCCTGGCCGCGGACCATCCGGTGCGTGCCGGGGACACGGTCAGCGGCGTCCAGGGGGTGCTGGAAAAACGCCACGGGCAGTGGCGCGTGCAGCCGGTGCCCGGTGCGAGCGCGCCGGTGTTCCAGGCCACCAACCCGCGCCGCGGCGCGCCGTCAAGACATCCGGCCACCACGCTGCGCGTGGCCGCCTTCAATCTGCAGAACTACTTCAACGGTGACGGCCAGGGCGGCGGCTTCGATGCCCCCGGCAACCGCGGCGCGCAGGGCGCCGAGGCGCTGGCGCGCCAGCAAGCCAAGCTGCTCGCCGCGCTGCGGGGGCTGGATGCGGACGTGATCGGCGTGATGGAGGCAGAAAACGACGGCTACGGCCAGTACAGCGCAATCCGCCAACTGGCCACGCGGCTCGGGCCGGACTGGCGCGTGCTCGACGCCGGCACGCCGGCGCTTGGCAGCGATGCCATTGCGGTCGGCCTGCTGTACAACGCCCGCACCGCCGTGCCCGCCGGGCGTGCGGCCACCACCTGGCTGGGCGAGCGCAGCCGCCAGCCGCTGGCCGGCACCTTCCGCGCGACAGCTGGCGGCGCGCCGGTCACGGTCGTGGTCAATCATTTCAAATCCAAGACGTGCACCGAAGCCACCGGCACGCAGGCCGACCAGGGCGATGGCCAGGGTTGCTGGAATCCCGCGCGCGTGCAGGCCGCCCACGCGCTGGCCGAATGGCTGGGCGCGACGCCGACGGGCGTGCCCGGCGCGGGCGTGCTGGTGATCGGCGACCTGAACAGCTATGCGATGGAAGACCCCGTGCGCGTGCTGGCGCGCCACGGCTACGCCGACATGGTTGCGGAATTCGCCGGCAAGCCGGCCTACAGCTACGTCTACAACGGCCAGGCCGGCTATCTCGATCATGTGCTTGCCGATGCCGTCGCGGCCCGGCATGTCATCGCCGTGCATGCCTGGCATATCAATGCCGACGAGCCCCCGGCCTTCTCCTACGCCCCGGCGCCGGGTGCGCCTGCGGTGCCGGGCCACTACGCGCCCGACCCCTACCGTTCGTCAGATCACGACCCCTTGGTGGTCGACTTCGCCAGCAGCCCCCGCGCCAGGTAAAGCACCACCAGCAGGTTGGCTGCCGCCAGCGTGCCATGCAGCCAGCTGGGGTGGACCAGGGCCTCGTACAGTTCCAGCGGAATGTAGATGCCGCCAGACCACACCCCGATCCAGTTGCCCCATGCAAGCCCGCGCCAGAGCCCGTACGCTTCGGCAAAGCGCATCAGCGCATAGACCGCGGCAGAGCCGCCGATGGCCCACAGGCGCGCGTTGTCGGGATGCGCAAGCAAGGACAGGAAGATGGTGGGATAGCGGCTGGCCGGGTTGACGTGAATGCGCTGGATGATGGCTTCCGCCAGCGCCTGGGCGTCGCGGTGCAGCAGTGCAGCCAGGCCCAGGCCGGCCACGATCACCAGCAAGCCCTTGGCGGCTTCAAACAATGCGATGCCCCTCAGGCCCAGTGCGCCCTGCTTTGTCATGCGGTGTCCCCGGTCGATGCAAGAATTGCAAAGCCGGTATTGTGCAACACTGGCAGGCAATGCAGCAGCCTGCATGGCGCCGGTGCGCGCTTTCAGCGTCCGTATTCGCGCTCGCGCATCGGCCCGTCGGCATCGATGCCGCCGCTGGCGGCAATGGGGCCGTCCACGGTCAGCGGGCCGGCCACGCTCAGATCGCCCCTGACCACCATGTCGCCATGCACCGTCACCGGGCCGTTGAAGACCTTGAGATAGCCGCCGCCGTACGGCAGCCCGCGCGCGCTGGCGGGTCCGGTGAAGTACGCCGCGGTGAGCGGACCGCTGGCATAGACGTGTCCGGCGACAACCAGCTTGCCGTGCACGGTCAGCGGCCCCTGCACCTGCGCCGAACCGCCGATGGTGATCGGGCCGGATTCATGTGGCTGGGCGCGCAGCGGGCCGGCCACGGCCAGCAGTGCCAGCGCCACGACAGCCGCCAGCCGCCACCACGGCCCACGGGCATCGAGGCGAAGCATTCGGTGCGACATGATGTAGCCTCCGGCCGCACCGCGTCCTAGCGCTGCAGCTTCTGGTAAGTGCCGATCAACTCTGCGGTGGCCAGGATATGGCCCCGCATCGCCCGCTCCAGCGCCGCCTTGTCAGGCATCCCCAGGTCCGGCAACGCCGCGTTCAGCGCATAGAGCTTGAAGAAGTAGCGGTGCCGGCCGATCGGCGGGCATGGGCCGCCATAGCCGGCGCGGTGCCAGTCGTTCAGCCCGTCGCGCGTGCCGGCGGGCAGCCCGGCCTTGCCGATGTCCCCCGGCAGCGCCTCGGCATGGGCCGGCAGGTTGTAGAGCAGCCAGTGGACCCATGTCATTTTCGGCGCGGCGGGATCGGGTGCATCGGGATCGTCGACGATCAGCGCCAGGCTGGCCGTGCCGGGCGGCAGGCCGGTCCAGGCAAGCGGCGGGGAAATATCGGCGCCTTCGCAGGTGTGCTCTGCGGGGATCTCGCCACCCGGGGCGAATGCGGTCGATTGCAGCTGGAACGGCATACGGGCCTCGCTGGACGCATTGAGGGATGGCTCCAACTTAGGCCGGATCGGTGCCTCGCGCAAGGCGATGGCGGCAGCGGGCGCCTCCAGCAGCGCCTTGAGCCGGCGCACGGCTACGGTGGACTCGGCCTGGACGCGCTCGCGCAACATCAGGCGGTTGATCAGCGCAAAGAGCAGCGTAGGCGACCGGTAGCGGAATTCCCGCTCGATGCGCGTGCGTTCGGCCGATGGGGTCAGCGACGGCGTCATGGCGGGCGTAAGCCGGTAGGTGATGGTGCCGACCCTGCGCCCGTCGGCCACACCCTCGATCGACCACGTGCGCGGCCGCTGGCTTTCGATAACGGTCCAGACCACCGCGCCACCGCGCTGCGCGACCATGAAGGTCTCGGTCACGCGCTCGCCCTGCCCCAGCGGATGGTCGGTCGCTCCCGCCACCCCAAGCGAGGCCGGATGCCATTCCGGCCAGTGCCGCGGCGTCGACACGTAGTCGAACACCTGGGCCGCCGGGCGGGCAATCACCACCTCGTCATGGATGGCGGTGCGGTCGGACCAGGGCAGCGGCGCCAGCAGCATGCCCACGGTGATCGCGGCGAAGATCAGTCCCCAGAACGGTTTCCTGTGTCGAACAAGCATGGCGGCGGGACAGGACGCATCCGGGGCGCACCCGTGCATCCCGTACGCATGGCGCGATGCTTCCAGTGTAGTGACTGGGAAGCATCGCGCCAGTCCCGCGCGGCTTAGCGGGCCTGTGAGGCCGGCGCGCCCTCGGCCGCCGGCGCCGGCACGGCCGCCACCGTCTCCGGCAGCGGGCCCCAGCCGCCGCCCAGCCGGCGGATCAGCGACACCGTTGCGGCAGCGCGCAGGCCGGCCACCTGGTTGGCCTCGCGCTGCGACTGCAGCACGGTGCGGTCGGCATCGATCACCGTCAGGTAATCGACCGCGCCGGCGTCATAGCGGCTGCGCGAGATCCGCGCTGCGCGCCGGGCGCCGCCAAGTGCGCCGTCCAGCGCGCCGGCCTGCTGGCTGAGCCAGCGCACGTCCGCCAGGCTGTCTTCCACCTCGCGGAACGCCACCAGCACGGTCTGCCGGTAGCCGGCCACGGTTTCCTCATGCGCGGCACGGGCACCGGCGAGGTTGGCGCTGTTGCGGCCGCCATCGAACACGGTCTGTGCGATGGTGGAGCCGATCAGCGGCCCCAGCATCCAGGTGCGCGACGACCACTTGAACAGGTTCGACAGGTCCGCCGATTCAAAGCCGAACAGCCCGGTCAGCGTGATGCGCGGGAAGAACGCCGCCTTGGCAACGCCGATGCGCGCGTTGGCCGCGGCCATCTGGCGTTCCGCCGCGGCGATGTCGGGGCGCCGCTCCAGCAGTTCGGACGGCAGCCCGGCGGGAACCGCGATCGGCGCGGCGTCGAACGGGCGCGCCTGCAGCGAGAATGCCGCCGGCGGCACGCCGGTCAGCACCGCCAGCGCATGCTCCTGGTTGGCGCGGCGGCGCTCGATGCCGGCCAGGTCCGCGCGCGCGGTGCCGAGTTCAGCTTCGGCACGGGCGGGATCGAGGTCGGTGGTTTCACCGGCGTCATAGCGCTTCTTCAGCAGCGACAGCGCATCCTCGCGCAGCCTGATGGTGGCGTTGAGCAGGTCGCGCTCGCTGTCCAGCGTGCGCAGCGCAAAGTACGCCTGCGCCACGTCGGCCTGCAGCGCCAGCTGCACCGACCGATACAGGTCCTCCGCGGCCTCGCCTTCGGCGCGGGCGGCATTGACGCTGGACGCGACACGGCCGAACAGGTCAAGCTCATAGCTGGCGAAGGCGCGTGCCTTCAGCACCGTCTGCGGCGAGACCCGCGTGCCGTCGGGCAGACCCTGCGAGGCCGCCGACGGCTGGCTGCGCGTCGGGTCCAGCCCGACGCTCAGTTGCGGGTAGAGGTCCGCCTCAGTGGCACCCGTGAAGGCGCGTGCCTGCTTCAGGCGGGCAGCGGCAATCGCCAGATCCTGGTTGGAGCTGCCAGCCGCGTCGATCAGGCGGTCCAGTTCGGCATCGCCGAAGATCTTCCACCATTCGCCGCGATGCTGGCCTTCGGCCGGCGTCGCGGTCTTCCATTGCGCGCCTTCGGCCTGGGCGGCCTCAGCCTCCTTGAAGGCCGGCACGGTGGCCGTTTCGGGCACTTTGTAAGTCGGGGCCAGCGAGCAACCCGCAAGGACTAGCGCTGCCGCCAGTGTCGCCAGCTTAGGCAGCCAATTTGTTGTCGAAAATGCAGGGGCATTCATGTTGATCACCATTATTCAGCCGATGCAGTCAGTTGCGCGCTTTGCTCTTGCGTAGCCGCGCGGCGCTGGCCGCGCGTGGCCAGCAGGCGCAGCGCCACATAGAACACCGGCGTCAGGAACAGCCCGAAGAAGGTCACGCCGAGCATGCCCGCGAACACTGCCACGCCCATGGCATGGCGCATCTCGGAGCCGGCGCCGGTGGAGATCACCAGCGGCACCACGCCCATGATGAAAGCGAACGAGGTCATCAGGATCGGGCGCAGGCGCAGGCGGCTGGCTTCGATCGCGGCCTGCACCACGGTGCGGCCGTGATGCTCCAGCTCGCGCGCAAACTCCACGATCAGAATCGCGTTCTTCGCTGACAAGCCGACCAGCACGATGAAGCCGATCTGCGTGAAGATGTTGTTGTCCCCACGCGTGAGCCACACCCCGGTCATCGCCGCCAGCAGGCTCATCGGCACGATCAGGATCACCGCCAGCGGCAGCGTCAGGCTTTCATACTGGGCAGCCAGCACCAGGAACACCAGCAGCACGCACAGCGGGAAGATCCACACCCCCGCATTGCCGGCCAGGATGTCCTGGTAGGTCAGCTCGGTCCATTCGAACTTCATGCCCTTGGGCAGCGTCTCGGCGGCAATGCGCTCGGCCGCGGCCTGGGCCTGGCCCGACGAGAACCCGGGCGCGGGCCCGCCGTTCATGTCGGCGGCGGTAAAGCCGTTGTAGCGCACCACGCTGTCCGGACCAAAGCCTTGCTTGACCTGCACCAGCGACGACAGCGGCACCATGTCGCCGGCGGCGTTGCGCGTCTTCAGCTGCAGGATGTCCTCGGCATGGGCGCGGAACGGCGCGTCTGCCTGCACCTTGACCTGGTAGGTCCGGCCGAACTTGTTGAAGTCGTTGACATAGGCCGAGCCCAGGTAGGTCTGCAGCGTGTCGAACACCTCGGTCACCGGCACGCCCAGCTGCTTGGCCTTGACGCGGTCCAGCTTGACGTCGAGCTGCGGCACGTTGACCTGGTAGTTGCTGAAGATGCCGCTCAGCTCGGGCGTGGCGCGCGCCTTGTTGGCAAACGCGTTGGTGGCCTCGAACAGCGCGTCATAGCCCAGCGCCGCACGGTCCTCGATCATCAGCTTGAAGCCGCCGATGGTGCCCAGGCCCTGCACGGGCGGCGGCGGGAACACCGCGATAAAGGCATCCTGGACGGCCGCGTACTTCTGGTTCAGGTCGGCCGCAATCGCCGCGCCGGACAGTTCCTTGGTCTTGCGCTCCTCGAACGGCTTGAGCGTGGCGAACACGATGCCGGCACTCGGGCTGTTGGTGAAGCCGTTGATCGACAGGCCCGGGAAGGCCACCGCCGATTCCACGCCCGGATGCTTGAGCGCGATGTCGCTCATCTTGCGGATCACGTCCTCGGTGCGGTCCAGCGTCGCGCCGTCCGGCAGCTTGGCAAAGCCCACCAGGTACTGCTTGTCCTGCGCCGGCACAAAGCCCTTGGGCACCAGCTGGAACACGCCCCAGGTCAGCACCAGCATCACCGCGTAGACCCCGAATACCGAGCCCTTGCGGCGGATCACGCCCTTCACGCCACGGCCATAGCTTTCAGCGCTGCGGCCGAAGAAGCGGTTGAAGCGCTTGAAGAAGCCGCCGAACACGCGGTCCATCCAGCGCGACAGCCAGTCCTTGGGCGCGTCATGGCTCTTGAGCAGCAGTGCCGACAGCGCCGGCGACAGCGTCAGCGAGTTGAACGCCGAGATGATGGTCGAGATCGAGATGGTCAGCGCGAACTGCTTGTAGAACTGGCCGGTCAGGCCCGTCATGAAGGCCAGCGGCACGAACACGGCGATCAGCGTCAGCGCGATGGCGATGATGGGGCCGCTGACTTCGCGCATGGCCTTGTAGGTGGCCTCCTTCGGCGTCAGCCCCTCTTCGATATTGCGCTCGACGTTTTCCACCACCACGATCGCGTCATCGACGACGATACCAATCGCCAGCACCAGCCCGAACAGCGACAGCGCGTTGATCGAAAAGCCGAACGCATGCATCAGCCCGAAGGTACCTACGATCGACACCGGCACCGCCAGCAGCGGGATGATCGACGCGCGCCAGGTCTGCAGGAACAGGATCACCACCAGCACCACCAGCGCGATGGCCTCGAACAGCGTATGCGTCACTGCCTCGATCGAGTGGCGCACGAACTGCGTGGGGTCGTAGACGATGCTGTAGTCGATGCCGTCCGGGAAGTTCTGCTTCAGCTCCTCCATGGTCTTGCGCACGTCATCGGAGATCTGGATGGCGTTGGAGCCCGGCGCCTGGAAGATGGGGATGGCCACCGCCGGCTTGTTGTCCAGCAGCGAGCGCAGCGCGTATTCCGACGCGCCCAGCTCGATGCGGGCAACGTCCTTCAGGTAGGTGACGGCACCGTCGGCGGAAGTGCGCACGACGATGTCGCCGAACTCCTCCACCGTGCTCAGGCGGCCCTGCGCATTGACCGACAGCTGCAGGTCCGCGCCCGGCAGCGCCGGCGACTGGCCGATCACGCCGGCCGCCACCTGCACGTTCTGCTCGCGGATGGCCTTGACCACGTCGCTGGTGGCAAGCTGGCGCTCGGCCATCTTCTCGGGGTTCAGCCACACGCGCATGGCGTAGTCGCCTGAGCCGAACAGCTGCACCTGGCCCACGCCCTGCAGGCGCGCCAGCCGGTCCTTGACGTTGATCACCGCGTAATTGCGCAGGTAGGTCATGTCATAGCGGTCGTTGGGCGAGACCAGGTGGACCACCATGGTCAGGTCCGGCGAGCTCTTGACCGTGGTGATGCCCAGCCGGCGCACGTCTTCCGGCAGGCGCGGCTCGGCCTGCGAGACGCGGTTCTGCACCAGCTGCTGGGCCTTGTCCGGGTCGGTGCCCAGCTTGAAGGTCACGGTCAGCGTGAGCAGGCCGTCGCTGTTGGACTGCGAAGACATGTACAGCATGTCCTCGACGCCGTTGATCTGCTCTTCCAGCGGCGAAGCCACCGTCTCGGCAATCACCTTGGGGTTGGCGCCCGGAAACTGCGCACGCACCACCACCGACGGCGGCACCACTTCCGGGTACTCCGAGATCGGTAACTTGAACATCGATATGGCGCCAATCAGGAAGATCAGCACCGACAGCACCCCCGCGAAGATGGGGCGGTCGATAAAGAATTTAGAGAGATTCATCTTGGTCTCTGCCTGCGTTGGCGTAGCGGCTCCCCTGGCGGCCCGCTGAAGCGGGCGCCATCCACATCACGGGGAGCGCTGGAGTTGTCTGGCTGTGCTGGTTGCTCGGGTCCGGGGATCAGATCACGGGCTTGCCGTCGTCGCCTTCGGCACTGGCCTTGCCGCTGGCGGCCTGCTTGCGGTCGGGCGTGGTGCCGCGCGGTTCCAGTTCGCTGCGGAAGGCCATGGCCACCGGCTTGGGCTGGACCGTGTCGCCCGGGCGCACGCGCTGCAGGCCATTGACGACGATGGTCTCGCCCGGCTTCAGGCCCTTGCGCACCACGCGCAAGCCGTCATGGTTGGGCCCCAGTTCCACTTCGCGGTAGACCAGCTTGTTGGTCTTGTCGACCACCAGCACGAACTTCTTGCCCTGGTCGGTGCCGACGGCGCGGTCATTGACCAGCACCGCCGCATGCGGCGCGCCGCCGCCCAGCTTGACCTTGGCGTACAGGCCCGGCAGCAGGCGTCCGTCTTCGTTCTGGAACACCGCGCGTACGCGGATGGTGCCGCTGCGCGGGTCCAGGCGGTTGTCGACCGACTGGATCTTGCCCTCATGCGGATTGCCGTCCTCGTTGGCCAGGCCCAGGTAGACCGGCAGGTTGGGCTGGCCACCGCCGGCACCCGGCGCGGTGTAGCGCAGGTAGCTCTGCTCGTCGATCTCGAAGCTGGCATAGACCGGCGACACCGATACCACCGTGGTCAGCGCCGGCGAGGCCGCGCCCGGTGCCACCAGGTTGCCGACGGTGATCTCGGCGCGCGACACGCGCCCGGCCACCGGCGCGGTGATGCGAGTGTAGGCCAGGTTCAGGCGTGCGGTTTCCAGCTGCGCCTGCGCGGCGCGCACGTTGGCACTGGTTTCGCGGGCCGCGTTGATGCGCTCGTCGAACTCGCGCTTCGAGATGGCGTTGTCATCCAGCAGCCGCTGGGCGCGCGTCTGTTCGCTCTGCGCGTGGGCGGCGCGCACCTGCGCCGCGGCCAGCGCGGCGTCGGCACGGGCGACTTCCGCGGCATAAGGACGCGGGTCAATGGTGAAGAGCGGATCGCCCTTCTTCACCAGCGCGCCTTCGCGGAAGTGCACGGCGTCAATGGTGCCGCCGACGCGCGGACGGATCTCTACGCGCTCCACGGCCTCGATCCGTCCGGAGAACTCGTCCCACTCGGTGATGGTCTGGCCGACCACAGCGGCCACTTCAATCGCCGGCGCGGGCGGCGGGGTGTTGGCATGAGCTTCACCGCTATGCCACGGGCGCAGGATCGAGCCGGCCACGCCGGCGCCCAGCACCAAGACGATGGCGAGGGCAATCAGGGTACGTCGTTTCTGCTGCTGCATTTCTCAAACTCCTGGATCGGGTTTTCTTCAACCGGAAAAGCAAATGGCCGAACGCCGCCTGCCGGTCCGCGTGGGCGGACCGGAACCATGGCCAAACTGATGGTCGGACTTAGGACCGCTTGCGTATTGCGGCGGTCCTGGCTCTGGCCGAAACAGAGCCGGCTGGCGGTTGTCTGGAGCGGCTCAGCCGGCGGGCTTGGCTCCAGGCCGGCTGGCGTTGGCGTCAGCGCGGCGTTCAGTCAGGGATGAGGTATCGTCGGCCGCGGCCAGACATCGCCGCAGGAACCGCGCACCTTCGTCGACCCATGCCTGACAGCTGTCATGGGCCTCTTCCACGCCGTCGCCGCAGGCGCCGGGCATGATCATGGCCTGGGCCGGCACACCGGCCTTGGCCAGGCGCCCGGCGAAGGCTTCGCCCTCGGCACGCAGCGCGTCGTATTCAGCCACCTGGACCAGCGTGGGCGGCAGCCCGGCCAGGCGCGAGGCCAGCGCCGGGGCGGCATACGGATGCACCGTATCCGCCGGCGTCGGCAGGTAGTCGCGATAGTTGTCGGCCAAGCGCCGCAGGGTGTCCATCGGCACCTGCCCGCCGTCGAACCCCGCGCAAGAGGCATGCTGCAGGCACGGGTCCGTCACCGGGCGGATCAGCCATTGCCCGCGCGGTTGCGCGGTGCCGCGGTCGCGCAGCATCTGCGCCAGCGCGATCGCCAGGTTGCCCCCGGCCTCCTCGCCCACCAGCGCAAAGCGGGTCTTGTCCAGCTTCAGGCGCCGGGCATTGCGCAGCACCCACTGCACCGTGCTGTGCGCGTCCTCCGGCGCCGCCGGGAACGGATGGTCCGGCGCCAGCGAATACGCCGGCGTTACCACCACCGCCGGCACCGTGGTGGCCAGGTCCTGCACCAGCTTGCATGCGTGTTCCAGGCCGCCTTCGACAAAGCCGCCGGCATGCAGGTACACCAGCCAGGGCAGCAGGGGCGCGCCCTCGGCACCCGGCGCCGGATAGCCCGCCGGGTAGCACACCCGCACCAGGATCTCGCGCCCGTCGCTGGTCACCGTATGCTCGGCCACGCGCGCCTGCCCCTGCCCGGCTGCCGTGGGGGCAGTGGCGGCGCTGGCTGCATCAGGGCGTTGGCCTGGCTTCTGGGACATGGCATTGGCGCACGAAAGAAACAATGCGCTTGAGTGTTGCGATGCAACGGATTATGGTGATTGACGAGGATGGGATAAAGCGAGAGATCGCCAATGCACTGTTCCGGGATTGGAATAATCGCAAACCGCCTCGTCATGCCACTGAAACGGCATATCCCCACGCATGACAAGGTCTTGGATTTTGTGATTCACTGCGGCTCTCGGCACGCGTGGCGGTCTGCCAGGCCGGTGCGCGCCCGATCAGAATCCATGCCGGAACCCGCGCCCAGCCAGCGCGCAGTCCCAGTACCAGCCAGCCCGCAGACTCCCCACAACAACAACCAGCATGGCCACGTGCGTCACGAGCGCGCGCGGCACGCCGTTCGGATCTATCGTCGGAACCTCATCATGGACCGTCTCGTATCAATGCAGGCATTCACCCGGGTCGTGGACGTCGGCAGCTTTGCGCGCGCCGCGGAATCGATGGACTTGCCCAAGGCCACGCTGACCCGCCTGATCCAGAACCTGGAAACCCACCTGGGCGTCAAGCTGCTGCACCGGACCACGCGCCGCATCAGCGTGACCAACGACGGCGCGGCCTATTACGAACGGTGCGTGCGCATCCTGGCCGATGTCGAGGAGGCCGAGCAGTCGCTGACGCGGCAGAATAACTCGCCGCGCGGCACGCTGTCGGTGGACACCACCGCGGGGCTGGCGCAGCTGGTGCTGGTGCCCCACCTGCATGAATTCTTCCAGGCCTACCCGGACCTGAAGCTGAACCTGACCATCAACGGCAAGCCGATCGACCTGCTGCAGGAAGGCGTGGACGTGGTGCTGCGCGTGGGCACGCCGGTCGAGGAATCCATGGTGGCCCGCCGCATCGGCCATGTGCAACTGGCGTTCTACGCCTCGCCGATCTACCTGAACCGCTTCGGCACCCCACACGACCTGGCCGAGCTGGCCCAGCACAAGGCGGTCAATTTCCTGTCCAACCGCACCGGCCGTGAGATGCCGTGGCCCATGGCGCGCGGCATGGAGCGCAGCGAGGTGTTGCTGCCATCGGCCATTTCCACCAACGATGCCGATGTCTACATGGGCTGCGCGCTGGAAGGCCACGGCGTGGCACGGGTCTCGCGCGCCATGGCCGAGCCCTATGTGGCCAGCGGCCGGCTGGTGGAGATCATGACCGACTGGCAGACCGAAGAACTGCCGATCTCGGCGATGTATCCGCAGAACCGGCACCTGTCGGCCAAGGTGCGGGTGTTCGTCAACTGGGCAGCGGACCTGTTCTCGCGCCACCCGCACTTTGGTGCGGCACAGCAGCGGCTGGCGGTCGCGGCCTGATGGCGTGATAGGCTAGTGGCCGCAGTCTAGTGCGGTATGTAGGACAAAACCGGAAATCGGCCTGGCGCCGGCCAGCCTATACTGTTTCTTCCGAAATCACGACAAGAAGAGGAGTCCGATGAAACAAGTGCTTACCCCCCTGGCGGCCTGCATTGCAGCGACCATTGCACTGGCCGGCTGCGCCGGCTCCGGCAAGACCTCCTCGTCTGCAGCCAGCGCGTCCGGCGCCAGCACCAGCGCCAGCGCCAGCGCCAGCGCTAGGGCGACGGCCACGCTCCAGCCCAAGAGCGGCACCAATACCGCCGGCACCGTGAACTTCCAGCAGCAGCCGGGCGGCGTGATGATGACCGCGGCGATCACCGGCCTGCCGCCCAGCTCGGTGCACGGCTTCCACGTCCATGAGAAGGGCGACTGCTCGGCGCCTGACGCGATGAGCGCGGGCGGCCACTTCAACCCGACCGGCAAGCCCCACGGCCAGATGACCATGCCCGACCACCACGCCGGCGACATGAACAACGTCACCGCGGACGCCAACGGCAACGTGCGCGTCAGCATGCTGCTGCCGGACCTGACCGTTGGCACGGGCGCCAACGGCGTGATCGGCCGCGCGGTGGTGGTACACAAGGACCCGGACGACTACAAGACGCAGCCGACCGGGAATGCGGGCGGGCGGATTGCTTGCGGCGTGGTGGCGGCTTCGTGATCGCGTCACAAACGGCCGGCGGGCTTTGACAAGCCCACCGGTGTTCTCCCTCGGCAGCGACAATCACTCGCTGCCTCAATACCCCTTGAAATTCGCATTCACCCGCTGCCGCAGGTAATCCCCCGCGCTGATCGGCGGATACTTGCCGCCGGGCCCTTCGATCATCGCACTGCGGTTGGCCTGGCAGAAGAACGCCATGCTGTAGCGCGGACCCATGTATTCATCCGGCGCGGGATTGCGCACGCGGTGGAAGTTCGACGGCAGCCGGTCGTCGCTCCAGCGCATCAGCATGTCGCCGATATTGCAGGTGATGACTTCCTCGTCCGGCTCGATCGGGGTCCATGCCTGCGCCTCCATCTCCTTGCCGGGGCAGACCTGCAGGCCGCCCTGGCCGGGGCGCTGGAACAGCAGCGTCAGGCAATCGAAATCCGTATGCGCGCCAGCGCGCCAGAGGTCCAGCTTGTCGCGCAGTTCGGGCGGGATCGCGTAGTAGTGCAGCAGCCGCAGCGTACTTTGGTAGTCCGGCGCCCGCGGATCGTGCGCCTGCGTGAAGAAGTCGCTGGCAAAGCCGAGCTTGCCGGCAAAGCACGACAGCACCTTCATGCCCACCTCCCAGCATTGCGCCTCGAAGGCAAGCATGGTGGCGCGGAAGCCTTCCAGTTCGTCATCGCCGGGCCACAGCCCGGCCATATGCGGGCGCGTGATCTGGTAGGACTCCTTCTGGTCCGGGGTGCCGGTCGAGGGGCGCACCTGCGCGCGGCTTTCCCAGCCGGCGTTGTTGGCCTTCTGCAGCGGGTATTGCGCCTTGACGGCGTCGGACAGCGCGAAGAAGTGCTCGGTCATGGCGAAGGCTTCGCGCACCCTGGCCAGGTCGATGCCGTGGTTGGCGATCTGGAAGAAGCCGACGTCGACCGATGCCTTCCACAGTTCATCGGCGATTTGCGCCTTGCGCCGCGCGTAGTCGGACAGGTCGATGCGGCGGATCTCGCGCTGGCGGGTTTCCGAACCGAACGCGCCCATGCGCGATTCGCGGTGGAGTTCGGCCAGGGCGTAGGCGGTGTCTGGTTGGCTCATGGTGTTCCTTGTGCAATGCGGGTCAGGGATTGGCCCCTCGCCGGCACAGGCAGACCACCCATGGCAACGCACGCCGGGACAACGCGCTCCTGAGGTCGCCTGTGCCAGCCTGCGCGATGGCGAGGGGCACGGACTTCAAGAGCAATTCCCGGCCATCCGGCGTGCGTCTGCGACGCGCCGCGGGGATGGTGAACGCTTCTACTCTTGCTTGAGGTTATGCAGGTTCCGGGCCAGGGGTTTTGCACCGGGATCGCAGCATTGCGCCGGGGATTGCGCTGTGATGGCGCATGCCGGGCAACGGCTTGGTGCATGGCGCCGCGCAGCGCCCGGCACGGATCCTGCTGAAACCGCTACGGAGTAGAAGCGTTCAGCGGCACGCCGCCCGGAAATTGCTCCCGATGATGTGCACGGTCCCCGCGCATGCCCTGGCCGCATGCCGGCGCGGCGTGGTGCCGGTGTCTCGGGAGGCCACGCTCTCCTTCTGCACCCGCGCCAGCCGCCCGCGCACGCATCGTCCAGTGACATTCGTTCCGGAGAAAGACATGCGTCGCCGTTCCTTCCTGCGCGCCACTGGCGCCACCGCCCTGCTTGCCGCCGCCCCGTTCGCGGTGCCCCATGTCCGCGCGGCGGGCTCGCTGCAGAAGTTCAAGTTCAATCTCGGCTGGAAGGTGGAAGCCTCGGGCGCGGGGTTCCTGCTGGCGCACCAGCGCGGCTACTACAAGGACGCCGGGCTCGACGTCACCATCGATACTGGCAACGGCTCGGCTTCGGCCATCAGCCTGGTCGCGGGCGGCGCCTATGACTGCGCCTCGGCCGACCTGGCGGCGATGATCGAATTCAACACCACCAACCCGTCCGCCGCGCTCAAGGCGGTGGCCATCCAGTACGACCTGAATCCGAACGCGATCCTGGTGCGCAAGGGCAGCGGCATCGTCAGGCCCGCGGACCTGGCCGGCAAGTCCATCCTGGGCCAGCCGTTCAATGCCTCGCGCAAGCTGTTCCCTGTCTTCGCCAGGGCGCAGGGCTTCGACCCCGGCGGCGTGAAGTGGGAGAGCGTCACGCCCGATATCGGCGACACGCGCTTCGTCAAGGGCGACTTCGATGCCGCCGCCTATTTTTTCTTCACCGGCCTGCTGAACCTGAAGGCGCGCGGCATGGGGCCAGAGAAGATCACGGTGTTCCGCTTCTCGGACTACGGCATGAAGTCCTACGGCAACGGGCTGGTGGCCAACCGCAAGAGCATGACATCCGATCCGGAGGTGATGAAGGCCTTCGTCAAGGCCTCGACCCGCGGCTGGCTCGACGCCATTGCCGATCCCGCCGCGGGCGGTGCCGCGGTCAAGGCGCGTGAGCCGCTGGCCGACCAGGCGCTGGAGACGGAGCGCCTGCGCCTGATCGTCGACGGCACCATGAAGACGCCCGACACCCGGCGCGACGGCTGGGGCGCGGCCACGCCGGCACGGCTGCAGGCAACGCTGGATGAAACCGTCGGCGCCTTCGGCATCAAGGCGCCGCTGACGGTGGCGGACATCTGGACTGACCAGTTCCTGCCCGCGCCGTCGGACCGCCGCCTCAAGGCGTAAGGAGAGCACGCCCGTGTCTATCCCGTCCCTGGCCTGAGCGATGCGCCGGAGCCCGGTGGCGCCCCGCCACTTCACGCTCCCGGTGCGTAATTAAGCCCGCCGCCCGCGCGGCATGGCAACATGACGGAATTGCCGTAACGATCGGACCCCGCGAGGGGTCCGCAAGGACCCGTCATGCCATCGCCGACAGACGCCGCGTTCGCCCCCCACCGCCGCCTGCGCGCCAATTCGCTGCTGCTGTGCTGCGCTGCCCTGCTCGGCGGCTGCGCCTTGCCGCCGCTGGATCACCGCACTGAATCCTCTGCGCTTACGCCTGCCGAATCCCAGGCCACGCCGCTGGGCCAGGCGGTGGCCGGCGAAGTGACGCGCCATCCGGGCCTGAGCGGCATCCATCCGCTCGAGAATGCCTACGCCGCCTTTGCGGCGCGCGTGCATCTGGCACGCACCGCGCAGCGCACGCTCGACGTGCAGTACTACATCTGGCGCGACGACCTGACCGGCACCCTGTTGCTGGAAACGTTGCATGAAGCCGCCGACCGCGGCGTGCGCGTGCGCCTGCTGCTGGACGACAACGGCATCGCCGGCCTGGACGAATTGCTGGCGGCCATGGACGCGCATCCGCAGGTCGAGGTGCGGATCTTCAACCCGTTCGTGATCCGCCACCCCAAGACGCTCAATTTCCTGACGGATTTCCGGCGCCTGAACCGGCGCATGCACAACAAGTCCTTCACCGCCGATGGCGTCGCCACCATCATCGGCGGGCGCAATGTCGGCGACGAATACTTCGGCGCCACCAATGGCGTGCTGTTTGCCGACCTCGACGTGATCGCCGTCGGACCAGCCGCCGGCGACGTGGCGCACGATTTCGACCGCTACTGGTCCAGTGCGTCGGCCTACCCGGTGGACCGGCTGGTGCCGCCCGTCAGCGTGGAACGGCTGCAGGCGCTGGCCAGCAATGCCCGCGCCGTCGAGCAGAATCCGGCTGCCACCGCCTACCTCGCCGCAGTGCGCGACCTGCCCGACGTGCAGCGGATGCTGAACGGCACGCTGCAGTTCCAGTGGGCAACAACGCGCATGGTCAGCGACAACCCCGCCAAGGCGCTCGGCGAGGCGTCGCGCGACACCCTGGTGGCGCACCAGCTGCGTGAAATCCTGGGCGACCCGCAGCGCGAGCTTGACCTGGTCTCGCCCTACTTCGTGCCATCGACGGGCGGCACGTCCTATTTCGCCGATATGGCAAAGCGCGGCGTGGCGGTGCGCGTGCTGACCAATGCGCTGGAAGCCACCGACGTGGCCGCCGTGCATTCGGGCTATGCCAAGCGGCGCAAGGCGCTGCTGGAAGCCGGCGTGGACCTGTATGAGCTGCGGCGCTCGGCCGCGCCCGGCAAGAAGGAAGAGCGCGCCGGCCCCTTCGGCAGCTCGGGCTCCAGCCTGCACGCCAAGACCTTTGCCGTCGACGGCACCCGGGTCTTCGTGGGCTCGTTCAATTTCGACCCGCGCTCGGCCACCATCAACACCGAACTGGGCTTCGTCATCGACAGCCCGGAGCTGGCTGGCCGGATCGAATCCACCTTTGCCAGCGTGGTGCCGAGCGCGGCCTACCAGGTCAGGCTAGATGAAACCGGCAAGCTGTACTGGCTGGAACGGCGCGACGATGAAGTCATCCGCCACGACACCGAGCCGAACACCAGCTGGTGGCGCCGGCTAAGCATCTGGTTCATGTCGATTCTGCCGATCGAGTCGATGCTGTAGAACGGGTACCCGGGAGCGCGGCCCGTCAGATCTGGTCGAGCAGGCTGCGCACCACATCGGCCAGCCGGCCGGCGCGCTGGCGCCCCTTGGTGTCCAGCGCCATGCCGCTGCCGCCGGCAAGCGCCTTAAGGCCAAACAAGGCATCGCCAACGTCACGCCAGGCTGGATAATCGGCATGGATTTTTTCCAGCGCGGCGGCGCCGGCGGCCACCTGCGCGGGTTCGGGCGTGCGGCCGGCGGCCAGGTCTTCCAGTGCCGTGGCCGCGTCCAGCAAGCCTTTGCGGTTCATCTCCGTCTCCCCCTGCAATCTCTCTTTTGTCATGGCCGCCGCATGCGGGCAGCCATGACACTGTAGCAGGCTTGCCGGGAGAGGCAACCAGGCGCTGGCAGCGCAGGCCTGGCGGCACCGCCTCAGTTGCGCCCGATATCCTGCAGGATGCGGGTCATCAGGTACAGGCGCGGCACGATCGAGTCCAGTTCGATGTACTCGTCGCGGGCGTGATAGCCGAAGCCGGCCAGCCCAAAGCTTTCCACCACCGCGGGCTTGCCCGAGCGCGCGGCATAGCTGGCGTCAGTGGCGCCGCCGGTGCCTTCGGCCAGGGCCAGCGTGCGGCCGTCCAGCTCGGCGTAGATCTCTTGCGCGCGCTTGGCCAGCGCGCGGCCGCGCGCGTCGGCCACGAACGGCGGGCGGCCCTCTTCCATCGTCACCGTGGTCTGCGTCTCCGGCACCAGCTGGCTGGACTTGGCCTTTTCCTGCAGCGCCACCTTCAGCTTCTCGGCAGCGCCGGCCGCGGTGGTGCGCACATCGCCGTAGGCGACAGCGCTTTCCGGGATCTGGTTGCGCACCGTGCCGGCCTGCGCCTGGGTCCAATTCAGCTGCGAGCCCGGCACCTGGCTGGCGGTGTCGCGCGTCTGCTGCAGCTGGTGGGCGAGTTCGATCAGCGCATTGCGGCCGCGCTCCGGCGCGGCGCCGGCGTGGGATGCGCGGCCCTTGACCTGCATGGTGGCAGTGGCGGTGCCAGAGGCACCCAGCAGCAGCGACTCGGCCTTGACCACATCCTTGGCCGCGGTGGGCTCGCACGACAGCACTACGTCGTGCTGCGCGGCCAGCGCGGCAATGGCTTCGCCGGAGCCGACCGAGCCGACCTCTTCGTCAGGGTTGAACAGCACCGTGATCTGCGCGTAGTCGCGCCAGCCCTGGTTCTTCAGGATCTCCAGCGAATGCAGGATCACGGCGATGCCGCCCTTGTCGTCGGCAATGCCCGGCCCGTAGAGCCGGTTGCCTTCCTCGCGGATGGGCTGCGTGGCCAGCGTGTTTTCCGGGTACACCGTGTCCATGTGGGCGATCAGCATGATGCGGCGCTTGCCGGTACCGGTGAAGGTGGCCTTGACCATGGTGCCCGGGCCCTTGGTGACCGGCATGCGTTCAACCTTCGCGCCCAGCGCCTTCAGGCGCTTCTCGGTATAGCCGGCCATCTGCGCCAGCCCCTTCGCGTTGGCGCTGCCGGATTCGATCGTCACCATCTCCTTGAGCGACTGCACCAGCGCGGGCTGGGCCGACTGCGCGGCGGACAGCAGCGCGGCGTCGGGCTGGGCGGCACTGGCCAGGGTGCCGGCCCCGGCAAGCGTCAGGGCGGCGGCAACGGCAACGTGGCGAACGGAAAACGGCATGGAATCTCCTCGGATTGGTCTTGTTGGTGCCATGCCCCGGCGCACGGGCAGCGCCACGGCACAACTGCACGATGCTAGCCCTTGCCAGAACCTTAGGGGAGGATCAATATCGCCAATCCGGATGCCGATCCCGCCACGGCATCCTGCCAACTCCTCGCGCCATGCACCCGACCACGCCCCCAGGCATGCCAGCCGCCATCGAGCAGCCGTCACAGAACATCCCGCTGCATGTCCGCCTGCTATGGCTGCCGCAAGCCATGCCGGGCAGCCTGTTCACCACGCTCGACGTGCTCCGCACCGTGGCCGGCGTCGCCAGCCTGCAGCGGCCCGACGCCGCGCCCACGCTGAGCTGGCAGCTGTGCGGCAGCAACGGGCGCACGCTGGCGGCGGACCTGCCGGGGCTGGTGTCCTCCACCCGGCGCGCACGGGCCGCGGACCGCCGCACGCTGCTGGTGATCCCGGCCCTGCTGGCCAGCAATGCGCTGCAGCTGGGCGAGATCGTGCAGCGCGATGCTGCGGCGCTGCGCCTGATGGAACGCCATGCGCAGGCCGGCGGCTGGATCGCGGCGTGTTCGTCGGGGATGGTCTTTCCGCTGCAGCTGGGGCTGCTCGACGGCGCCAGGACCGGCGCGCCGTGGATGTACCAGAGCTGGATGATGCGCCAGTATCCGCATTGCGACCTGGGCAGCGACCAAGCCATGAGCGTGCACCAGCGTGTGTTCTCGTGCGTGGCGCCGGCGCTGCAGGTGGAATTCATGCTGCGCGTGCTGGGCCACCTGCACGACCCGGACCTGGCACAGGCGGCGTCGCGGCTGATGCTGTTCCAGCCCGAGCGCCAGCGCAGCGTGCCGGCGCTGGTGTCGCAACGCTGGCTCAGCCGCACCGCCGACAGCCCGGTGTATCGCGCCATCCAATGGCTGCAGAAACATGTGTCCGAGCCCTACAAGCTGGCCGCGGTGGCCCAGGCGGCCGCGGTCAGCGAACGCACGCTGCTGCGGCATTTCCGTCAGGTCACCGGGCTGAGCCCTCTGGACTACCTGCACACCCTGCGCGTGGAACGCGCGCGCATGCTGCTGGAAGTCACGCTGCACGGCACGCAGGGCATTGCCGAAGCCTGCGGCTACAGCGACGCCGCTGCGTTCCGGCGGCTGTTCCAGCGCACCACGGGCATGTCAATGTCAGACTATCGCGCCCGCTTTGCGCTGCGGGCGCGGCGGCGCTACTGGCGCATGGAAGATGCGGCGGTACGGCGCGGCACCGGGGAGTGACCGCGCCCAGGGCAGCGCTCAGGTGCGCAAGGCGATGTGGTTGACCACGTTCTCCACGCCCTGCACGTACCATGCGTCGCGCTCGGCCTGGCGCCGCGTGTCCTCGCTGGTGACGCAGCCTTCCAGCGTCACCACGCGGTTCTCGGTATGCACGCTGACCTGGCCGGCATCGACGAAGGGATCGGTCTCCAGCACCAGCATCAGTGCCTCGGTGATTTCATCGTCGCGGTCGGCTTCGGCGGGCGCCACCACCAGTTCATTGACCACGCAGCGGCAGCCGCGCGACCACCAGGCCAGCACCCCTGCCAGGCGCATGTGCGACAGGCTGATCACCTGCCCCCACAGCGTTACCACGCCGTCGTGCACTTCCACTTCAATCCAGCCGCTGCGTTCGCCCACGGCTTCGCGCATGGCCTCGGGCTTGCCCTTGACGCGCGCGCAGATCTTGCAATTGCGGAAATCGATGGCATTGAGCAGGCGCTCGCACACCGCGTCGCGCAGTTCGCCGTCGCCGACCTGCATGCCGCCGTCGGCCACGCGCAGGTGATCAATCACGCTGGTTACGCCGTCCACGCGCCGCACCGTCGCCGCGGCCCGGGTCTTGTCGACGATATCGGCCACCTCGCCTTCCAGGATCAGCGCGCCGTCGGAAAGCCGCAACTGGATGGTAGGATGGAGGACATGACCCTGATAAGGCACATGCGCCAAGGCTGCGCGCGCCTGCGTCAGCACCGCTTCGCTACTCTGCATTTTGTTCGCCTCGCCCGATTGGTCTGGAGATGGAAGACGCGCGCCCCTGCCTGCAGGCGCGCCTGGCGCGGCGCCGCAGGCTCCTTCACCCCCGGGGCCCTGGCAACCGCTTCCTCATTATAGGAAGCGGTCCGGGAACGGCTCGGCTCTCAGGCAGCGGCTGCCTCGCGCGCACGGGCCACTTCCTGGTTGCGCAGGATAAAGCGCTGGACCTTGCCGCTGGGGGTCTTGGGCAGTTCGGCGACGAACTCGATCTCGCGCGGGTAGGCATGGGCGGCCAGGCGCTTGCGCACGTGCTGGCGCAGCGCCTCGGCCAGTTCCGGCGCGGCGCGATATTGCGGGTCCAGCACGACAAAGGCCTTGATCAGCTCGGTGCGCTCCGGATCGGGCTTGCCGATCACCGCTGCCTCGACCACGGCCGGGTGTTCGATCAGCGCGCTTTCCACGTCGAACGGGCCCACGCGGTAGCCCGAGGTGGTGATGACGTCGTCGGCCCGGCCGATGAAGCTGATGCTGCCGTCGTCGTTCAGCTCGGCGGAATCGCCGGTCAGGTAGTAGCCGCCGGCAAACCCGCTGGTGGACGTGCCGTGATAGCCGCCGAACCAGCACATCGGCGAGCGCTTCAGGTCCAGCGCCAGCGTGCCCGGCTGGCCCGGCGGCAGTTCACGCTGTTCATCGTCCACCACCACCACGCGGTGCCCAGGGCTGGCAAAGCCGGCCGCGCCCATGCGCACCGGATGCGCCAGCGCATGGTGGTTGCACAGCACCATGCCCAGCTCGGTCTGGCCGTAGTGGTCGTGGATGGTCACGCCCAGTTCGCTGGCGAACCAGCGGATCACTTCCGGGTTGAGCGGCTCGCCCGCGCTGCTGACGGCGCGCAGCCGCCCGCGCAGCGGGCCTGACACGGCCTCGCCCGCGGCGATCAGCAGCCGGTATGCCGTGGGCGAGCCGGCCAGGTTGGTGATGCCGTACTTGCGGATCACACGGCATGTGCTCTCCACGGTGAACGGGCCATCATAAAAGGTGGTGGGATGGCCCAGCGCCAGCGGGCCCGTGACCGCGTAATACAGGCCGTAGGCCCAGCCCGGATCGGCCAGGTTCCAGAAAGCATCTTCCGCGCGCAGGTCGACCGCGTCGCGCATATAGCCGGCAAACGCGGCGATGGCCTTGAGCGGCACCAGCAGCGGCTTGGCCGGGCCGGTGGTGCCGGAGGTGAACATCATCAGGAAGGGGTCGTCGCCCCGGCGCGGCACCGGCTCGAACGACGCCGGCTGGCGTTCCAGCTCGGCCCAGAAGCTGAAGTCGCCGCGCACCAGGCCGCGGCCCTTGTCGCCGGCCACGGTGACGATGGCGGGACAGCCATCCACGTCATCCAGCTTGGGGCGGTTGGCGCCATCGGTGACCACTATCTTCGCGCCGGACGCATTGAGCCGGTGCTCGATGGCCTTGGGGCCGAAGGCCGTGAACAGCGGCTGGTACACCGCGCCGGCGCGCCAGGTGCCGAGAATCGTCACCAGCAGTTCCGCATTGCGCGGCAGCAGGCCCGCCACGCGGTCGCCCGGCTGCACGCCCTGCGCCTTCAGGAAACCGGCAAACTGCGCGGACAGTGCCTGCAGCTCGGTAAAGGTCCAGCTGCGCGAATTGCCGTCGCGCCCTTCCCAGAACAGCGCGATACGGCCGGGCAGCGCGTGCCGGTCGCAGCATTCGACGCAGGCGTTCATTGCCTCGAGGCTGCCGTGCAGCTGCCGTGCCACGGCGTCGTCATAGGAAAATCCGTCGAAGGCTTGGGCGTAGTCGCGCATGGTGTCTCCTGTATTCCGGCTTGTGCCTTTTGGTAGGTGGCCAGTGCGCGCGGCATGGCGGCGCGCAGCGGCTGCCGCAAGAGTGTGCGCGAGCGCCAGGGGAGCAGGCAATAGCCGATTCCGCCAGCGCCGCTGACGGTTTTTGCCATTCCTGCCGTGAGCCCTGAGGCACCCCGAGCCACCCTTGACGCGGCACCGCCCGGCGCCGACGATACGGGCATCACCGCCAGGAGACAGCGCATGTGCACCAACTACGCCCCGGTCCAGCGTCGGATCCTGCGCGAAATCTTCGGCGTGGAACCGCCGCCGGGGATGTACAAGGCTGAAACCTATCCGGACTACGCGGCGCCGATCGTGCGCGCCGCCGACGATGGCGCGCGCAGTGGCGCACTGGCCTCGTTCGGCATGGTGCCGCGCCCGCGCATCCCGCCCGGCGCACGGCGCTTTGACACCACCAATGCCCGCAGCGAGACCGTGGGCGAGCGCCCCGCCTTTGCGCGCTACTGGCGCCAGGGCCAGTTGTGTCTGGTGCCGGCCACGGCGTTCTATGAGTTTGCGTATCCCGAAGATGCAGTGCCCGGCGGCACGTCCGGCAAGCCGGTGCGCTGGCGCGTCTGGCTACCCGGCGAGCAGGCCTTCGGCATCGCGGGCCTGTGGCGCAGCTGGCCGGACCAGTCGCTGTCCTTCACCATGCTGACCATCAACTCGGCCCAGCACCCGGTGATGCAGCGCTTCCACAAGCCGGGCGATGAAAAACGGTCAGTGGTCATCGTGCCGCGTGAACAGTGGGACGACTGGCTCGCCTGCCGCGATCCCGAGGTCGCGCGCACCTTCCTGACCCTCTTGCCCGCGGACGCCATGCGGGCCGAACCGGCGCCCAAAGTGCAGGGAGCGCCAATCCCCGACTCGGAGTAAGCGCGCCGCTTTCGCCGCCATGGCCGCGGGCTCGCTCCCACGCAAGGCGGCTCAGAAGCGGTAGGTAACGCTGCCCACCACCGTGCGGCGCGCGCCGAAGTAGCAGTCACCGCGCGCCAGGCAGGTGGTCAGGAATTGCTTGTCGAACAGGTTGTTGGCATTCAACGAGACGCGCAGCGGGCCGTGGTCATAGGCGATCATCGCGTCGTAGAGCGTGACGCCGCCCACCCGGTTCTGGTCGGCACCGTCATAGCTGGGACCGACATAGCGCACCCCGCCGCCGGCGACAAAGCCCGGCACGCCAAACAGCCTGAAGCGATAGTTGGCCCACAGCGACGCCATGTTCGACGGCGTGCTCGGCAGCTTCTTGCCCACCTCGGCCGGCGTGCCGTCGATCACGCGCGCATCCAGGTAGGTATAGGTTGCGATCAGGTCCAGTCGGCTGGACAGCGAGGCCAGTGCCTCCACCTCGATGCCGCGTGTACGCGCCTCGCCCACCTGGACCGAATCGGGAATGCCGTTGACCACGCCGGCGGTCTTGCGGTTTTTCTCGCGCATATCGAATGCGGCGATGGTCAACGTGGCGTTCTTGCCCGGCGGCTGGTACTTGATCCCCGCCTCCCACTGCGAACCGCGCAGCGGCTTGAAGGCCTGGTTGGCCTTGTTGAAGCCGGCCAGCCCCTGGAACGACTCGGAATAGCTGACGTACGGGTTGAGGCCGATGTCCGAGCGGTACATCAGGCCGCCACGCTTGGTCAGCTCGCTGTCGTCGCGGCTGGCCGAAGGCGTGTTGTCCTGCGCGGCGCGCGACCAGTCATAGCGCAGCCCCAGCATCAGCAGCCACTTGTTCCACGACAGCTGGTCCTGCACGTACAAGCCGGTCTGCGCATGCGTGGCGGGGTTCAGGTCGCGCGTGCCCGGCAGGGTGAAATTGCCGTAGACCGGGTTGAACACATTAAGCGGCGCGGCCGTGCCCCCCACCCCGGCGCGCCCCGTGATCTCGGCGTGCTGGTAGTCGACGCCGGTCAGCAGTGTGTGCTGGACCGGGCCGGTGCGGAAGTTGGTCTGCGCCTGGGTATCGACCGCGAACGAGTTCAGCGTGGGCTGGTTCAGGTAAACCGTGCGGCGCATCAGCGTATCGCTGCCCGCCACCCAGCCGTGGCCGGCGCCATTGAAGCCGGTCGCGTAGATGCTGCGGTAGTCCACCGTGCTGTGCGAATAGCGCAGGTTCTGCCGCACCGTCACGGTGTCGTTGAACTTGTGTTGGAACTCATAGCCCACCGACGCCTGCTCGGCGTTGTAGCGGTCGAAGCCGAGCTCGCTGATAAACAGGTGATCGGGGATCTGGCCGGCCGGGTTGGCCTGCAGCGTGCCGCGCCAGGGGAAGAAGCCGACCGAGGTCCCGCTTTCATCGCGCTGGAAGTTGGCCAGCAGCGTGAGCGAGGTGTCCTGGCTCGGGCGCCACGTCAGCGAAGGCGCGATCAGGTAGCGGTTGTCCTTGACGTAGTCAACCTGCGTGTCGCTGTCGCGCGCCAGCGCCACCAGCCGGTACAGCCACTTGCCGTCCGCATCGAGCGGGCCGGTCAGGTCGGCCTGCACCTGCTTGCGGTTGTAGTTGCCGAACTGCACGCCGATCTCGCGCGCCGCTTCAGGCTGCGGGCGCTTGCTGACCAGGTTCAGGATGCCGCCGACCGCGCCCTGCCCGAACAGCATCGACGACGGCCCGCGCAGCACGTCGATGCGCTCCAGCGCGTACACATCGGGCCGCACGTTGTTGTAGAAGCCGACCTGGTTCAGCAGGCCGTCGCGATACTGCGTGAAATCCGTGCCGCGGAACTTGCCCCAGTCGCCACGCGCATCGTTGCCGTACGGGCCGGCATAGACCCCGGCGCTGTAGCCGATGGCCTGCTGCACGCTCTGCGCGCCCTGTGCCTCCATCCGGTCGCGCGTGATGACGGTGATCGACTGGGGCGTCTCCATCACCGGCGTGTCGGTCTTGGTGGCGGAGGCGCTGCGTTTTGCCACGAAGCCATGGACCGGGCCGGTGGCGGTTTCGTCGTCACTGCTGGCGCGGACCGTGACGGCCGGCAGTTCAGCCGCCGCGCTGGCCGTTGCCGGCGCAGGCACTTCGCCGGCTTGGGCAAACACGCCGCCCGCCTGCAGGCTCAGCACAAGGGTGGTCAGCGAAAGGCCGCGCGGGGTGACAAGCGCGGGGCAGGCAAAGCGCGGCTTTGCCCGCTTGGTGGGGTGGAGATACATCACTCAGGGATCGGAAGGTAGCTACCCCGCAGGCGCGGCGTGGCAAGTGGAAAATCCTGATTACGAATACGACTAATTCTCAATTACAACAGATTGTAGCCTGAATGTGTCAGAAGAGAGACATTTTCTATGGCCCCCTGGACTGCCTGCTGCAGAGTGATCAGCTTTCCGCTTTACTACGATGCCAGGATTAACGCTGTAGCATAAAAATGTCGCACCACCCTATTTCTTGCTGCTACAGTAAATCCGAATGGAAATCGAGTTTGACTTGGCAAAGGACGCTATCAACCAACGTCAACACGGGTTGTCACTGGCCGCCGCGGGGTTGATGGACTTGGTAGCGCCCTGCTGGAGATCGATGACCGCAAGCCATATGGCGAAACCCGCTACATCGCATATGGGCCGATTGGCCGGCGCCTGTATTGCCCGGTATTCACCATACGCGGCAACACGCTACGGGTAATCAGCCTGCGTAAAGCCAACTCCCGAGAGGTGCGAGACTATGAACAGGAAACCTGACCTCACCATGCCGACGCCCGCGGAGGATGCCGCCATTGCGCGCGGCATTGCCGGAGACCCCGATGCGGTGTCGTTGCCGACCGAGCAAATCAAGCGGATGCGCTCGGCGCGCAAGGTACCCGAGCAGGTAGTGGGAAAAGAAAAAGCCGATGCGCTGGTGAAACGCCGTGGCAGGCCGGCCAAGCCGGCTGGCGAGCGCAAGGTCAACCAGACCTTGCGGATCGATCCCGATGTACTGGACGCCTACAAGGCCACCGGCAGCGGATGGCAAACGCTGATGAACGACGCACTGCGCGATTACGCCAAATCGCACCGGATACTGCCGCGGCGCTAAGCCAGACGAAGGAAGCGTCGGGCAGTCCTCAGCCTCAGTGAGCAGCCCCCAAGCCAATCAGCCGGCCTGCAGCCGGCCCAGCAACCGCCGCCCCGCCTCGACCACCGCCGCATCCGGCTGCATCTGGTAGCGCACGATCATGCCTTCGATGCACAGCATGGCTTCCTCGGCCACCGCTTGCGGCTGGTCCAGGCCCAGGCGCGTGGCGATGTCGGCGACGAACGCCTCCAGCTCGGCCTTGTGGGCCGCCGCCTGCTCCGCCGCGCGCGCGTCGCCGCCCGCCTCGGCCACCACGTTGATAAAGGCGCAGCCACGGAAGTCGCGGCTGAACCAGTCCGCCAGCGCGTCAGCAATCACGTCCAGGTGCGGGCGCGCGGCAAGCCGGACTTCCACGTCCTGCCGGAACCAGGTCATCCACTCATCATGGCGGCGCGCCAGGAACGCCGAGATCAGCTCGTTCTTGGAGGCGAAATGGCGGTAGAGCGACATCTTGGCGACGCCGGATTCGGCAATGATCTTGTCGATGCCGGTGGCGCGGTAGCCCTCCTGGTAGAACAGGCGGGCAGCGGTGTCGAGGATGCGGTCGCGGGCGGAAGGCGTGGCCATGTTGGCTGCGGAGTCGGTAATGGGAGCGGCCGGACAGCACCCTGCGCCGCCCGGCCTCTATAGGTCGATACTATGACAGACAGACCTGTCTAGCAAACCTGGCCCGCTCAGACCTGCAGCTTTGCCTCCGCATCACGCAGCGCCGTACGCAGGCCCTCTTCCACCACCGGGTGGTAGAACGGCATGCCCAGCATCTGCCCGGTCGTCAGGCCCTGCTGGTAGGACCACGCCAGCAGGTGGGCGATGTTCTCGGCACGCGGGCCGGTCCATTCCGCGCCCAGGAAGCGGCCCGAGGCCTTGTCGGCATAGACGTGCATCAGGCCGCGGTTCTTCAGCATCACGCGGCTGCGGCCCTGGTCCTCGAAGCTGACCTCGCCGGTCACGAACGTGCCTTCGGCCAGGTCGGCGTAACGCTGGCCGACCATCGCGATCTGCGGGTCCGTGAACACCACCGCGATCGGCGCGCGGCGGGCCAGCGGCTTCACCTGCGGGTAGCTGGCGGCGTTCTCGCCCGCGGCCTTGCCCTCGTCGGCGGCCTCGTGCAGCAGCGGCAGGATGTTGTTGGCGTCGCCGGCGATGAACACCGGCGCATTGCCGCACTGGAGCGTGCGCGCATCGAACAGCGGCACGCCGCGCGCATCCAGCGCCAGGCCGGCATGCTCCAGGCCCAGGCCGCGAACATTGGGCACGCGGCCGGTGGCGACCAGCGCATAGTCGAAGCGCTCAGTCACGCTGCGGCCTTCGCGGTCCAGGTAGGTCACCACCACCTGGTCGCCGTCGCGGGCCATGTCGGTCACCTTGGCGTCCGGATCGACATAGAACTCGCCGTTGAAGGTCTTCGCCGCGTAGGCGCGGATCACGGGATCCGTCAGCGGGCCGAGCGAGCCGCTGACGCCGAACACGCGCACCCGCACGCCGAGGCGCGACAAGGCCTGGCCCAGTTCCAGCCCGATCACGCCGGGGCCGAACACCACCACGCTGGCGGGCAGGTCTTCCCAGGCGAACACATCGTCATTGACGATCAGGCGGTCGCCGAACACCTGGAACGGCGCCGGCAGCATCGGCGTGGAGCCGGTGGCGATGACCACGCGGCTGGCACGCACAATGGTGTGCCCATCCACTTCCAGCGTGGTGTTGTCGATAAAGCGGGCATAGCCGCGGATGCGGTCGGCTTCGGGGATGCTCTCCACGCCGCGCACCACAAAGCCGACAAAGCGGTCGCGCTCGCTGCGCACGCGGGCCATCACCTCGCGGCCGTCGATGCGGACCTGCCCATCCACGTGCACGCCGAACGGCGCGGTGTGGCGCAGTTCGTGCGCGGCCTCGGCGGCAGCGATCAACAGCTTGGAGGGCATGCAGCCCACCCGCGCGCAGGTGGTGCCGTACGGGCCGCCCTCGATGATCACGGCGCGCTTGCCCGCGGCAATCGCGGCACGGTAGGCGGCAAGGCCGGCGGTGCCTGCGCCGATCACGGCGACGTCGGTCTGGATGGTGGTCATGGCGGTCGTTTCCTTTGTCTTGATGGCGTCAAACTGGTGTCAATCAGCGGGCTGGATGGGGCCGCCATGCCGCCGGGCAAGGCGACCCCATCGGGTCCGGCGACTGCCGGTCCCCGGATGGGGGATGGAAGGGGAATCGGCTTACTTGCCCAGGTACTGCTGCAGCGCCTCGGCGCCGCCGATGAGCTTGCCGTTGATAAAGACCTGCGGTGCGGTCATCTCGCCCGACACGGCGCCCAGCACCTTGCCGCGCACCTTGTTGTCCAGCGGCACGTCGATGTAGTCGAAGCCGTTGTCGTCCAGCAGTTGCTTGGCCTTGGCGCAGAACGAGCAGCCGACCTTGGAGAACACCACCACCTGGTCCGGCTTGCGCGCATTCGGCGCGATGTGGGCCAGCATGGTGTCGGCGTCGGAGACCTTGAACGGGTCGCCCGGCTCTTCCGGCTCGATGAACATCTTCTGCACCACGCCGTCCTTGACCAGCATCGCATAGCGCCAGCTGCGCTTGCCGAAGCCCAGGTCGGCCTTGTCCACCAGCATGCCCATGCCTTCGGTGAATTCACCGTTGCCGTCGGGGATCATGGTGATGTTCTCGGACTCCTGGTCCTTGGCCCACTCGTTCATCACGAAGGTGTCGTTGACGGACACGCACAGGATGTCGTCCACGCCGTGCTTCGCGAACACCGGAGCCAGCTCGTTATAGCGCGGCAGGTGGGTCGACGAGCAAGTCGGCGTGAAGGCGCCCGGCAGCGAGAACACGACCACGGTCTTGCCGTTGAACAGCTCGCCGGTGGTGACGGTCTTCCACTCGTTGTCTTCACGCATGCGGAAAGCGACATTGGGAACGCGTTGGCCTTCACGGGATTGCAGCATCAGTTCACTCCTTGGTCTGGATCGGGTTGGTTTCGGCTGCGGGTTGCAGCGAAGGCCCCATTCTGTCGACCGGGATGTGATTTGTACAATTCATCGTTTTAACCACGACGATTGCCTTACGCTATTGATCCGGCATAGCCACTCCCTATTGCGCCGGCAATGGCACCTCATCCGCGCGCACGCAAGAGCATATTTTTTCGGCAAATACCGGCGAGTGCCCTATCATGCGGCATCCACTCAGACTCCCATTTTTGTCCGCAATGACCCGACCTTGCCGCCTGCCGTCTCTCTGCCGATGGGCCCCGATGCTCGCGCTGTCACTGATGCTGGCGCACCCCGCGCAGGCGCAAACCCTGAAGAAACCGGCCCTGGATGCGCTGGTCTCCGGCACCCGAACGGCAGCCCACGCCGACCTGCAGGCATTCATGGCCGCCGCGGCCAAAGCCGAGCCTTCGGTGGCGCCGGCCGTGGCGGCGTGGCAAGCCCGGTCGCCGCTGGCCGGCGACAACCTGGCCAATATCGGCCGCCTGCTGGGCGTCTACAACCGCGTCCACAACGAGGCCGGGGTGATCGACACCATCGGCAGGATGGTGGCGCTGCGTACCGTGCGCGACGAGAAGGTCCCGCAGCACGAGAACCCCGCCATCATCGAGTTCGGCAAGATGATCGAGGCCATGGCGCGTGACTTCGGGCTGGCCTACCGCAATGTCGACAACCGGGTCTTCGAGGTCACGCTGCCCGGCGGCGCCAAGGATACCTTCGGCATCCTGACCCACGCCGACGTGGTGCCTGCGGTGGCCGAGGAATGGGTGCTGGAGGACGGCACCAAACTGGATCCGTTCCGCATGACGCGCGTGGGCGACACGCTGTACGGGCGCGGCACCATCGACGACAAGGGCTCGATCGCCGCGGTCATGTATGCCATGAAGACCGTCAAGGAAAGCGGCGTGCCGCTGGAGCGCACCATCCGCCTGATGATCGAGACCACCGAGGAAACCGGCGGCGACGGCATGAAGTACTACCGCCAGCACACCACCCTGCCCGAGTACAACGTCGTGCTCGACAGCAAATACCCCGCGGTGGTGGCGGAGAAAGGCGCGGGCACACTGACCGTGTCCTTCGGCATCAAGGCAGCGGACGGCAAGAGCGCGCAGGGCAAGCCCGATTACAAGGGACCGGCCATCGTTGCCATGCGCGGCGCGGCCTCGGCCAACGCCATCCCCGAGACCGCCACCGCGCGCATTGCCGGCGGCGATGCTGCCGCCGTGGCTGCCACGCTGGAACAGGCGCGCGCTGAATTCCTGCACCGCCACACCCCGCGCGGCAAGTTCTCCATCGAAGTGAAGCGCGCCGGCAACGACGTGGAAGTCAAGGTCACCGGCGTCTCGGCGCACGGATCGCGCCCGGAGGAAGGGGTCAACCCGCTGCCGCGGCTGGCGCTGTTCCTGCAGGCCAGCGGCGTGCAATTTGCCGAGAACCATTACCTGAACGCGGTCCGCTACCTGAACGACCTGTACGGGCTGGACTACCTCGGCACCAGGATGGAGGTGGCCTACCGCGACCCGTTCATGGGCCCGCTGACCATGTCGCCCACGCTGGTGCGCGAGCGCGGCGAATACGTCGACGTGGTCACCAACGTGCGCATGCCGCGCGGCCGCACCCCGGATGAGCTGGGCGGCAAGATCACCAAGCGTATTTTCGGCTGGGCCGCCACCCATGGCCCGGTCGAGATCAAGTACGACCAGGGCAACTGGATGGCGCGTGATCCCAAGGGCGCGTGGCTGTCCACGCTGCTGAACATCTTTGGCGATACCACCGGGCTGGAAGCCAAGCCGGTTTCCACCGCCGGCAGCACCACCGCCAAGCTGATGCCCAATGCCATCAACTTCGGGCCGGCCATGCCGGGCAAGAAGTACACCGCGCACAATGCGCGCGAGTACAAGGAAGTTGCCGACCTGAACCTGGATATGCAGATGTTCACTGAGATGCTGGTGCGGATCGGGAACCTGGACAAGATGCAGTAAGGCTGTTCTACCAAGCCCGATTGTTCGCCCCCCTCTCCCACGCGCGGGAGAGGGAGCTGGCTTGCGGTGTTCAGCGAATATCGCCGTACTGATACCCAACAGCCTTACAACCCCAGTTCACTCAACCCCGCATGTTCATCCGGCCGCCGGCCCAGTGGCCAGTGGAACTTGCGGTCCGCCGCCTTCATCGGCGCATCGTTGATGCAGGCATAGCGCCTGCGCATCAGCCCCGCCTCATCGAACTCCCAGTTCTCATTGCCGTATGACCGGTACCAGTTGCCGGAATCGTCGTGCCATTCGTAGGCAAAGCGCACGGCGATGCGGTTGCCGTCGTGCGCCCACAGCTCCTTGATCAGCCGGTAATCCAGCTCCTTCTGCCACTTGCGCTGCAGGAAGGCGACGATGTCGGCGCGGCCGTTGACGAATTCCGCACGGTTGCGCCAGGCGCTGTCGACCGTATAGGCCAGCGCCACGCGCTCGGGGTCACGGCTGTTCCAGCCGTCCTCGGCTGCACGGACCTTGGCAATGGCGGATTCACGGGTGAATGGGGGCAACGGCGGACGGATTTCGGCTTGTGCGGACATGCGGAGACTCCTTTGCTGAAACAGGGTGGATCAGGTGGGAAGAACAGCCTGCTCGTTATGATACAGACCTGTATCATTATTGATAGACAGATCTGTCTTGTCAAGGCAGGCTGTCGGGCAGAATTCAAAAGCAAGACCCGGAGTGCGAGGCGCACGCGGGCGGCCTAAAGTTGGCACCATGCAAGCGAGAGACAGGAGACCCGCGGTGAGCATCAGCCAGATACAACGCCCCGAAATGGCCGTGACAGGGCCGCGCAGGCCAATACCGCCGGCGCGCGGCACGGCGCGGGGGCGTGGGCACGGAGCCGATATCGCCACCCGCGTCGATGGCACCGACTGGGCGGCCATTGCACGCGAACTCGACGACTACGGCTGCGCCGCGATCCGCGGCCTGCTGTCGGCAGCCGAATGCGACGCGCTTGCCGACGGCTATGCGCAGGACGCGCTGTACCGCTCTCGCATCGAGATGCGCCGGCACGGCTTTGGCCAGGGCGAGTACAAGTACTTCCGCTACCCCCTGCCCGACACCGTGGCCGCATTGCGCACGGCGCTGTATCCGCGCCTGGTGCCGGTGGCCAACCGCTGGAACGCCGCCATGGGCATCGATGTGCGTTATCCCGCCGCGCACGCCGACTATCTTGCCCGCTGCCACGACGCCGGCCAGTTGCGCCCGACGCCATTGCTGCTGCGCTACGGCCCGGGCGACTACAACTGCCTGCACCAGGACCTGTATGGCGAGCACGTATTCCCGCTGCAGGTCGCCATCCTGCTGTCCGAGCCGGGCCGCGACTTTACCGGCGGAGAGTTCGTGATGACCGAGCAGCGGCCGCGCATGCAGTCGCGGGCCGAGGTGGTGACGCTGCACCAGGGCGACGCGGTGGTATTCGCCGTCAGCCAGCGCCCGGTGCAGGGCAGCCGCGGCAGCTACCGCGTGAACCTGCGGCACGGCGTCAGCCGGCTGCACGCGGGCCAGCGCTACACGCTGGGCATCATCTTCCACGACGCCACGTGAGGTATTCCATGACCCGTTCCACACAGCAACCGGAAGCCAGCACCATCGAACGCGACCCGCGCTGGGCCCGCGTGCTGGCGCGCGATCCGGGCGCCGACGGTGCCTTTGTCTATGCGGTCAAGACCACCGGCGTGTACTGCCTGCCGAGCAGCCCGTCGCGCCTGCCGCATCCGGCCAATGTCGAGTTCTTCGACAACGCCGCCGCCGCCGAAGCCGCCGGTTACCGGCCCAGCCGCCGTGCCGCCGCGCCTGCGCTGGCGGCCCAGCATGCAGCCATCGTGGTCGACGCCTGCCGCCGCATCAAGGCCGCCGACACCCTGCCCACGCTGCCCGAACTGGCCAGTGCGGCGGGCGTCAGCCCCTATCACTTCCACCGCCTCTTCAAGGCCGCCACCGGCCTGACGCCGCGCGCCTATGCCGCCGCGCATCGCGCCAGGAAGCTGCGTGAGCAACTGGGCACCAGCGACTCCGTGACCGAGGCGATCTACGACGCCGGCTTCGGCTCCAACAGCCGCTTCTACGAGACCTCGGACGCGGTGCTGGGCATGACCCCGTCGCGCTACCGCGCGGGTGGGGCTGACACCGATATCCGCTTTGCCATCGGCCAGTGCTCGCTGGGCGCGATCCTGGTGGCCCAGAGCGAGCGCGGTGTCTGCGCGATCCTGCTGGGCGACGATCCGCAAACGCTGCTGCAGGACCTGCAGGACCAGTTCCCGCGCGCCAACCTGATCGGCGGCGATGCGCAGTTCGAGCAACTGGTGGCGCAAGTGGTGGGCTTTATCGAGGCACCGTCGATCGGCCTGGCGCTGCCGCTGGATGTGCGCGGCACCGCGTTCCAGCAGCGTGTATGGCAGGCCCTGCAGGAGATCCCTGCGGGCAGCACCGCCAGCTATGCCGAGATCGCGGCCCGCATCGGCGCGCCGCGTGCGGTGCGCGCGGTGGCGCAGGCCTGCGCCGCCAACCACCTGGCGGTGGCCATTCCCTGCCATCGCGTGGTGCGCAGCGACGGCAACCTGTCGGGCTACCGCTGGGGCGTGGCGCGCAAGCGCGAACTGCTGGAGCGCGAGGCGCAAGCCTGAGTGGCGCGCGCTCAGCGCGCCACGGCTGCCTGCACCCGAGCCAGGTAGTCGTGGATCTGCGCCACCACCGCCGCGCCCTCACCCACCGCCGCGGCGACCCGCTTGGTCGACCCCGCCCGCACATCGCCGATGGCAAACACGCCCGGCACGCTGGTCTGCAGCGGATACGGCACCGCCGACGCGCAGCCAAGCTCGCCGCCGCCGGTGCGCACGAAGCCCTTGTCATCGACCTCGACGTTGCAGGTGCGCAGCCACGAGGCATTGGGATCGGCGCCGATGAACAGGAACAGGTGCCGCACGTCCATCGTGACCGGGGCCGGGCTTTCCGCCCGGCATTCGTAGCGCACCGAACTGAGCCACCCTTCCCCCGCCAGCGCGCTGATCTGCGCGTGCGTGTGCAGCGTGATATTGGGCAGCGAACCGATGCGGTCGATCAGGTAGCGCGACATGGTGGCGGCCAGCCCCGGCCCGCGCACCAGCATATGCACGTGTGCCGCGTGCGAGGCCAGGTAGACCGCTGCCTGCCCGGCCGAATTGCCGCCGCCCACCAGCATCGCCGGCTCGTTCTTGCACAGCTTGGCCTCCACCGGCGAAGCCCAGTAGTACACGCCGCGACCTTCAAAGTGCTCCAGCGCGGCGATGTCCGGGCGCCGGTACTGCGCGCCGGTGGCAATCACCACGGTGTGGGTCGGAATCATGCGGCCATCGGCCAGCTCCAGCCGGATCGGGTCCGCGCCGCAATGCAATGCCTTGACCTCCAGCGGGATGGCGATATGCGCGCCAAACTTCAGCGCCTGCACGAACGCGCGCCCGGCCAGCGCCTGCCCGGAGATGCCGGTGGGAAAGCCAAGATAGTTCTCGATCCGGGCACTCGCGCCCGCCTGCCCGCCCGGCGAGCGGCAATCGATCACCGCCACCGACAAGCCTTCGGACGCGGCATACACGGCCGTGGCCAGCCCGGCCGGCCCGGCGCCGACCACCACCACGTCATAGACATGGGCCGGATCGAACTCCGGCAACAGCCCCAGGCACGAAGCCAGCTGCCCTTCGTCCGGCGCGCGCAGCACGCGGCCGTCGGCGCAGATCACCAGCGGGAAGTCGCTGGCGGGCGCGTTGGCATAATCGAGCAGCAATGAGCAGTCACGTTCCGCGTCGATATCGATGACCGTATGCGGGTAGCCGTTGCGCCGCAGGAAGGCCTGCAGTGCCACCAGCTGCGGCTCGGTACCGTGGCCGACCAGCACCGGCCCGCTGCCGAATTCGATCAGCCCCACGCGGCGCAGGATCAGCGCGCGCATGATGCGCTCGCCCAGTTCGGCCTCGGCCACCAGCAGGGCACGCAGCCGCTCGGGTGTGATTGAATAGCCCTGGGTATCGGTCACTGCCACGCCGTCGACCAGCGCCGGGCGGCCGCTGAGCGTGCCGACCTCGGCCAGGAAGTGGCCGGGTCCCTGCTCGGTGATCTGGTGTTCGCGGCCCAGGCCATCGCGCCGCATCAGGCGCACGCGGCCGCTGCCGATCAGGTACATGCCCCGGCCCGTCTCGCCGATGGCAAAGAGCTTCTCGCCCGCGCGCCAGCTCTGTGGCGTGCCAAAGCGCCGCACGCGCGCCATGTCGTCAGCGCTGAGTTGCGGGAACATCTGGTGCCAGCGTGACTCAAGCGTGGAATACGGCGCTTCCAGGCCGCCACCAGCTTCCGGGCCGGTGTCCTCATCCGGTGCCATTGCCTCCGACTGCGAAATCGCCATGCTCCCTCCCCGTCTGGACCCGCGCCTGCCCTGGCGCATTTTCCCGGTTGCCGCCGCGCGGCCTATCGATAGTAGACCGCGGCGCGCAGAATGCGAGGATCGCACGGCGCAGTTGCGGATTGCGCCGGCTTGGGATTGAATGAGCGCCTCGGCGTGTCGGCATTCGCCGTCACCTTCAGCAAAAAACCAGTCTTGATGCAATCCAACCATGAATCCGACGCCAGCCAGACTGGCGACCGTCCCGCCCGTCCGGCATTGCGCCCCCTGACGCCTGTCGAAGGCCGCGTGCTCGGCGTGCTGGTCGAAAAACAGCACACCGTGCCCGATACCTACCCGCTGTCGCTCAATGCGCTGGTCTCGGGCTGCAACCAGAAGACCGCCCGCGCCCCGGTGATGAACGTCAGCGAGGCCGAGATCCTTGAAGCCATCGACGGCCTCAAGGGCCTGAGCCTGGTCTTTGAAGGCAGCAGCAGCCGCGTGCCGCGCTTCGAACACAATATGCAGCGCGTGCTGGCCGTGCCCAGCCAGTCCGTCGCGCTGCTGGCGCTGCTGCTGCTGCGCGGCCCGCAGACCGCGGCGGAGCTGCGCCTGAATACCGCGCGCCTGCACGGCTTTGCCGATATCTCGTCGGTCGAGGCCTTCCTTGACGAACTGGCCAGCCATGCGCCGCCCTTTGTCGTCCGGCTGCCGCGCGCGCCGGGCGCACGCGAAAATCGCTGGATGCACCTGCTGAGCGGCGAAGTGAGCGCCGCAGCGGATGCCGACGATGCCGAACGCACCACCGGCGGCGGCACTGCCTCGCCGGGCGAGCTCGAACAGTTGCGCGCCGAGCAGCAGGTCCTGACCGAGAAGGTGGCGAAGCTGCAAAGCCTGGTCGAACACATAGCCGGGCAACTTGGCATCCCCGTCGACGAGTTTCTCGACTGACACCCCGCCTGTGCCATACCTGACGGTACCGACCACCCCGCTGCCAGACAGCATTGGTGGTTGGTGGATATTCTTGGCGGTTAATTGCGTTATCAGCTTGCGAAGACGGAGCCACAGGCTCAGACCGTAGCGCGGCAGACGACTTGCCGTTCGACCTGCCCGATGGCCCGGATGTCGCCTATGCTTTGCTCAGGACCGCAGACTGGACAGGGAGACCGGCGCAGACATGGACAAGACAGCCTTCGTATTTGCCGGCGGCGGCAGCCTGGGTGCGATCCAGGTCGGCATGCTGCGCGAACTGGTGGCGTGGGGCGTGATGCCCAATATCGTGATCGGCGCCTCGGCCGGCGCCATCAACGGCGCCTACTTTGCCTGCAATCCGGGCGTGGCCGGCGCCGGCCGGCTTGACGCGCTGTGGCGCGGCATCCGGCGTTCGGACATCCTGCCGTGGAGCTGGCGCAGCGTCTGGAGCATGTTCGGCGGCAACCGCGGCCACCTGGTCGAGGCGGCCGGGCTGCGCGCGCTGCTGGCGCAGCACTTCGGGCCGCGGCGGCTGGAGGCAGCGGAACTGCAGCTGCATGTAGTGGCGACCGACATGCAAAGCGGCGACGAGGTCTTGCTGTCCAGCGGCAGCATCGTCGACGCGGTGCTGGCCAGCGCGGCCATCCCCGGCGTGTTTCCGCCGGTACAGTTCGAGGGCCGCACGCTGATCGACGGCGGCGTGGCCAACAACACCCCGGTATCCACCGCGGTCGCACTGGGTGCCACGCGCGTGATCGTGCTTCCCGCGGGCTTCACCTGTGCTGAGCGCCGCCCTCCGCGCGGCGCGCTGGAGCATGCGTTCAACGCGCTCTCGCTGCTGGTGGCGCGCCAGCTCGTGCACGACCTGCAGCACTTCGCCGACCGCGCGCAGATCAGCGTGGTGCCACCGCTGTGCCCGCTCGACATCTCGCCCTACGACTACTCCAAATGCGGCGAACTGATCGACCGCGCCGCGGCCACCACCGCGCAGTGGCTGCAAGGCAAGGGGCTGGACAGCCAGCGCATACCTAGCGCGCTGGCGCCGCATTCGCACGACGAAGCGGCGCCTAGCTGCAGCGCCGACATCCCGGCGTCGGCGCCCCACTGAAGCGGCTGAGCACGGGTTGGAAGTACACGAACGGATTGTGCCGCGACGCATACTGGTCGCCCTTGTACCGGCCCTTGTCGACGCGGACCAAGGCCTGCCCACGCTGCCCGCGCGCCAGGCTGCCCTCTGGCCATTGCTACAATCCGACAGATGTCCACCCAAGCCGAACGCAGCGCCAGCACCCGCCAGTCCCTAATCGACGCCGCCGCGGCCTTGCTCATCGAGCAAGGCTATGCGGCCTTTTCAGAAGCGCGCGTGTGCGAGCTGGCCGGCAGCAGCCGCGGCTCCCTGCGGCACCATTTCCCCGAAGGCCGCTATGACCTGCTGCCAGCCATGCTCACCTGGCTGCTGGAGCGCGAGGCGGCGCGCCTGGCCGCGCTGGGCCCGCTCAGCCCTTCGCTGCGCCTGCACCTGATGCTGCATGTCCTGGCGACCCGCCCACAGCGGCATACCTCGCTGGCCATACTGGAGGTGTGGATGGCAACGCGTGGCGACGCGCGCCTGGCCACGGCCGTGCGTGCGCCGCTGGAGGCCGTGCCGCAGATGCTGTTCGGCCAGCCGCCGGACGCGCCGCCAGAGCCGGAATGGCTGGCGCTACGCTGTTTCCTGCACGGCGCCACGCTGCACAGCTTTGCACCGGACTATGACGGTCAGGACTTGTCCGCAGCGGTGCGCTGGCTGATGGCGCGCCTGCCGGCCCCGGCCGGGCTGGACGCCTTGCTGGCGCGCATGCACGCGGACTGGTTGTGAAGCGCCGGATCAGGGCAGCCGCGCCAGCAACCGGTCGCCCAGCGTAGGCGGCAGCGCCAGGCGCCCTGCCTTGCCAGGCGCCGCGGCATCGAAGACCACGGCCTGGCCGTCCCAACTGAGCCGCACCGGCCCGCTGCTGTTGAAGGTGCGCTGGGCCAGCACGCGGTTGCGCTCCACGCCGTAGATGCGCAGCAACACCCGCTCCCGGCCCAGATAGCAGTATTCCGCTGCGTACCGCGCAGCAGCATCCAACGACGGCAGGTGCCGGCAGTTATGCGCGCCGGCCCGCTCCCAGGCGCCGTGGCCATAGGCAATGGCGGTCCAGATACCACCGAGCGCCAGCAGCCGCCCCGCGGTGACCCGTGCCAGCCGCTGCGCGCGGGCCTTGCGCCCGTCCGGGGTGGCCAACACGTACGACACCACGCGATACACCGCCAACCCCAGCAGCAGCATCGTCACCGCCGCCAGGTGGAAATAGAACGCCGAATCCGGCATTGACGCCATGATCTGACCCATGCCCGCTCCCGGAAAATATCGTCAAACTACCGTCCCGCCGAAATTAAAATCCGGCGCCCGTGCCGTCATATAAATCCGCACCGCATTAATCGGCGCCATTAATTCCAGAATATTGAAAATCGCCGCCCTGATATATTGAGCATAATCAACCTACCTCACCGGGCCAATCCGGTGTATTCCCGCACCGGACCTGCCGGCGACCGCCGCGGTCTTATTTTTCTGATGGCAGCGCCGCGAGCAGGATGAGCAGCCGCGCTACCGTCGACGCCACGATCGCGGCCAGCGCAGCAGCGTTGGCGGAATCGCCGTCGCCGGCGGCATGCTCCAGGCGCTGGGCGAAAGCACGCAAGCCGTGGCAGCCGACGTAGTGGGCAGATGCCTTGAGCCGGTGGGCGACGCTGCGCACCGTGTCGAGCGCACCGTCCGGAGGGCGGCCCGCGCCAGCGCCCGCCATGGTGCCATCCCTGGCTGATAGGCCTGTTGCCTCGCCCGAGGCACCTGCCCTGCAACCAGCCCCGCCACCGGCGATCCGCACGCCAGCGCCCCGCAGCGCCCCACCACCGCACGCAAGGCCACAGGCGCATTGGCAGGTGCTGGGGTGGACGACCGGACTGCTCTGCCTGCTGGCATGGATCTTCGTGCTGTATCGCGAGGTGCGCCGGCGCCGGGCCGCGGAGATTGCGCTGAAGGACAACATCGCGATCCAGTCGGCGCTGCTCGACGGCATTCCCCAGCCCGTCTACCTGCGCGATGCCTCGCTGCGGCTCATCACCTGCAACCGCAGCTATGAAGAACTGGTCGGCGCCACGCGCGACACGTTGCGCGGGCAGCCGCTGGAGGCGTCGGTCCGGGTGCATCCCATCGCCATCGACATGGCCGAGGTGGTTCGCGACTACCACAAGGTGATCGAAGACGGCACCCCGCTGCACAAGGACCGCTGCCTGCGCCTGGGCGGGCGCACCCACCACGTGCTGAACTGGATGACACCGCTGCGCGGCGCCGATGGCACGGTCAAGGGCCTGGCCGGCGGCTGCGTCGACCTGACCGAACGCCACGACATGCTGGCCGAGCTGGCGCACGCCAAGACCGAAGCCGAGGCCGCCAACCGCGCCAAGTCCACCTTCCTGGCCTCGGTCAGCCATGAGATCCGCACCCCGATGAACGCCATCACCGGCATGCTGGAGCTGACCCTGGCGCGCTGCCAACTGGCCGAGCAGGAACGCCTGCAGCTGGTCACCGCGCACAAGTCGGCGCTGGGCCTGCAGGCGCTGATCGACGACATCCTGGACCTGTCCAAGATGGAGGCCGGCAAGTTCAGCATCCACCCGGCACCCGTTTCTCTGCCCGGGCTGGTCAAGGATACGCTGCTGATCTTCGGACCGGTGGCGGCGCAGAAGGGCCTGCCACTGACCAGCGGCATCGGCGCCGCCGTCGCGCCACTGCACCAGGTCGATGCGCTGCGTTTCCGTCAGATCATGGCCAACCTGGTGTCCAACGCGGTGCGCTTCACCGACAGCGGCACGATCCATGTCAGGCTTGACGCGCTGGCGCCTCGCGACGGCGTGCAGCAGGTCATGCTGACCGTCTCCGACACCGGCATCGGGATTCCCGCCGACGCGCAGGCGCGGATGTTTGAACCCTTCGAACAGGTGCATGACCGCACCCGCCCCCATGCCGGCGGCACCGGGCTGGGGCTGGCAATCTGCCAGCGCCTGGCCAGCGCGATGGGAGGCCAGATCTCGCTGTCCAGCCAGCCGGGCCAGGGCACGCGCGTCATGGTGACGCTGCCGCTGACGCTTGCCGTCGCCACGGAACTGCCCGAGCCGGTGCCGCCGCCCACGGCGGGCTGCGCACGGCGCCGGGTCAACGTCCTGGTGGTCGACGACCATGCGCCCAACCGGTTGCTGCTGCAGCGCCAGCTGGAACACCTGGGCCACCGCGTGAGCACCGCCTGTGATGGCCGCGAAGCGCTGGCCAGGCTGGACCGGGCCAGCTTCGACGTGATCGTGTGCGACTGCGCCATGCCGGTCATGGACGCCTGGCATTCGCACGGGCGGTGCGCGCGCGCAAGGATGCCTGCGGCGGCGTGCCGGCGATCGGCTGCACGGCGAGCGCCGTCGCGGCGGACCATGCCGCGGCACTGGCGGCGGGCATGAATGCCGTGATCGTCAAGCCGGTTGGCCTGCAGGTGCTGGATGCGGCGGTGGCAAAAGCCTGCGCCAGTGGCTACCGGGCGCGCAGGGTGGCCGTGCCAGTGCAGGTCAGCACGCCCGATCGCCAGGCCGGCACGCGTGACGAGGCCGCCCACTGCGGCGTCAAGCCCGGCTCGCGGCCGTCATGGTGCGCAGTGTGCCGGGCGATGAACGTGCAGTGCGACCGCCTCGACCAGCCGGAAGACTAAGCCCGCTCAGGCCTCCAGCGGCACCGCGCTGGTGCACTTGATCTCGTCCAGGCACACGCTGGACTTCACGCCGCTGACACCCGGGATACGCATCAGCGTATCGAGCAGGAAGTCAGACAGCGACTTCAGGTCCTTGGCGACCACCTTCAGCACGTAGTCGATATCCCCGGTCACCGAGAAGCATTCCTGGATCTGTGCCAGCTCCGCCACCAGGCGCTTGAAGTTGGACAGGTCGCGGATATGCCCGCGCTCCATCGTCACATGGATAAAGGCCACCACGCCAAAGCCCAGCGCCGCCGCGTCCAGCCGCGCCTCGTAGCGCTTGACCAGCCCGGCCTCTTCCAGGCGGCGGTGGCGCCGCAAAGTCTGCGCCGGCGACAGCGCGATGGCCTCGGCCAGTTCCAGGTTGGAAGCCCGCCCCTGCTCCTGCAACACCCCCAGCAAGCGGCGATCGGTACGGTCCAGCTCGATCGATTGCACTTTGATTTCCTCATATCAGTGATTCACGCAATCAGATTTCATAATCTAGGGTTTCCCTGCCTGTTTTACGAAATCCAATTTTGCCGTCCGGAATATACACTGCATCCCAAGCAAGCGCACTACAGGCCTGTCCTGTAAGAGGTTCCGCCGAGCCGACTGACTCCGGCGCGACCCCACCGCCAAGTGCCGCCGCCACAATATTATTTCCCGCCCCTTTAGTGAGAAAGCCATGGCCGACCTGTTTGACAACCCGATGCAGCTGATGGGCTTCGAATTCGTGGAATTCGCCTCGCCCACCCCCAACGTGCTTGAGCCGCTGTTCGAGCAGATGGGCTTTACGCTGGTGGCAAAGCACCGCTCCAAGGACGTGGTGCTGTACCGCCAGGGCGAAGTGAACTTCATCGTCAACCGCGAGCCGCACAGCCACGCCGCCTACTTTGCCGCCGAACACGGCCCGAGCGCCTGCGGCATGGCTTTCCGCGTCAAGGATTCGCACAAGGCTTACGCCCGCGCGCTGGAACTGGGTGCACAGCCGGTGGAGATCCCGACCGGCCCGATGGAACTGCGCCTGCCCGCGATTAAGGGCATCGGCGGCGCGCCGCTGTACCTGATCGACCGCTTCGAGGAAGGCAAGTCGATCTATGACATCGACTTCGAGTTCATCGAAGGCGTCGACCGCCACCCGGTCGGCCACGGTCTCAAGCTGATCGACCACCTGACCCACAACGTCTACCGTGGCCGCATGGCTTATTGGGCCAATTTCTACGAAAAGCTGTTCAACTTCCGCGAAATCCGCTACTTCGACATCCAGGGCGAATACACCGGCCTGACCTCCAAGGCCATGACCGCGCCGGATGGTAAAATCCGCATCCCGCTGAACGAGGAATCGTCCAAGGGCGCCGGGCAGATCGAAGAGTTCCTGATGGCCTTCAACGGCGAGGGTATCCAGCATATCGCCTTCCTGACCGACAACCTGATCGAGGTCATCGACCGCCTGCAACTGGCAGGCGTGCCGCTGATGACCGCGCCGAACGACTACTACTACGAAGCACTGGACAAGCGCCTGCCCGGCCACGGCCAGCCTGTGGAGCAACTGAAGTCGCGCGGCATCCTGCTGGACGGCACCACCGAAGGCGGCAAGCCTCGCCTGCTGCTGCAGATCTTCTCCAAGACCGCGCTCGGCCCGGTGTTCTTCGAGTTCATCCAGCGCCGCGGCGACGAAGGCTTCGGCGAAGGCAACTTCAAGGCCCTGTTCGAGTCGCTGGAACGCGACCAGATCGAACGCGGCACGCTCAAGGTCGAGGCCTGACCGGCATCGGCCTTCCCTGACCGGCAGCCCTTGACGGGCACAGCCGGGTCCGGAAACGCGCACACCACCTTCGCGGCAGTCACCCTGCCGCGCGGGTGGTGACGTCCCCCAGGCCCAAGCGTTCGACTCAATACAAGCCAGAAACGCGGGCCCGCATTCCATGAGAATGGGTAGAGGAAACAACTGAATGCATGCAAGCAGCAATGACGGCACGCTCAAGCGCGGCCTGAAGAACCGGCATATCCAGCTGATCGCGCTGGGTGGCGCCATCGGCACCGGCCTTTTCCTGGGCATCGCCCAGACCATCAAGATGGCGGGCCCCTCAGTCCTGCTGGGCTATGCGATCGCCGGCATCGTGGCGTTCTTCATCATGCGCCAGCTGGGCGAGATGGTGGTGGACGAGCCCGTCGCCGGCTCGTTCAGCTACTTCGCCGACAAATACTGCGGCCATTTCGCCGGCTTCCTGTCGGGCTGGAACTACTGGGTGCTGTACATCCTGGTGAGCATGGCCGAGCTTTCGGCCGTTGGCATCTACGTGCAGTACTGGTGGCCCGAGATCCCGACCTGGGTCTCGGCGCTGGCCTTCTTCGTGATCATCAACGCGATCAACCTGTCGAGCGTGAAATCCTTCGGCGAGATGGAGTTCTGGTTCTCGATCATCAAGGTCGCGGCCATCATCGGCATGATCGGCTTCGGCGGCTACCTGCTGGTGTCCGGCAATGCCGGCCCGCAAGCGAGCGTGGCCAACCTGTGGCAGCACGGCGGCTTCTTCCCCAACGGCATGGGCGGCCTGGTGATGGCCATGGCGGTGATCATGTTCTCGTTCGGCGGGCTGGAGCTGGTGGGCATCACCGCGGCCGAGGCGGATTCGCCCGAGAAGACCATCCCCAAGGCCACCAACCAGGTGATCTACCGCATCCTGATCTTCTACGTGGGCGCGCTGGCAGTGCTGCTGTCGCTGTACCCGTGGGAGAACGTGGTCACCGGCGGCAGCCCGTTCGTGCTGATCTTCCACGCGCTGAACAGCAACTGGGTGGCCAATGTGCTGAACGTGGTGGTGCTGACTGCGGCGCTGTCGGTCTACAACAGCGGCGTGTACTGCAACAGCCGCATGCTGTACGGCCTGGCCCAGCAAGGCAACGCCCCCAAGGCGCTGCTCAAGGTCAACCAGCGCGGCATTCCGCTGACGGCACTGGCGTTCTCGGCCGTGGCCACCGCGGCCTGCGTGGTGATCAACTACTTCATGCCCGGCAAGGCGTTTGAGATGCTGATGGGCCTGGTGGTGTCGGCGCTCATCATCAACTGGGCGATGATCAGCCTGATCCACCTGAAGTTCCGCGCCGACAAGCGCCGCGCGGGCCAGGCCACGAAGTTCCAGAGCTGGGGCTATCCGCTCACCAACTACCTGTGCCTGGTGTTCCTGGCCGGCATCCTGGTGGTGATGTACCTGACGCCTGGCCTGCGCCTCTCGGTCTACCTGATCCCGGTGTGGCTGGTGGTGCTCGGCGTGAGCTACCTGGTGCGCCAGAAAAACGCGGCCGCCGCGCTGCAAAGCGGCGTGGCCGCCCAGCAACTGCGCTGAGCGGCAAGGCGGCGCCTGCAGGCTGCGGGCGCCGCCGGTTAGAATTCAGGCTGCGCGACGCCCCCTGCGCCGCGGCAGCTGCCCCCCGACCCAATTCCATCGCACCCCATGTTTGCACACATCGAGGCATTTCCCGGCGATCCGATCCTCTCGCTCAACGAGGACTTCCAGCGCGACCCGCGTACCGACAAGGTCAACCTGAGCATCGGCATCTACTTTGACGACGAGGGCCGCCTGCCGGTGATGCAGGCCGTGGCCAAGGCCGAAGCCGCGCTGCTGGCCGACATGGGCCCGCGCCCCTACCTGCCGATGTCGGGCCTGGTGGCCTACCGCAACGCGGTGCAGGCGCTGGTGTTCGGCGAAGACTCGCCGGCGCGCGCCGCCGGCCGCATCGCCACGCTGCAGACGCTGGGCGGCTCGGGCGCGCTGCGCGTGGGCGCTGATTTCCTCAAGCGCTACTACCCGCAGGCGCAGGTGTGGATCAGCGATCCCAGCTGGGAAAACCACCGCGTGGTGTTCGAGCGCGCCGGCTTCACCGTCAATACCTACCCGTACTATGACGACGCCACCGGCGGCCTGAAGTTCGACGCGATGATGGACGCGCTGCGCGCCATCCCCGCGGGCAGCATCGTGCTGCTGCACGCCTGCTGCCACAACCCGACCGGCGTGGACCTGAACCAGGACCAGTGGCGCCAGCTGATCGCGCTGCTCAAGGCCAACCAGCTGCTGCCGTTTGTCGACATGGCCTACCAGGGCTTTGGCGCAGGCCTGGAAGACGACGCCTTCGCCATCCGCGAGCTGGTGGCGCAGGATGTGCCCTGTCTGGTGGCCAACTCGTTCTCGAAGAACTTCTCGCTGTACGGCGAGCGCTGCGGCGGCCTGAGCGTGTTCTGCAACACCGCCGGCGAAGCCGCCAACGTGCTGGGCCAGCTGACCGGCGCGGTGCGCGCCAACTACAGCAACCCGCCCACGCACGGCGCGCGCGTGGTGGCCAAGGTGCTGACCACGCCCGAGCTGCGCCAGCTGTGGGAAGAAGAACTGGCCCAGATGTGCAACCGCATCGCGCGCATGCGCGAGGCGATCCACCACAACCTGCGCGACCATGTCAGCGGCGAGGCCCTGTCGCGCTACCTGACCCAGCGCGGCATGTTCACCTACACCGGCCTCACCGCCGACCAGGCCGAGCGCCTGCGCGAGCAGCACGGCGTGTACCTGCTGCGCTCGGGCCGCATGTGCGTGGCCGGGCTGAACGAGCGCAATGTCGGCATCGTGGCCAAGGCCATCGGGAGTGTGCTGCAGGGCTAAACCTGACGGCAGACGGCATTACCAGGCGGCGCCTTCGGGCGCCGTTTTTTTTGCGGCGCATGGGACGCGCCAGCGTAATTTCTACAAACGCCGTGGAGTTTTTGACTTTCCAGCCACGGCTTCCCCTGGCTTTCCTCAGGCCCATCGCCACGGCCATCCCCGGCACTGAACTTGCAGCCTTCCTGCATCCCAGGCACCGTCCCCCACCGTGCCGGAGTCCCCACAGAAGGCCCGCAAATGTCCGAAGACAAGGCCCCCGCCCAGTGCAGCACCGCCCTGCCCCCCGGCGCCGCTGCCCGCCCGGTCACGCTGCATATCAACGGCAAGCCCTGCACGCTGCAGCTGGAGCCCCGCTGCACGCTGCTTGACGCGCTGCGCGAAGTGATCCACCTGACCGGCGCCAAGAAGGGCTGCGACCGCGGCCAGTGCGGCGCCTGCACGGTGCTGGTTGACGGGCGGCGCATCAACGCCTGCCTGACGCTGGCGGTGATGCAGGAAGGCCGCCAGATCACCACCATCGAAGGCCTGGCCAGCGGCGACACGCTGCATCCGATGCAGGCCGCCTTCATCGCGCACGACGCGCTGCAGTGCGGCTTCTGCACGCCCGGCCAGATCTGCTCTGCGGTGGGCATGCTGGCCGAGGCGCAGGCCGGTGAGGCGAGCGCGGTCCAGTCGCTGCGCCCGGCGGCCCTGCCGCTCAGCGACGATGAAATCCGCGAGCGCATGAGCGGCAACCTGTGCCGCTGCGGCGCCTACCCCAATATCGTTGCCGCGGTCCGCGAGGTCTGCAGCCGGCACGGCAGCCGCTGAGGACCGGGCATGAATCCTTTTTCCTATGAACGGCCCGAGTCTGTCGACGACGCCATGCGCCTGGGCGGCCAGCCGGGGGCGCGCTATGTCGCCGGTGGCACCAACCTGCTCGACCTGGTCAAGGCCGGCGTGGAAGCGCCACGGCTGCTGGTAGATGTCAGCCGGCTGCCGCTGGCCCAGGTGGCAGCGCTGCCCGACCGCGGCCTGCGCATCGGCGCGATGGTCAGCAACACTGATGCGGCCAACCACCCGCTGGTGCGCGAACGCTATCCGCTGCTGGCGCAAGCGCTGCTGGCGGGCGCCTGCGGGCAACTGCGCAATATGGCCACGGTGGGCGGCAACCTGCTGCAGCGCACGCGCTGCCACTACTTCTACGATCCCGGCTTCCCCGCCTGCAACAAGCGCAAGCCCGGCTCCGGCTGCGGCGCGCGCGATGGCATCAACCGCATCCACGCCATCCTGGGCGCAAGCGAGCAATGCATCGCCGTGCATCCGTCCGATATGTGCGTGGCACTGGCCGCGCTGGAAGCCGTGGTCGTGGTACGCGCCACCACCGGCGAGCGCCGCGTCCCCATGGGCGACTTCCACCGGCTGCCTGGCGACACGCCGCAATGCGACACCATGCTGGCGCCGGGCGAGCTGATCGTCGCCATCGACCTGCCGCCTTCGCCCTATGCCGCCCATGCCCACTACCTGAAGGTGCGCGACCGCGCCAGCTTTGCCTTTGCGCTGGTCTCGGTGGCCGCGGCGCTGGAAATCGACAGCAACACCGTGCGCAGCGCCCGCCTGGCGCTGGGCGGCGTGGCGCACAAGCCGTGGCGCGTGCCGGCGGCGGAGCGGGCCCTGGCGGGCCGTCCGCTGAGCGCGCACAGCGCCGCCGAAGCCGCGCGGCTGCTGCTTGATGGCGCGCATCCCTATGCCCACAACGCTTTCAAGGTGGGACTGGCGCAACGTGCCGTGCTGCGCGCGCTGCAGGTCGCCAGCCGGCCGCAAGGAGCCTCAGCATGAGCGTAACCGGGGCCCCCCTCGACCGTGTCGACGGCATCCCAAAGGTCACCGGCCGCGCCCGCTATACCGCCGACCATCCGCTGCAGGGCCTGGCCCATGCGGTGATGGTGACCAGCACCATCCCCTGCGGCAAGATCACGTCGATGGACACCGCCGCCTGTGAGCGCATGCCAGGCGTGCGGCTGGTGATGACACCCTTCAATGCACCGCACCTGCCCAAGGGCGGAAAGGCCGCCGCGGACATTGCCACGGCCGGGCACGTCATGAACCTGCTGCAGGACACCGCCATCCACTACAACAACCAGCCCATCGCCGTGGTCGTGGCCGACACCCTGGAGCAAGCGCGCGACGCCGCCCGCTGCCTGCCGGTGCAATACCGGCGCGCCGACGCCGTGCTGGACTTTGCGCAGGCCCGCACACAGGCACGCAAACCCGACGAGGACGAGGACGGATCGGCCGACAGCCATCGCGGCGATCCTGACGCCGGCCTGCGCAGCGCCGCCGCCGTGGTCGACACGGTCTACACCACGCCGATGGAAAACCATAACCCGATGGAGCCGCACGCCACCATCGCCGTCTGGGACGGCGGCGAGTTGACGCTGTACGACGCGACGCAATACGTCACCGGCGTCCGCAAGGTCGCATCGGCCACGTTCGGCATTCCCATGGAGAAGGTTCGCGTGATCTGCCCATACGTAGGCGGCGGTTTCGGCTGCAAGGGCTCGGTATGGTCCCACGTGATGCTGGCCGCGATGGCGGCGCGGCAGGCGGGCTGCCCGGTGAAGCTGGTGGTGGACCGGACGCAGATGTTCGGCACCGTAGGCGCGCGGCCCCTGACTGAGCAGCATCTGGTCGCTGCCGCGGCACAGGACGGCGCGCTGAGCGCAATCCGCCACGATGTGACCGCCTGCACCTCGATGATCGAAGACTGGCTTGAATCCGCGGCGCTGATCACGCGCCGGCTCTATGCCTGCCCCAACCTGCAGACCAGCCAGCGGCTGGTCAAGCTGAACATCGGCACCCCCACTTTCATGCGGGCGCCGGGCGAAGCCACTGGCAGCTTTGCGCTGGAATGCGCGCTGGACGAGCTGGCGGAACAGCTCGGCATCGACCCGGTCGCGCTGCGCCTGCGCAACCACGCCGATACCGACCCTGAGAAGCAGTTGCCGTTTTCCAGCAAATCGCTGCGTGAATGTTATCGGGAGGCCGCCGAGCGCTTCGACTGGGCGCGCCGCAACCCCGAACCGCGTTCGATGCACGCCAACGGCAAGCTGGTGGGCCTGGGCATGGCCACCGCGACCTATCCCACCTATCGTTCGGGCGCCAGCGCGATGGTGCGCCTGCTGCCGGACGGCACCGCACTGGTACGCTCCGGCTCGCAAGACCTCGGCACGGGCACCTATACGGTCATGACGCAGGTCGCAGCCGACGCACTGGGGCTGCCGCCCGAGCGCGTGCGCTTTGAACTGGGCGACACGGCCTTCCCCGAGGCCCCGGTGTCGGGGGGCTCGCAGTCGGTCGCCAGCGTCGCGCCTGCCGTGCAGCAAGCCGCCGCGGCCGCGCGCGGGCAACTGATCCGGCAAGCCGTGGCGGACCCGGCCTCGCCGCTGTCGGGCGTGCCGGCGAAAGACGTGGAGATTGCCGACGGCTGGCTGCAACGCCGCTCCGATCCGACGCAGCGCGAACCCGTGTCCGCGCCGATCACCCGCGCAGGTGGCCACGCGATCGAAGCGCGGGCCAGCGCCAAGCCCGGCAAGGAGCGGAAGCAATACGCAATGCACGCCTTTGGCGCGGTCTTTGCAGAGGTCCATGTCGATCCAGACCTGGGCGAGATCCGCGTCCGCCGCATCGTCGCCAGCTACGGCGTGGGCCGGCTGCTGAACCGCAAGACCGCGCACAGCCAGCTCAAGGGCGGCATTATCTGGGGCATCGGCATGGCGCTGCATGAGAAGACCGAGCTGGATCCCGTCACCGGGCGCGTGGCCAATGCCAACCTGGCCGAGTACCACGTGCCGGTCAATGCCGACGTCGGCACCATCGACGTGACAGTGGTGGACGAGGACGATCCACATATCAACGCGCTGGGCACCAAGGGCATCGGCGAGATCGGCATCGTCGGCGTGGCCGCGGCCATCGCCAATGCCGTGTACCATGCCACCGGCCGGCGCGTACGGGACCTGCCGATTACGCTGGACAAGCTGCTGGACTGAGACCCGCCCAGGCCCCGGGTGGTTGCGCTGGCCGCCATCCAATGGAAAGATGTGGCCCACGGGCCCCGCGCCCGCAACCTGACTGCCCGCCTGGCGGGCTTGGAGGCTGCCGTGACCGAGCTCTACCCCAAGCGTCCGTCCTCGTGCATTGCCCTGCTGCTGGCCGCCGGCGCCGTCCTGGCCCCGGGCCTGGCCAGCGCCCAGACCCCGGCACCGCTGGCGGAATGGCAGTTCTCCGCCGGCATTCCGCTCCAGAAGCTGTTTGAAGACACCATCCCCGACTGGCAAGTCCGGCTCGGCGCCGCGGCCATGGTGCGGCCGCGCTACGACGGCTCGTCGGAATACATCGTCATCGGCGGGCCCAGCATCGATATCCGCTACCGCGACCTGGCCTTTGCTTCGATCGGCGAAGGACTGGGCGTGAACCTGCTGCGGGGCAAGAACTGGCGCGCGGGGATCGCGCTGACCTACAACCTTGGACGGCGCGCAAAGGAGGATTCGCCGCACCTGGACGGCATGGGCAATATCAACCCGGCGCCGGAAGGCAAGCTGTTCGCGGAATACGCGGTCTCGAAGGAATTCCCGCTGGTGCTGCGCATCGACGCGCGCCGCAGCCTGGGCGGCAGCGACGGCTGGGTCGGCGATATCGGCGCCTATATGCCGCTGCCGGGTAGCTCCGAAAAATTCTTCTGGTTTGCCGGCCCCACCGTGACGCTGGCCGACTCGCGCTATATGAACGCCTGGTACGGCGTCAGCGACTCGCAGGCCCGCGCCGGGCGGCCCGCCTACCATGCGCGCGGCGGCATCAAGTCCTACGGCTTCGGCGTCAGCGCGGTGTGGTATTTCAACAAGCACTGGTTTGCCACCAGCGACATCGCGATCTCGCAGTTGGCCGGCGATGCGGCGGACAGCCCGATCACGCGCAAGTCGACCAACGGGGTCTTCGACCTGTCGATCAACTACGAATTCTGAGCCGGATCGTCGGCCGCGCCGTGCGGCTATCGCACAGTGGATGGCTGGCGTCCGCGATTTGGGCGGTATTGCCCCGGAACCTCAATACTGCGTCCCGCATAATTGGCCGGCCGGAATATCCGGCCGCAGCATCCCCGCCAGGGGATAGTCGAAGAAGCCAAGGAAGGAGATGTAGTTGAAGTCCAGCATCAAGCATCGCGTATCGCGCAGCGCGCGTTTCGCCGCCATGGCCATTGCCGGCCTGGCCGCCGCCCACACCGCCCCCACTGCCCTCGCCGCCGAAGCGTGGCCGGCCAAGCCGATCAAGGTAATCGTGCCTTACACGCCTGGCGGCTCCACCGACACCGTCTCGCGCGTCGTGTTCGAAAGAGTCTCGCAGCGGCTGGGCCAGCCGATCATCATCGAGAACAAACCCGGCGCCAACAGCACCTTGGGCGTCGGCGTGGCCGCGCGCTCGGCGCCGGACGGCTACACCTTCGTGTCGGTGCTGGCCGCCTACAGCGCGAACATGTCGCTGTATTCCAAGCTCAGCTACAAGCCCACGGACCTGGTGCCGGTGGCGGAAATGGCCGAGCTGCCGCTGTTCCTGTTCTCCAGCAAGAAGCTGCCGGTCAAGACCGTCGCCGAACTGGTCGACTACGGCAAGAAGCACCCCGACACGCTGACCTTCGGTTCCAGCGGCGTCGGCAGCTCCGCGCACCTGACGGGCGAGCGCCTGGCGATGGAATCGAAGCTCAAGCTGACCCACGTGCCGTACAACGGCAGCGCGCCGATCCTGCCCGCGCTAGTGTCCGGCGAAGTCTCCGTGGCCTTCGACCCGCTGCTGGTGCCGATGCCGCATGTGAAGTCGGGCAAGATCAATGTGCTGGCCGTGGCCTCCGCCAAGCGCTGGCCCGGCGAGCCCAACATCCCGACCATGGAAGAAGCAGGTTTCCCCGGCTTCGTGATGAGTTCGTGGACCGGGCTGATGGCGCCGGCTGGCACGCCGCAACCGATCGTGGCCCGCATGGCCAAGGAAATCGCCGCGGCCACGCGCAGCCCGGAGGTCACGAAGAAGCTGACCGACCTAGGATTTGTGCCGGTAGGCGGTACGCCTGAGGAGTTCCGCAAGCTGATCGAGCGCGATACTACGCGCTATGCGGAGATTGTTAAGGCGGGGAAGATTACGCTGGATTGAGGTTGCAGACCGCAATACATGCCCGGGTATAAACATGGCGAGCTACCAGGCTCGCCATGTTTTTTTTGGATGGCGACTTCCGAGGTAAATGAAGGTCTCTTGTCGACTGAAAAGGAACGCTGTTTCCCTGGTTAATACTCAATAGGCTCTCGTGAACCCGCCATCGTGCAGCAGGTTCACGCCAGTCATGTGATCGGAGAAGGGGGATAACAAGACTTCGACCGCCAGGGCGACCTCCTCAGGCCTTCCATACTTTCGCAAGGGGATGTTCAATGTTTCCTCGGCTAACCGTTCAGAGAAGGTCACGCCAGCCTTGGTGGCGCGCAGGTCGATCGATGCCACATAGTCTGGGGTCAGGGTGCCACCGAGGGAGAGGGTATTGACGTGAACTCCTCGTTCGCCCATCGCGAAAGCGAGCGTCTTGGCCTGAGCCAGCCAGGCACAACGCAGGACATTGCTGGTGGCGTAGTTTCCAAGGGCTTGCACTGAGGTGATGGCAGAAATGATGACAATTTTTGCCCGGCGTCCTTGGGAAGGATCTGGCCGCATTGTGGAGATCGCGCTCTTAAGGAGTTCGAGGGGGCCGATAAAGTTGCTCTGGAACAATTGTCGCCACATGTCCGCCGGAGGCTGGCAATCGCCGGTGGGCCGCATTTGCGGGGGCATCAATACGACGCCGTCGAGAACGGTTCCGTCCGTCGCAAGCTCATGGGAAAAAGATGCGATAGAGGCATCACTGGACATGTCGACGGAGATCCAGCGATGTGACGGGAGGCCCGGCCTGTCCAGCGCCGCGCAAGCGGCTTGCAGCTTGCTAATGTCGCGCGCGGCAAGAATCAGCGAATAGCCTGAGTTCGCCAGCCGTAAGCAGACGGCGCTCCCGATGCCTCCGGTAGCACCCGTCACCAGGACTACCTTGCTTGTCTCGGACATGTCGCTCTCCTTCGGTAGCCTGGTGACAGGCTTGCCATGCTCACGCAGCACGCCAGACAGGCCGATTGGCAGACATTCTGCAGGACATTCCGAGCTGGACGGGCACGCCCGTCCCCGCCTGTGTCCGTTAGTTATAGTGGACGCGGCGTGTCGCCGGCGGAAGTACCTCCAACCGAGCTGTCAGCTGCCCTTCCGGATACTGGAGGCATGCAATGCCCTGACGTCTTTCCTACGGCTGCGAATCCGGCCCGCGGCGCAGACTGACCGCCTCGCTAAGCATGTCCAGCACCGCCACCGAGTCGTCCCACCCGATGCAGGCGTCGGTGATGCTCTGCCCGTATGACAACGCGGAAGGACTGTGCACGCCCGGGGTGAACTTCTGTGCGCCGGGGAACAGATGGCTTTCGACCATTACCCCGAAAATGGAGTCACTGCCGCCGCTTATCTGTTGCGCCACGTCCCGCGCGACATCGACCTGCCGCAGGTGTTGCTTGCTGCTGTTGGCGTGGCTGCAATCCACCATCAGCGAGTTGCCGAGCCCGGCCGCTTCCAGTTCCCTGCAGGCGGCCGCCACGGAATCCGCATCGTAGTTCGGGGCCTTGCCGCCACGGAGAATGACGTGGCAGTCCGGGTTGCCCTTGGTATGCACCGTCGCCACCTGCCCGTTCTTGTGCACGCCCAGGAAGTGATGTGGACGCGATGCGGCCTGGATAGCGTCGATGGCAATCCTGATGTTGCCGTCAGTGCCATTCTTGAAGCCAATCGGTGCTGATATGCCCGAAGCCAGCTCGCGGTGCACCTGGCTCTCGGTGGTGCGGGCACCAATCGCGCCCCAGCAGATCAGGTCGCCTATGTACTGGGGCGAGATCACGTCCAGGAACTCGCCGGCCGCCGGCAACCCGAGGCGATTGATATCAACCAGCAGGCTGCGCGCGATGCGCAGGCCCTCGTCGATGCGATAGCTTTCGTCCAGATACGGGTCGTTGATCAGTCCTTTCCAGCCCACCGTGGTACGCGGCTTCTCGAAGTACACACGCATCACGATCTCCAGGGTCCCGGCGTAGCGCTGGCGCTGCTCCATCAGCCGCCGTGCGTACTCGAGTGCCGCCTGCGGGTCGTGGATCGAGCAAGGTCCCATGATCACAAGCAGCCGGTCATCCTTGCCATGCAGAATGCGCGAGATGCGCTGGCGCGTCTGGGTGACCAGGGATTCGACCGGCGTGCCCCGGATGGGGAAGAAACGGATCAGGTGTTCAGGCGGGGGCAGCGGAATGATGTCTTCGACGCGGGCGTCGTCAGTCACGCTGGTGCGGTCCGGCGGCGCCTGCCAACCCTCGGCAATGGTCAACGGAGATTTCTGTGGATCATTCATGGCTAGCTCCTGGAGAACTGGGACAGGAAGACCGCCGGCGGGTGCCAGTCAGGCGCAGCAGCGGAATCCGGAATATGTCGTTGCGATGCGGCAGGTAGCGACGGCGACGGCTCCTGAGGGACGGCCCAGGCGCGCTGGTGCGCGTCAGCAAACGCCGCATCCAGCCAGGACCTGGCTATTCTCACCCCCTCAGCCCTTATCGTCATGCATCCTCCCGAGGCCACTGTCGTGATTATCAGCCCGGCGCTGCGCAAAGCCAACCATGGCGATTGGCAAACCAGCCAATCAGCGGTCCCGACTTTTGCGGGGGAACTACGATGTCAGGCCGCCCGCCGAATGCCCATCGCCGGGGCAAGACGGCAGCCGTGCGCGCCACGAAGCTTGGCTCGAAAGCCGTCTGTGTCGCGTGCTGCGATTTGGGGAAGATCAAGCCGTTGACGCCCGGGTCGGAGTGGATTATCGAATCGATCTCACGACATGCCAACCGAAGATCCGCACTTCCTTAAAATCGCGCTCGCCCACCGGACATGTCAAAGACAGCGCCTGCATTAAAGCGGCTGGCGTCCGAACATAGCCACGCTACCAGGTGCGCAGCCTCGGCCGGATCACCCAGGCGCCCGGCCGGGCTATCAGCAACCATGGCCGCCACCTCGTGGCTGCCGAGCGCGTGAATCATGTCGGTATCCATGGGCCCGGGTGCCACGCAATTAACATAGATGTTGCGCTTCACCAGTTCGCGGCCGATTGCTTTGGTTAGAACGACCACGCCGCCGCTGGCCGCGGAGTATGCAGCCAGCCCCGCCAGCCCCTCCTTGCCAGCCAGCGAGCCCATATTGATGATGCGGCCACCTCCCCAGCGCAACATGTGCGGCAACATCGCCTGCACGACGTACATGGTCCCTAGGAGATTCACGGCGATGATGCGATGCCATTGTGAGGCTTCGTGATTCTCGAATGGCTGCATTGGGCCAAGGTAGCCGGCAGCGTTGACCAGGATGTCGAAGCGATATCCCGCATCGACCAGTCGCGCCAGCGCCAGCCCCACCTGCCCGGCATCGGAGACATCGACGACCTCAGTGCTGGCACCTTCCATCTGGAACGGCACGATATCCCAAGCATGCACACGCGCACCACTGTCGATCAGTTGCGCAACGATCGCCCGACCGAGCCCCTTTGCACCGCCGGTCACCAGCGCTGCCTTCCCCGATAGATCATAGATATTTGACACGGCATCCCCAGCGCGCCATGGCTGCGTAGAAGCGGTAGCGCGCACGGCAGACGCCGCCCCCGCTTTATGACGCAGGCAATACCCTGAGCCTTGCCTCGTCGCGTCATCGGCGACAGGACTTGCCATGCAACCCACCCGCCGATCCCTACGGTACTAGCCCTCGTCGGGCATGCTCTGTTCGCTTCCAGACAAATACTTGCATGGTCGAAGGCGGCCACACAGACATGGTGTTCGCCGGCCGTCAGATGTCAGCGGAGTCCCTCTCGCGGTCGTCAATCTGCGCCACCGTGGGCGATGAAACTCAATAACGGCCCAGACCGTGACCAGCTAGCTGCCAGTCGACGTGTAGTGGCGCAGCCCGATACGCCATGCGCCGATGGCCGCCAGGAGAAAAACGAAACCCGTCAACGGTGACACCAGCCCTGTCCAGGTCGGCGCACCGATCGGATCAGGCTTGCCCAATATCGCCAACGCAGGGTAGTAGGCGACGCAGGCCAGCGGCACAGCAAAGGTCAGCACGTACCGGAACCACCGCGCATACAAGGCCACCGGATATTGCGTCGCCTGTACGCCACCGTATGTGAGCACATTGGCGATCTCGAGGCTCTCGATGGTCCAGAAGGACAGCGTACCCTGCAACACGAGAATGCCAAGAAACAGCGCCACGCCGCCTGCGACCGCAAACAGGGCAATGGCGATTGATGCCGGTGTCCACGCGATGCCCACCTGCACCGTTGCAAAGGCCAACACCATCAGCCCTTGCAGCAATCGCCCCAGGCGGCTGATGCGGACGTCATGCCCCATTAATTGCAGAGCCAAAGGGCGGGGCCGCAATAGCAAGCGGTCGAATTCGCCGGTACGCAAAAAGGTCGTGCCCAGCACGTCGAATCCGCGCCCGATGGCATCGGCGATGGCGAACATGCAGTTCACCAACCCGTAGAACAGCGCCACTTCGCCGATTCGCCACCCCTGCACGTCGCCGAAGCGGTCGAACAGGGCCCAGACCGCGATCACCTCGATCCCGGTGGCAAGAAACTGACCCAGCGTGAGCATCAGCGCCGACGCGGGATAGCGCGCCTGGCTGCTCAGCGAGGCCATCGCAAGGCGGACGAACAATGCCAGCGAGCCCATGCGCCTCATCCGCCTTGCACGTAGAGCCGGCGCATCGTTCGGCTCATGGCCGCATGGCCGGCAGCGACCAGCAGCACGATCCACAGGCATTGAAGGCCCAATCCGGCGACCGCTTCCGCGCCGCCGAGTTGCCCGAAGTAGATGCGCGCCGGAATATCCATCACGCCAGCCAACGGTTGCATCAGCAGCACGGTTTGCCAGGCGTCGGGGAGCAGCGCCAGAGGCAGCAGGTTGCCTGAGAACACGACCACGACCGGCCCCGCCAGCGTATTGATGCCTCGTTCATTGAGCGCCGCAGCCGCCGCGATGTTGAGCAGCATCACAAGCGAGGTGGACAACAGCAGCGCAAACAGCATCGAGACGATGAAGCCCATGCCCGCTGCCGGCCCCGCGGGCGGCTGCAAGGCCCAGTCGCCAAACCCGGCCAATGGCAGCGCGATACCCGCAAACGCGGCCATCAACGCCATGCGCGGCAGCACGCGTGCCGCGATCCACCCGGCCGAGCGCGCAAACCACAGCGCATAGGCATCCACCGGCCGCAGCCTGTCGTAGGCCACCGCGCCGGTGCGCACCGCCTGCGCGACTTCCGGATCGCCCAACCACGGCAGCAGCGCGAGCAGGCCTTGAGCCAGCCATGTATAGGTGATGGCCTGTGCGAGCGACAGCGGCGCGCTCGCCGCCGCGCTGCCGTAGAACGCCACCAGAATCATGACCTTGATACCACCCCACCAGCACTGCGTAAGGAAACCCGCGTAGGCCGCCACCCGGTACTGCAGCATCTGCAGGAACCGGGACCTGAACGCCGCGAGATAGGGACGCACGAGTTCGCGCGGCGCCATCATGGACTAGGCCTCGGCCGCGCCGTGCATCGCGTAGAAACGCGCGATGACGGCCTCGATGGTCATGCCCTCGTCCTCCGCGTCCTCGGGGAGGCCCTCGTCCAGGCGGCGTGCAGCCACCACCTGCGACCGCAACGCCTCGACCGCGCAGTCGGCCAGCACGCGGCCGTGGCCAATGACGATCACCCGCCTGGCCAGCGCCTCGATGTCATGCATGTCGTGCGTGGTCAGCAGCACGGTAGTGCCGCGTTCCTGGTTGGCGCGCCGCACGAAGTCACGGACCGCGAGCTTGGAAGGCGCATCCAGCCCGATGGTGGGCTCGTCCAGGAACAGGATGTCGGGCTCATGCAGCAACGCCGCCGCGATCTCGGCGCGCATGCGCTGCCCCAGCGACAGCTGGCGCACAGGCTGGTCGAGCAGGCGTTCGAGACGCAACAGCGCGACCAGTTCGTCGCGCGTACGGGCAAAGCGCACCGGGTCGACCCGATAGATGTCGCGCAGCAGCGCGAATCCCTCACCGACCGGAAGATCCCACCAGAGCTGCGTGCGCTGCCCGAACACCACGCCGATGCGCGCCACATGCCGCTCGCGGTCATCGAACGGGACGCGTCCGTCGATTTCAACGCGGCCGCCGTCTGGCCGCAAGATGCCCGCAAGAATCTTGATGGTGGTCGATTTGCCCGCACCGTTCGGGCCAATGAAGCCCAGCAGTTCGCCGCGCTGCAGTTCGAACGACACCCCGGCCAGCGCATCGACCGTGCGATAGCGCGGCCGCACCAGCGCGCGCAACGCACCGAGCACGCCCGGGTCGCGCTCGTGGATGCGGTAGGTCTTTCGTAGATGACTGACGACGATCTGGGGCATGGCTGGGCACGATGAGGGCGGGGGATTTTACACGAAGTGCGGGCCGTGGCCTACCCCCCCCTTTCCGATCTCGCGACCGCGGTGCGGCTGTGGGACTGCTTGCCTTGCCACGAAAATCTGTGGAGGAGTCCCGCTATCTAAGGCGAACGAAGGTCTCTTGTCGACCCAAAGCGGCCATTGACGTTCCTGTTCGAGGCAGCATGACACTTGCACGGCCGCGACTCATCACGCTATTTCTTCTTCGACACAATCGCCGCCAACTTTGGCCAACGCATTCAGCAACCCTGTTCGCAGCGTGTTCAACGCAAGACTCTTTGCGTCGAGTTCGGCGAGTTTTGCTTGCAGGCACGCGACCTTTTGGTCAACGCCGAACGTCGGACTTTCCCATACATGGACAACGTCGCCAATTTCCGCCAGCGTGAAGCCCAACTCCTTCGCGTGGACGATCAGCCGTATCCGCTGTAACGAAAGTTCGGAATAGCGCTTGTAAGTGTTCGTCGCGTTAGGTTGTGTTGGTTTGTCCAGCAGACCCATACGTTCGTAGTAACGGACGGTGTCGCGCGATACACCCGCCCTCTTGCATAGCTCGCCGATGCGCATGCTGCCTCCAATCAATGTCGTGGAACGACATTTACGCTTGACCGTTGCCTATAGTCAACGGTTTAGAGTGCAACTCCCGTTCCACTCCATCAGCAAGCTATGAGCAAATCTTTCGATTTTGGCGGAAAAACAGCACTCGTCACCGGTGCATCGTCGGGTATCGGGCGCGCGTTTGCCTATGCGTTGGCCGAACGCGGTGCGAGACTCCTGCTGGTCGCACGCTCTCACGACAAGCTGCGCAATCTGGCCGCAGAACTGCGACGCGACTATGCGTGCGACGCCGATTTTCTGACGGTCGACCTGAGCGCGGCCAACGCCGTCGACACGATCGATCGTCATCTGAAGCAAACCGGCACGGTCGTCGATGTGCTAATCAACAATGCGGGCTTCGCAGCTTACGGGCGCTTTGAAACGATTCCGTTGACGTGCCAGCGCGATGAAGTTCTGGTGAACTGCATCGCCGCGATCGAGCTGACTCATCTTCTGCTGCCGGGGATGCAAGCGCGATCCGACGGCGCAGTCATCAACGTCGCGTCAACCGCGGCATTCCAGCCCGATCCGTATATGGCCGTCTACGGTGCGACGAAGGCCTTTCTCCTGTCATTTTCGGAAGCTGTTTGGGCTGAGAACCGGCATCGGGGCATCCGGGTCGTCGCGCTATGTCCTGGCGCGACGCAAACGGCCTTTTTCGACGTTGTTGGCGCGAAGGAGGCTGCTGTCGGCGTGCCGATGCCGGTCGCGAACGTGGTGCAGGATGCCTTGTGGGCGCTCGATCGCAATCTGAGCTATTGGGTTGTGGGGGCGCGAAATCGACTGCTGGCGAACTTACAGAGACTACTGAGCCGCCAGATGTCGGCTCGGCTCGTTGAGAAAATCCTTCGGCCAAGAGAAGTTCAGGATCTCGCGGCAACAGATCTCAAGGCGTAGGGCTGCGCCGTTTCCAGATGGTAGTCTCGACGTCGCGATCCTCAGATCGTCTTCGGCGGATAGCGAATGGCTGCAACTGGCCGACAAGCGACCTCCGCCGATCACTACTCGAACAGCTGCTGACCCGCGCAACGGATGAGCAGCGCTGGACGGCAAAACGGCGTGAGCCAGATGGTCTCGCGCCGTTTGCCTCTTCCCGATGGTCGACGGCAGCCTCAAAGAGGCTGGGCGGCCCACCAGCGATGCAAGCTGCAGATCCGCACGAGATCCGGAGCTTCGAGGCGATATGCCATCACCGCGCAAAACTGCGATCCGGCACGCATTCCGGCCCGACCGCAGCGACCGGACGCTCAGCCCAGCCCGGTTGCCATCGCCGGGTCCGTCACGCCATGCTGGCCGGTCTCCAGGCGACCTGCGAAGCGCCGTTCGAATCCGCTTTCGGCTTCCGTGACCGTGAAGTCGTACCAGTTGCCGCTCTCCTGCAGCGGCCAGTGGTGCTCCACCTCGGCGCCGGCCGTGATATGGAGTTGCCACGGACCGTCGTTACGATAAGCGTTGGGCGTCACCACCAGCGTCAGCGGCTTGCCGCCACCGTTGACTGCGCCCTTGCTGTCGTTGCGTGCCGACAGGTAGACACTGCCCTTGTCCAGGTCGTAGCAGACGCGTACCTCAGGGGCATCGGCCATGGCGTCCGCAGGCAGCTGGCCCTTGAACATGCGCACGAAGCCGTTAGGCCCGTAGACCGCCAGGTCATAGCGCCCGTTGTCCGTGGTGCGCGCATCCCATTCATCGTCCAGCGTCTTGCCGGGCTCGACCGTGTAGCGGCGCGGAATCTGGTCCAGATGGAGCCGGTCGTAGACATGGAAGACCGTGCCCTGCTCCCCCGTATTGCTGAAGATCAGCTTCAGCTTGCCTATGGTGGGCTCGGCCAGCGCACTCGCATGGAGGACATAGGGCAGCGCGCGCGAATACTTGGTGCCAGTCTCCTGGAACAACGACGCCGGCACGGCCGGTGCCGTCGCCTTGGGTTTCGCCAGCTGCTCGGCGATCACCTGCTGGTAGTTGCTGGTATCCGGCAGCGTCGGAAACACCTGGTCATTCGGCGTCCTGAAATCGAAGACGGAAGTCAGGTCGCCGGCCACTGCGCGGTGCCACGGGCTGATCGCGGGCACCGTGATGCCGAAGCGCTGTTCCAGGAAGCGCCCCATCGAGGTGTGGTCGAACACCTGCGAGTTGATCCAGCCGCCGCGCGTCCACGGCGAGATCACATACATCGGCACGCGCGGGCCGAACCCGTACGGGCGCAGGCGGATGGTCTCGCCGCTGGTGGTGGTGCCGTCGAGCGCCGTATTGCCGGCGGTGTCGAAGTATTCGCCGGTGACGTCGACAGTCGACTTGCCGTGCAGGACACCATTGGCGTCGTAGGACGGCACCGCGGCCGGCGGCATATGGTCGAAGAAGCCGTCATTCTCATCGAAGGTGATGAAGAACACGGTCTTGCTCCAGACCTCCGGATTGGCGGTTAGCGCCGTCAGCACCGTGTTGATGAAGGCCGCGCCTTCGGTTGCGCTCGACGGGCCGCCCGGATGTTCGGACTGCGCCGGCGTCGGCAGGATCCAGCTCACGGCCGGCAGCGTGTCGTCCCGCACATGCGCGGCCAGCTGCTCGATGGTCCAGCTGCTCATGCCGTTGTCGTAGAGCGGATTGCCCGGCTGCGATTCACGAAAGCTCTTGAAGGCGAGCCCGCCATGCAGCAGGCCGCCCCAGTTGGCGTTGGGGTTCTGGTAAATGCGCCAGCTGACGCCCTTTGCCTGCAGCAGTTCCGGCAGCGTGGACCACTGGAAGGCGGAACCCTTGTATGTGTAGCCCGGCGTGGGCAGCTTGCCGCCCACGCTGCAGCGCAGGTTGTTGACCTCCGCATCGTCAAGCGTGCAGTTGCGCCCCGCCTCGCGCATCGCGGGGTTGTAGTTGGAGCCCGACATGAAGGTGATGCGGTTCGGGTCGGTGCCACCGGCGTGGCTGCAGTGGTAGGCGTCGCAAAGCGTGAAGGCCTCGGCCAGCGCGTACTGGAACGGAATGTCTTCACGACGGTAGTAGCCCATCGAATGGTCGTTCTTGTACTTGGCCCAGAAGCCGAAACGGCCCTGGTTCCACGCATTCTGCGCATCCATGAAGCTGTGCGGCGTGCCGGAGACGCGCAGCGCGTTGACGGTCGCGCTGTCGAGGTGGAACGGCGTGATCTCGCGCGTGCCGTTCGACTCGTACCACACCGGCTTGCCTGACGGCACCGGCACCGGGAAGCGGTCGCCGAAGCCGCGCACGCCGCGCATGGCGCCGAAGTAATGGTCCAGGGCGCGGTTTTCCTGCATCAGGATCACCACGTGCTGCACGTCCTGGATCGTGCCGGTATTGACCGCAGCGGGAACGGCGAGTGCGCGCGCGATACTGGGCGGCAGCATCGACAGAACCGAAGCAGCGGCCGCGCTTTTGACGGCGCCGGTAAGGAAGGTGCGTCGATCGATTTTGGTCATGATCGGGGAATGGTAGGTGCGGACGATGGGGGGAGGATCGCGGGCGTGTCAGGGTGCGCAGTGCATGCCCTTCTTCGACGCTGCCGCGTCGTCGGCTGCTGCCGCCTGCATGGTTGTCTTGACGGCCTGGGGAGTGATGCTGCTGCTATCCTCGCCGCCACCGCACGCGGTGAGGGCAAGGGACAAGAGCGCCGCGAGCAGCGCGGCACGGCCATACCACAATGGCTTTTTCATGAGGACTCCTAGTGTTCGAGGGTCAGGGGGACGGGGCTGACGCGACTCGAAGACTAGGTTCCCCATGTGACATATAAATGAATATTGCTCAATTCATTTGTTTGCACATTTGAATTATCCTCATTCCTTGGACGTGGAACAGCACCCGCTCCCGCCACTGACGGGAGCAAGGCTGGACGACAACTGCGGCAGGAGAATGTCAGGATGCCGGCGCGGGCCGGCTGGGGCTCAATATCGCTTGAGCGACAGGACGTCGAACGTACGCCGCAGCGTTTCGACGGAGGTGTCGTAGTCGGTAAGCGCGAGGCAGGCGATCAGCACATCGATGATCGCCAGTTGCGCCAGGCGGCTGGTCATCGCCTCGGTCCGGAAGCGGGTCTCGCGCGCCATCGTGAACAGCACGACGTCGGCGAAGGCCTGGATCGGCGACTTGCCGAAATTGGTGATGCAGATGGTGCTGGCACCGCTCTCCCGGGCCAGCCGCGTGGCTGTCACGGTTTCGTGCGTGCTGCCCGAATGCGAGATGGTCAGCGTGGCAACCCTGGGGCCCGCGAGCGATGCGCTGATGGCCTGGATATGCGAATCCACGACCGCCTTCACGTTGAGCCCGATCCGCAGCATGCGGTACTGCGCATCCTCGGCGATTGGCGCCGCGCTGCCAATGCCATAGATCTCGATGCGTTCGGCCGCCCTGAGCAATGCGACCGCGCGCTCGATCGCGGCCACGTCGAGCACGGCGCTGGTGTCATGCAGCGTCTGGACGTTGCTCTGGAAGATCTTGCGCATGACCGCCGGGCAGGTGTCGCCGGGCTCGAGGTCTTCGTGGATGATCTGGACCCCCTGCACCAGTTCCTGCGCCAGCAGGATCTTCAGTTGCTGGAAGCCCGTCGCGCCCAGGCTCTTGCAGAAACCGACCACGCTGCCCTCGCTCGCACTGGTGCGCTCGGCCACTTCGCTGACCGACATATGGATCACGGTCTGCGGATACCGGGTCACGAAATCGGCAATGCGCTGCCCGGCCGGCCCCAGCGAGTCCCGCATGCTGTGAATGCGCGCGAGCATCGCCGACGTGGTGGCCGACGGCGGTGCTGGCTCGGCGGTCTGCGCGGCCTCCGTTCTGGCCGATGACGCCTGCGACGATGATTGCCGGCTCTGCGATACGCCCGCGCCGCGGCGGCCCTTTACCATGGGCCCCGCCCGCCCACGGACTGACGGTAGGGCGCGAAGCCAGGGTGGCAAAACGGAATCGGCATCGATCGACCTGCAAAAGTGTATGGTGAATTCAGTGTTCCGGATGAAACCGGCAAGGCACGGCACGATGATAACTGTTTGCGTTGACGGTACCGTTTTCCGTTGCCCCTGCCACGGAACTGGTCGCGAGCGCCCGGCTTCCATGCAGAGTGTTGCATCCGGTCCGCTGTCCGTCTCAATGAAAATCCCGGCTCCCCACCATCAACCGCCCCAGCATCGGGCTTAGATCCACCAGTTCCTTGGCCACCAGGTGGCGCACGTCGCCCTGGCGCTGCCAGGTGCCGACCACGCCCAGCAGCGTGGCGCCCAGCACCTCCTTGCGCTGGCGCTCGACCAGGTCGGGCCACAGGATCAGGTTGACGGAGCCGGTCTCGTCCTCGATGGTGGCGAAGATGGTGCCGCTGGCCGTGGATGGGCGCTGGCGCACGGTGACGATGCCGCAGGCGCGCACGCGGCGGCCGTTGGCGCAGCGCGCGAGCTGGCTGGCAGTGGCAAAGCGCATGGCCGCCAGCTTGTGCCGCAGCAACGCCAGCGGGTGCGACTTGAGCGACAGGCCCAGGCTGGCATAGTCCGCCGTCACGTCTTCGCCGAGCCGGGGCGCGGGTAGCGCCAGCGCGGCTTCGGCGGGCGGCGCTTCGTACAGCAGGTCGCGGTGCGCGGCATGCGCGGCGGCGGCGCGGGCCTGCCAGCGGGCTTGGCGGCGGTTGCCGGCCAGCGGTGCCAGAGCGTCGGCGGCGGCCAGCACGTCGATGTCGTGCCGGTCCAGGCCGGCGCGCAGCGCCAGGTCTTCGACGCTGTCGAACGGACGCTGGGCGCGCGCGGCCTCGATGCGCAGCGCGGCCGCTTCACGCATGCCCTTGACGCGGCCCAGGCCCAGGCGCACGCGCGGATGCTGCGGCCTGGTGCGGGCCTGCGCGTCGGCGACATCGGCCTCCACCGGCTCCAGCGTGCTGTCCCAGTGGCTGAGGGTGACATCCACCGGCAGCACCTGCACGCCATTGCGGCTGGCGTCCTGCACCAGTTGCGACGGCGAATAGAACCCCATCGGCTGGCTGTTCAGCAGCGCACACAGGAAGGCGGCCGGATGATGGCACTTGAGCCAGGCGCTGACATAGACCAGCTTGGCGAAGCTGGCCGCGTGGCTCTCGGGGAAGCCATACTCGCCAAACCCCTCGATCTGCTTGCAGATCGCCAGCGCGAAGGATTCCGGGTAGCCGTTGCCGGTCAGCGCGCGCACCAGCGCGTCCTGGTGCTGGCGCAGGTCGCCGCGCCGCCGCCAGGCCGCCATCGATCGGCGCAGCTGGTCGGCCTGCCCTGGTGAAAAACCGGCCGCGTCGATGGCCAGCTGCATCACCTGCTCCTGGAAGATCGGCACGCCCAGCGTGCGGCCCAATACCTTTTCGATGACCGGGTTGAAGTAAGTGGGCGGCTTGCCGGTGCGGCGGAAGGCCTCGCGCCGCTTCAGGTAGGGATGCACCATGCCGCCCTGGATCGGGCCGGGCCGCACGATGGCGACTTCCACCACCAGGTCGTAGTACTTGCGCGGCTGCAGCCGCGGCAGCATCGATTGCTGCGCGCGCGACTCGATCTGGAACACGCCGATGGTCTCGGCCTTGCAGATCATGTCGTAGGTGTCCGGGTCTTCCTTGGGGATGTCTTCCATGCGCGCCGGCAGCCCCGCTCGCGCCGGGTCCGGGTTGGGGATCATCTGCAGCGCGCGCCGGATCGCCGACAGCATGCCCAGCGCCAGCACATCGACCTTGAGCAGGCCCAGCGACTCCAGGTCGTCCTTGTCCCACTGGATCACGCTGCGGTCGGCCATGGCCGCGTTCTCGATCGGCACCAGCCGCGACAGCTTGTGCCGCGCGATCACGAAACCGCCCACATGCTGCGACAGGTGGCGCGGAAAGCCGCGCAGCTGCGCGGTCAGGCTGGCCCACTGCTGCACCGCCGGCGATTCGGGATCGAGCCCATAGCGGGCGATCTTCTCGACAAAGCCGCGGCCGCCGTCCCACCAGGCCTGGCCCTTGACCACCTGCTCCACCACGCTGGCATCGATGCCCAGCGCGCGGCCCACGTCGCGCAGTGCGCTGCGCGAGCGGTAGGTGATCAGCGACGCGGCCAGCGCGGCGCGGTGGCGGCCGTATTTCTTGTAGATGTACTGGATCACCTCTTCGCGCCGCTGGTGCTCGAAGTCCACGTCGATGTCGGGCGGCTCATCGCGCTCGCGCGACAGGAAGCGGCCGAACAGCAGGTTGGCCTGCTCGGGGCTGACCTCGGTCACATACAGGCAGAAGCACACCAGCGAATTGGCGGCCGAGCCGCGCCCCTGGCACAGGATGCCCTCCCCGCGCGCAAAGCGCACGATGTCGTGCACGGTGAGGAAGAAGGGTTCGTAATGCTTTTCCTCGATCAGCTGCAGTTCTTCTTCCAGCTGTGTCTCCCACTCCGGCTTCAGGCCGTTGGGAAAGCGCTCCAGTTTGCCGCGCGCGACCTCCTTGCGCAGGTAGGAGATCGGCGTCTCGCCGGCCGGCACCAGTTCCTCGGGGTATTCATAGCGCAGCATCCCCAGCGAGAAGTCGCAGGACTCGGCAATCTTCAGCGTCTGCGCCAGCGTCTCGCGCGGGTACAGGCGCGACAGCACCTGGCGCATGCGCAGGTGCTGCTCGGCATTGGGCGCCAGCGCCATGCCGCATTCGGCCAGCGGCTGGCCCAGCCGGATCGCGGCCAGCACATCGGACAGCGGCTTGCGCGAACGCACATGCATAGTGACCGCGCCGGCCGCCGCCAGCGGCACGCCGGTCTGTGCCGATACTGCTTCCAGACGCGCGCGATGCAGTGCATCGGCATGGCCCTGCAACTGCTCCAGCGCGATCCAGGCGCGTTCGCCGAAGACCGCGCGGCACCACTCGGCCTGCTCGCGCAGCAGTTCAGGATCGGCGCAATAGTCGGGCAGCAGCAGCGCCACGCAGCCGGGCATGCCGCGCAGGTGCGCTTCGTCAGCGGCAGGCGCGGCCAGGTCCTCGGGATGCAGCCGGTAGGTGCCCTTCTGCGCGCGCCGCCGGCCCAGCGTGATCAGCTCGCTCAGGTTGCCAAAGCCCTCGCGGTGCTGGGCAATCAGCACCAGCCGCAGCGGTGGGCGCGCCGAACCATCGGCCGGGGTCAGGCTGAAGCGGCTGCCGATCAGCAACGCGAAGGCATCGGCAGCGCGGGCCAGCGCCTGCAGCCGTTGGTGGCGGCTGGCGTGGGCATGGGGATCGTCATCGCCGGCGTCAGGCTCTTCGTCATTGTCCAGCAGCGGCTCATCCACGCCCTCCTCCCCGCGTGCCGCGCTGCGCGCCACCGCATCGTGCAGGCGCTTGCGCAGGGTCTCGATGGCATCGTGCGCGCGCGCGGTGCCGGCCACCGAGCATTCATCGGTCAGCGCCAGCCCGCTGTAGCCCAGGCGGAAGGCGCGCTCGATCAGCTCGCCCGGGTGCGAGGCGCCGGTCAGGAAGGTGAAGTTGGAGATGCAGTGCAGCTCCACGTAATCCGGCAACGCCGGCAGCAAACCCGGCAACGAGGCAGGCAAGGACAGCGCGCTCATGCGAACAACCCATGCAGGAACCAGCGGTACTCGCCGCCATCGTCCTGCGCCGCATGGCCCGGGCGCTCGCGGAAGATCCAGCAGCGCAGGCCGTCGGCGCGCTCGGCGATAAAGTAGTCGCGCGTGGCCAGCGCGCCGTCCCACCAGCCGGCCTCGATGCGCTCAGGGCGGCTCAGCAGCGCCAGCGGGCCGCCGTGGCAGGGCCGGTGGCGCTGCACCGGCAGCGGCAACGGTTGCGGCAGCAGCCACAGCGGGCGCTCCGGCTGCGGGCCCGGCAGGCTGGCGGCCTTGTTGCCGCCGGGCTCGTCGACCGGGCACCAGCGGTTGGCGCGCTCGGGCCGGTGGTCGGCCAGCGGCCGCGGCTGCAGCACGTTGTCGCGGCCCAGCCGCGCCATCAGCGTATCGAGCAGGCGGCCCAGGTCTTCCGGCGTGCCGCCGGGCTCGGGGAACAGCGCATCGCTTTGCGGCACGCATGCGGCCATCGCCTCCACGCGCAGCGCCAGGCCAGTCACCGGGGCGTGGAAATTGAGCTTGTCGAGCTTCTCGCGCAGCAGCCGCGACAGGTGCGCGGGGTCGCGGCTGGGCTGGGCCAGGCCCACCGGCACCTCGGTGCCGTCGGTGTCCACGCCGCGCCGGTAGCGCTCATGCTCCAGCACCAGCACGCAGCGCGTGACGCCGGCCTGCTGCACTGCCAGCCAGCCCGCCAGCGCCAGCAGCAGGCGCTGCGCGCCGGTCAGCACACCCTCAGCGGATTCGATGCGGCCCGGCAGGTCCATGCGCTGCGCAAACGCGGGCGGTGCCACAAACCAGACAAAGCGCGCCGGCGTGTCGCCATAGGCCTGGTCCAGCCGCGCCAGCAGCGCCGGGCCCAGCCGGCGCGTCAGGCCCGCGCGCGGCAGGCGCCGCACTTCGCCCAGCGTGCGGCAGCCGATGCCGTCCAGCCAGGCCGGATCGGCCAGCGTGTGCAGCGCCTCCACCGGCAGGCGGTCCAGCAGCCGGTGCAGGCGCGCCATGCCCACCGCGCGGCGCCCGGGCCGCACCACGCCGCGCCGCGTGCGCCGCAGCGGCTGGCGCGCCAGCCACGCGGCACCGTGCGCGGTCGGACCGGAGCCCACCTGGGCAAAGGTGCCAAGCTGGCGCACGCAGGCGCGCACCGCGCGGCACAGCGCGCGGTGGCCGCCAAACAGGCGCAGGCTGGCGGTGACATCCAGCATCACCGTGGCCGACTCCGGTTCCTCGTCGACGGTCACGCCCGGCGTGAAATGCAGCAGCGCCAGCGCCACCGCCTCCATCAACGAAGCTTCCGCGGCCAGGTCGCGCTCCAGCTGCACGATGTCGGCCGACAGCGCCTGCACGCCGCCGCGGCGCATGCCGTAGCGCACGCCGAGCTGCATCGCCGGGCCGTTGGCCAGCACCACCTGCTCGCGCGCCATCACCGCCACCGGCAGCGCATGGTGCAGCGTGGCGGTGGCGGCAGGCGGGCTCACGGCGGGCGCCAGCTCAGGCCAGTTGGGCTGCAGGGCGTCCAGGGGCAGGCGCGGCAGGTGCACCGCGATCCAGTACGACATCGGAAGAAGATGGAGAAGACGATTCAGACAAGGCAGGTGCTCCTGCCGGGACAGGCCAGGCGGCTGCGCGCGTGGCCGCTGCCATCCCGTCCAGGCGCAGCAGCAGCGGCGTGTCCCGCACCGGCCCGCGCCGCTTGTGGAAGGTGATCGACAGCACATTGCCGGGCAGCGGCGCCAGCAGCAGCCGCAGCACCGCCGGCGACGACTCGCGCAGCGCCGTGGCCGGGCGCAGCGCCCATGCCACCGCGTCGCCGGTCTGCGCCAGCACCTGCAGGCGGCGCAGCGCCTCGGGGCGGGCCGCGGGCAGCCAGACCAGCACGCCGCCAAAGGCCTGGCTGCGCAGCACCTGCTCGGCCGCCCACAGCATGTCGGCCTGTTGCGCGGCCTTGCCGGCGCCGGCCGGGGGGCGCATCCAGTAAAGCTGGCGCGCCGGCAGCCCGGCCGCGGCCAGCCCCATCGCATTGGGCAGGTAAGGCGGCGCCACCAGCGCGATGCGGCGCCCCGCCCCGGCCAGCGCGCGCAGCGCCGGCAGCAGCAGGCGCAGCTCGCCCGCGCCACCCTGCGCCGTCAGCAGTTCCGTCAGCCCGCCCGCCGGCCAGCCGCCGCCGGGCAGCTCCGCCGACAGCGCGTCATATCCGGTCGGGCATACCGCCGCACCGCCGGCACGGCCCAGCTGGCCGGCCCGCCACAGCCCGGGATAGCGCTGCTCGAGCGCCGACAGCGCCTGCTGGCGCGAGGCCGGGGCAGACGGGGCAGGCTCCGGGGGCGCCGGCGCAGGGAACAGCAGGCCCTCCGCCGCCATGGGCGGGGCTGCGTGCGATTGCGCAGTCATGTGGAGTTGGCGTCGCTCGCCGGGGCGGCGAGGAACTAGTATGATTACGATAACTGTATATTTATACAGTATCCGGTGCCAGCGCAAGGGGTAGCGGCGAGGGGTGGCCTGGGGGACACCGGGGAAGTGAGACGGGCGGGCGGCGGCCCGTCTTCATGTGCTCCCCAGCCGGTTTCATCCCGGGCGGCGGTCCGCAATAGAAAAAATAATTCGATAGCATTAATTTTCTAAAATATAGCTACTATCGAATGATATGTGCCTGGCTATCGGCGCGCCGATGTATCATACTAAAACATGCATACATCAGCGAAATAATGCTATGTCATTAGTTTCCCAGTGCCGCGACATGCGTAAAGCGAGAGGCAAGACCCTGACCGATCTCGGGCGGGTGCTGGGCATGGCAAGCCAGAACCTGTCGGCGATTCTGCTGGGGAAGAAGGACAGCCGCGCATCGACCCTCGAAGCCCTGGCGGCCGCGCTGGATGCGGAATGGGTCCTGGTGCCCAACGAGCGGGCACAGGAAGTCAGGCAAGTCCTCGAAGGCAAAGGCAGCGGGCCCGACCGCAGTGCCCGCAGCGCGGTCGACATCTTCCTGGACCAGGAATGAGCTACGAACTGCATCCGCGCTTTCTTGAGGTCCGGCTGTACGACCAGCTATGTGGCTACCTGTGCGAGGCCAGCGGCAATGTCCGGTTCGTGCCATCCGAAGCCTTCCGGGGCGACACGCGCCGCCCCACGCTGAGCCTGTCGATCAGCGTCCCGACCGAGGCCGGCCGCAAGGCCACCGCCGAGGTGCTGGACAACCCCTTTCATCCTGCCGTCTACAGCACGGGCCATGAACTGCCGCCCTACTTTGCCGGCCTGCTGCCCGAGGGCGAACTGCGCAAGCGGCTCGAGGCAACGCGGAGCAATCCCGATGACAAGGACGATTTCGGCATCCTGGCATCGGCCGGAAATGATCTCCCTGGGGCCGTCGTCATCGTGCCGGCGGACATCGGCGCCTTGCCGGAGTATGCGCGGACGTATGGCGTGACCGGCGGCGCGGACAACCTGGAAATTGCCGTGGTGGAGGGCGCCACGCAGGGCGCGGCCTCGGTGTCCGGCGTGCAGAACAAGCTGGCCCTGTCGACAGTGCTGCAGGACAAGCGCTACACCCTGCCAGCCAAAGGCAGGGTGTCCGACATCATCGCCAAGCTTCCTGCCCGGAACGATGATTCGCAGGTATTCAACGAATCGATCTCGATGCAGCTCGCGGCCGCCGCCGGCGTCCATGTTGCGCCGACGAGAGTGCTGCCAGTCTCGACCATCGAGGTCGAGGGACTGGTTGAATCGTTGGGCGAAAACCTGCACTACCTTGCGGTGGACAGGTTTGACCGCACTCCGGCCGGACGTGTGCACGCCGAAGATGGCTGCCAGATGCTGGGCAGGATGCCAGCGAAGAAGTACGCCGGCATCGAGAGCTACATTCAGCTCGTTGCCACCCTGTATCGCCTGAGTCCGAGCGGGGTCGAGCATGCCCGGCAGTTCTTCCTCCGCCAGGCGGTCAACACGCTGATCGGCAACAGCGATGCGCACCTGAAGAACTTCTCGGTAACCTATCACAACGGGGTCTTGCCAGAACTGTCACCGGCGTATGACATCGTCTGCGTGGCCGCCCTTCCCGGCTTTGCGACCTATGGCCAGAACGTTGCCATCGACAAGCGGCAGCGTGAAGAAACCCTGGCAACGTATGAGACCATCGCGGAAAAGGCCGGCGTCCCGCGGCGCATTGCGACCGCCGCCGTCAGGGAAGCCGTCGCGCTGGCGCATGCCAACTGGCCGCGCATGCTGGACGACCTGGGCGCGCCGCAGGCCATCCGCAATGTCGTTGCCGAGCGACTGCAGACGCTGCCGCTTGCGCGGGCCGGCAGGCCGGCCAGGTGAGGCGCCCGCCAGCCGCCCTCACGGCGCCTGCATCGACACCCCATAGCCGGCAAAGATGCGCGCCAACTCGCCATTGCTGCGCAGCGCGCTCAACGCCTTTTCCAGCGCTTCGGCCAGTTCCCGCTCGTCTGCCTTGACCGCCAAGCCGACGGCCCACCCGCGCTGCGGCAGCAGCGGCGCGCTGGGTTCCGTCGCGGCAAAGCGCGCCCCGGATTGCCCCGCGGCCTTGAGCGCGCTCTCGTATTGGGCGCGCGTCACCATCGCCGCCACGATCTCGCCGGAAAACAGCGCGCGCAATGCCGCGTCGGCTTCGGGGTAGATCCTGACCTTGTCGCGCAAGGCGCCGCCCGCGCCGGACAGCAGCGCATTGGCCCCGGCCGAACCGGCTGCGGCGCCGGTCGGCTGCCCGGCCAGGTCTTCCAGGCCGCGCACCGCCGGCACGCGCTCGCGGTCCTGCACCAGCACGAAGGTCTCGCGGTAATACGGCGCGAAGATCAGCGCCTTGTCGTTCTCGCGCATGAAGGCGCGGTCGACCGGCACGTGCAGCATCACGTCGGCTGGCCCGTAGCCAAGGTAATGGCCGCGCCAGACCATGGCACGCAAGTCGTCAGCCATGTTTTCATCCGCATCGAACGGCATCAGCGCCACCGACAGGCCCAGCTCCTTGCCCAGTGCCCTGGCCAGGGCCACATCGATGCCCGCGACCTGGCTGCCCGCGATCGCGGAGAACGGCGGCAAGCCTTTGTAGACCGCCACCTTGAGGGTGCCGGCCTGGCGGATCCTGGCCAGGTCGGCCTGGGCCGGTTGCGCGCAGACGAGCGCGGCGGCAGCCAGCAAGGCGCCGCACAGCCAGCGCACGGCGCCGGCCGGCGCCGCCGGCATGGGGGACACGGAAAGCCTAGGGCCGCGGACAGGGCTGGCAGGCATGGGATGGCTCCTGGAAGATGCGTTGACCCGGCACTGCGGGCCGGGGCTGGACAACGGGAAGGGCTGCCGGCGCAGCCGCCCCTCACTCGCGGCGCGACTCCAGGTAGGTCTTGATGGCCCACACCGCCTCCTGGCTCAGCACGCCGTCGAACGGCGGCATGTACACGCGGCCGTCGCGCGTGCGGCCCTTGCGCACGGTGGTGGTGTAGAACTGCGAGATCTCGCTCATGCACGCCTCTTTCTTCTTTGCATCCGCCAGTGAGACGCAGTCGCCGTCAAGCTTGCGCAGGTCCGGCGCGATGCCCCCTGACACCGCTTCCAGGCCATGGCAGCGCGCGCAGTTCTGGTTATAGGCCGAGGTGCCGATGCGCAGCGCCTCCTTGTGCGCATCGCCGCTGCGGTAGGGATTGTCCGGGCGCCATTCGTCGCCCAGTTGTGGTAACGCTTTGGTATCGACGGCCTGGGGCGTTACGTCGCCATGGGCCAGCACAGAGCCGGCCGGGACAGCGGTCAGGGACGCGCAAAGCGCGAGCAAGGCAAGCAGGCGGCGCTGCGTTTTCATGGATGTCTCCTACAGTGGATGGGTCTTGGTGGTTTGCCCCATTTCCGCAAGAGCCATACCAGCCAGCCGGACCCGGCCCGGAGGCGCCTGCAGGCAGGCTTCGCCGCGCCGCCATCGCTCTGTGCAACGCAGCATCGCGGCACGGGTGTCCCGGATTGCCACACCCTGGCAAGTGTTTTGCTTCATGACGCAACACTGTCGACCATGTGCCTGGCGAAGGCGCCGACAGCGACCCGCGCAAAGATCGCGGGCGGACTTTCCACAGGAGACAGAGAAATGACCTTCCAGCCGGAACCGGCCCGCCCCGCGGCGGGCGCCCCGGGTGACACGAGGCAGCCCGAGCGCGACGAACTGATTGCCCAGGCCCACCAGCGTTCCGAGTCCTATGGCCTGCGTCCCTATGAATCGCCCGACTTCTGCCCGGTGCTGCAGAGCGAGCTGAAAACGCGGATCGAGCGTAGCCAGTCACTGTTCGCCTATGCGCTGCCGGTGATGGAAACGCTCTACGACCAGATCGTGAATACGCAGAGCATGGTCATCCTGACCGACGCCGATGGCCTGATCCTGCACTCGATGGGCGATGACGACTTTCTGGCCCGGGCCAACCAGGTCGCGCTGCGCCCGGGCGCGGAGTGGTCGGAAGCGCGCCGCGGCACCAACGCCATCGGCACGGCCCTGGCCGAGAACCGGGCCACGCTGGTACACGGCGCCGACCACTTCCTGGAGGCCAACCAGTTCCTGACCTGCTCGTGCATGACCATCCTCGACCCTTACGGCAAGACCGTGGGGGCGCTGGATGTGACCGGCGACCAGCGCGGTTTCCACAAGCACACCATGGCGCTGGTGCGGATGTCGGCGCAGATGATCGAGAACCAGCTGTTCGGCAACGCCTTCCGCGACATGGTGTGCATCCGCTTCCATTCGCGCGCGGAGTTCCTGGGCACGCTGGTGGAGGGCATTGTCTCCTTCACGCCCGGCGGGCGTTTCCTGTCAGCCAACCGCAGCGGGCAGTTCCAGCTTGGCCTGTCCAATGGCGCCCTGCATGCGCACACCTTTTCCTCGCTGTTCGGGCTGTCGATGTCGCAGCTGTTCGACGCGGTGCGCGCGGCCCATGCGGGCATCGTCCAACTGCACCTGCCCAGCGGCGTCAAGGTCAGCGCCCGGGTCGAATGGAAGTCACCCGCCGCATCGCTGCCAGGCAACACCGATGCCGGCCACGCAGCCCCGCCCGGCACGGCCGCCGCACCGCGCAGCCTGGCCGCAGGCCCGGCCCGCTCGCCCGGGCTGGACGACCTGGACACGGGCGACGCGCAGATCCGCGCGGTCATCGGCAAGCTGCGCAAGGTCATCGGCAAGGATATTCCGGTGATGGTGCTGGGCGAGACCGGCACCGGCAAGGAACTGATGGCGCGCGCCATCCACGCCGACAGCCCGCGCCATGCCGGGCCGTTCATTGCCGTGAACTGCGCCTCCATCCCGGAAAACCTGATCGAGTCCGAGCTGTTCGGCTATGAAGAAGGCGCCTTCACCGGCGCCCGCAAGAAGGGCGGCATCGGCAAGATGCTGCTGGCCAACGGCGGGACGCTGTTCCTGGACGAGATCGGCGACATGCCGCTGCATCTGCAAGGACGGCTGCTGCGCGCGCTGCAGGAACGCGCGGTGTCGCCGCTGGGCAGCAGCAAGGTCATCCATGTCGACGTCTCGGTGGTGTGCGCCACCAACCGCAACCTGCGTGATCTGGTCGCCAACGGCCAGTTCCGCGAAGACCTCTACTACCGCCTCAACGGGCTGGTGGTGCGGCTGCCGGCCCTGCGCGAGCGCGGCGACCTCGACGCGGTGGCCGCCAGGCTGCTGCGCCAGGAGCAGGCGGGTGTGCAACCCGGCGAGCCGCCCCGCATCCGCGAGTCGGTGATGGAGATGTTCCGCCGCTACCACTGGCCGGGCAATATCCGCCAGCTGTGCAACCTGCTGCGCACCGCGCGGCTGATGGCTGAAGGCGAAGCCGAGATCACCGAAGACCACCTGCCCGACGACTTCCTCGATGACCTGCGCGAGCGCCAGGGGCATGCGGCGGTGCCCGCGGCCCATATGCTGCCGGGCGCGCAGCCCACGCGGCTGGCCGATGTCGAGGCCATGGCCATTGTCGCCACGGTCAAGGCGCACAACGGGAATATCTCTGCGGCGGCCAAGGCGCTGGGGATCTCGCGCAATACGGTCTACCGGAAAATGGAAGAGGCCCGCGGGCTGCCCCACCAGGCCGGCTGATCCCGGCCACGCACCAGGGCAGCCGCGCGCTCAGGCCAGCGGTTCGCCCTGCATCCACTGGTCTTCCAGCTCGCGCCAGGCGCGCTGCACGTTCAGCGGGTGGCGCGACTGGAAATGGCGCCAATGCCGGAACGGTTGCGCCGCCACGGCGTCGCTGGCGCGTGAGGCATCGCTGCCCGCGGCCAGCGCGGCGCCGATTCCGTCCGCCAGCGCATCCAGGTAGGCCAGCGTCGGCGCCAGCGTCTGGGCGGGCGTGCCCGGCGCGGTGCCCACCACCGTGCGCGCCGGCAGCTCCTGCAGCCGCCGCAGCGCACGGCGCCACCCCTGCAGGGAGGCCTCCTGCATCTCCGGCACGCGCTCGCGGTAAGCCAGGCCGCCCGCACACAGCAGCTGCAGCCGCGGCGCGTAGAGCACCGTATCCGAGGCACTGTGCGCGTTCGCGTAAACCTGCACCTGCCAGGCGGTAGCGCCGGTGTGCAGCCAGCCATCGGGCTGCAGCGCGGGCTCCGGCAGCACGATCGCGGCGCCGCGCATGGCACCGTTCCCGAGCAGCGTGGCCATGCGGGCCAGGCAGGCCGCGCAGCGTTGCCGCATCAGCGCAGCCGTGGCGGCGGAGGCCAGGAACACGGGCCGGGGCCGCAGCCGTGCGAACGCGGCATTGGCCAGCACGTTCTCCGGGTGGGCGTGCGTATTGACCACCCAACGCACGGGCTGCGACGTCAGCGCCCGGATGGCGCCGAGCAGCGCACCGCCCCACGTCGCCTGCGGCCCGGGGTCCACCACCAGCACGCCCGCACCGCTCAGATGGACCAGGGTCGGCACCACTTCGGCGGCGTTGGCGCGCGCCACTTCGGCATTGCCGGCGCGGGCCACGTACACGCCTGGCTGCAGCCGCTCCAGCGTGACCCGCGTGCCGGCAGCGGCCGCCGGGCGCCAGCCGTTCATGGCCAGCGCAAGCGTGGCGCCAAGAAAGCCGCGCCGCGTCGTGGGCATCACCGCTGCCAGCCAGCGGCGCGGATCGCGGCCACCAGCGCGTCGCGCATGAGCCCGGCCGCCAGGTGTCCGCCGTCCACCCAGGCCAGCCTTGCGCCCGGCATGGCGGCCTGCAGGCGCAGCGCGTTGGCAGGACGGCAGACCTTGTCGGCGCGGCCATGCAGCAGCGTCACCGGCAGGCCATGCGCGCCGATGACCCGCGCCGCCCTGAGCAAGGCCGGCTTGCCCAGTCCGGCCCGGTTGCGCAGGTAGTGCGCCTGGATGCGGTATTTGTTCACCGCGGCCATGCGCTCACGCCGCGGCTGCCGGCGCGTAGGCGACGCAGGGGAAAGACCCAGCAACGCCTGTTCGCTCGCCTGCCACGCCGCGGCAGTGTCCCGTTTTTGAACAGGCGTACCACTTTGCAACAGCCGTGACACAGTGAGCAGCCGCGCGCGCGCATCGGGCAAGCGCTCGCCCCATGCCTTGACGCAATGCAGCATGCGGCGGCCCCCATGGCGCGGTGAAAACAGCGCGAGCACATCGTCGCGGCCAGTCAGGAAGGTGCCGCGCAGGACCACCGCCGCCACGGCGTGCGGGCATTGCGCCGCGTACGCCAGGGCAAGTGCCGCCCCCCATGATCCGCCCACCACGCCCCAGCGCTCGATGCCCAGCGCGCGGCGCAGCTGCTCCAGGTCGGCCAGCAGCGCGCCCACGGTATTGCGGCGCAGGCAGCCAGCCGGCCTGGAGCGGCCGGCGCCGCGCTGATCCGGCATCACCACGCGGTGCCGCCGCGGGTCGAACCATTGCGCCATGGCGGCAGAGCAGCCGCTGCCCGGCCCGCCATGCAGCACCAGCCACGGCTCGCCGTCCGCGGTGCCGGCCAGCCGCACATGCACGCGCTGGGCGTCGGGCGTACGCAGGTAGAAGGTGGTGGTCGTGCCGGAAAAGCCGGCGGATATCGTGGATGCGTCGGGCATGGATGTTGCCTTGAGGGAATGCGGCAGTCGGGCGGCAGCCAGGCGCCGCGGCAAGACGATATTCACTAACCATGCCACCCAAGGAGAGAGACATGCGCTGGACCACCCCCGCCTACACCGAGCTGCGGCTTGGCTTTGAAATCACGATGTACATCGCCAACCGCTGAACGTGCCGCGGCGCCTGCGACCGGCGGTGCGCCGACAGGCAAGCCGCGGACCGCAAGCACAACCAACGCAGGCAGGCGCCAGGGCTGGCGCCTGCTCCGTGAAGCCATGACCCAACACCAAGCGCTCACGCCATGACAAGCATCCGGGTACTGGGGTCTGCCGCCGGCGGCGGCTTTCCGCAGTGGAACTGCAACTGCCACAACTGCGACGGCGTGCGCCGCGGCACGTTGCGCGCCACGCCGCGCACGCAATCCTCGATCGCGCTGACGGGCGACGGGCCTGATGCCATCCTGGTCAATGCCTCGCCCGATATCCTGCAGCAGCTGCGCCAGGCGCCCGCGCTGCAGCCCGCGCGCGCGCCGCGCGACACCGCCATCGCCGCGGTCGTGCTGATGGATGCGCAGATCGACCACATCACCGGCCTGCTGATGCTGCGCGAACACCGCCAGGCGCTGCCGGTCTATGCCACGGCCGCCGTCCTCGACGACCTGGGCGCGGCCTTCCCGCTGACGCGCATCCTGTCGCACTACTGCGGCCTGCAGACGCACGCCCTGCCCTGCGACGGCACCGCGTTTTCAGTCCCGCCGCTGGACGGCATGACACTGACGGCGATACCGCTGGAGAGCAAGGCCCCGCCCTACTCGCCCAACCGCCACGCGCCGCGCGCGGGCGACAACATCGGCCTGCGCATCGAAGACCGCCGCAGCGGCCGTCGCGCCTTCTACGCGCCCGGCCTGGGCCGCATCGACGACCACGTCTTTGCGGAGCTGCACAGCGCCGACATCGTGCTGATCGACGGCACCTTCTGGCGCGACGACGAGATGCAGGCGCCGGGCTTCTCCGGCAAGAGCGCCGCCGACATGGGCCACCTGGCCCTGTCCGGACCCGGCGGCATGATCGAGGTCCTGGGGCGGCTGCCCGCCAGCCGCAAGATCCTTATCCATATCAACAATACCAACCCGGTGCTGGTGGAAGACTCGCCCGAGCGCGCAGAGCTGGCGCGGCACGGCATTGAGGTGGCGTACGACGGCATGGAAATCGCACTATGACATCTGCCATTCCCTCCAACTCCCTCATCGCCTGGACCGAGGCCGAGTTCGAGGCCCGCCTGCGCGCCATGGAAAGCGGCTACCACATCCACCATCCCTTCAACCAGCGCATGGCGGCGGGCCAGTGTTCGCCAGCGCAGATCCGCGCATGGGTGGCCAACCGCTTCTACTACCAGGACAACATCCCGCTGAAGGACGCCGCCATCCTGTCCAACTGCCCCGAGCGCGACACCCGCCGCGAGTGGGTGGTGCGCATCCTTGACCACGACGGCACCGACACCCAACCCGGCGGCATCGAGGCCTGGCTGCGCCTGGGCCAGGCGGTGGGCCTGGAGCGCGAAGCGCTGCTGAGCCACCGGCACGTGCTGCCCGGGGTGCGCTTTGCCGTCGATGCCTACGTCAACTTTGCGCGCCGCGCGCCGTGGCAGGAAGCCGTGTGCTCGTCGCTGACGGAGATGTTCGCGCCCGCAATCCACAAGGAACGCCTGGCCGGCTGGCCCACGCATTACCCGTGGATCGAGGCCGCCGGGCTGGACTACTTCCGCTCTCGCATTCCGCTCGCGCAGCGCGACGTGGACCATGGCCTTCGCGTGACGCTGGGCCACTTCCGCAGCGCGGCGCAACAGCAGCGCGCCCTCGACATCCTGCAGTTCAAGCTCGACGTGCTCTGGTCGATGCTCGACGCCATCCAGCAAGCCAACCCATGACAGCCAGCACGCAAGACCTCGCCAGACCGACCCTGCACCGGACCTTTCGCCTGCAATGGGAAGCGTCCCAGCAAAGCTGGGTGCTGCTGTACCCGGAAGGCATGGTCACCCTCAACGACAGCGCCGCCGCGATCCTGCAGCGCTGCGACGGCAGCCACACGCTGGACATGCTGATCGACGACCTGCAGGCCGCGTTTGGCGTGCAGGGCATCGCCCCGGAGGTACATGCCTTTGTCAAACATGCCATCGAACGCGGCTGGCTGGTCTGAGGTCCCGCCCGGCCCGCCGCTGTGGCTGCTGGCCGAGCTGACCTACCGCTGCCCGCTGCATTGCGCCTTCTGCTCCAACCCGGTGGACTATGCCCGGCATACGGCCGAGCTGAGCACCGCGCAATGGTGCGATGTGTTCAGCCAGGCGCGGGCGCTGGGCGCGGTGCAGCTCGGGCTGTCCGGCGGCGAGCCGCTGCTGCGCAAGGACCTGGAGATACTGGTCAGGCATGCGCATGGCCTGGGCTTCTACACCAACCTCATCACCTCCGGCGTGGGCCTGACCGACGCCCGCCTTGCCGCCCTGCGCGAAGCCGGCCTGGACCATATCCAGCTGTCGTTCCAGGACTCCACCCGCGAGCTCAACGACTTCCTGTCCAGCACCCGCACGTTTGACCTGAAGCAGCGCGTGGCGCGCATGATCAAGGCGCACGGCTACCCGATGGTGATGAACTGCGTGCTGCACCGGCATAACCTGCCGCATGTCGGCACCATCATCGAGATGGCCCTGCAGATGGGCGCCGAATACCTGGAACTGGCCAACACGCAGTACTACGGCTGGGCCTGGGAGAACCGGCTGGCGCTGCTGCCCACCTATGAGCAGCTGCGCGAGGCCGAGGCCGTGGTCCGGCAGTCCCGCGCGCGCATCGGCAGGCAATGCCAGATCCTGTTCGTCGTGCCTGACTACTTCGAGGCTCGGCCCAAGAAGTGCATGAACGGCTGGGGTACCACCTTCCTTGGCGTGGCGCCCGACGGCACCGCGCTGCCCTGCCACGCGGCGCGCATGCTGCCCGGCCTGGCGCTGCCCAATGTCACCACGCAGGGGCTGCGCGAGATCTGGACCGAAAGCGATGCTTTCCGCCGTTTCCGCGGCACGCAGTGGATGCAGGAACCCTGCCGTTCGTGCGACCAGCGCGAGCAGGACTACGGCGGCTGCCGCTGCCAGGCGTTCCTTGTCACCGGCGACGCCGCCGCGACAGACCCGGTGTGCGAGCGCTCCGGCGCGCACGACAAGGTCAGCGAGATCGTGCTGCAGGGCCGGCTGGCCGTGGCGCAGGCGCGCGAACAAGCGATGGTATTTCGCAGCGATGGCAACTCGCTGCGGCTGAGCAGCGGCCAGCGGTAAGAAAGAAAAGACCCCGGCATGGCAGGCGCCAGCCGGGGTACCTTGCCGGCAAGCCGGCATCGTCAAGACAGTCGCCGGCCTCAGCGGAGGTGTCAGGAATTCTGTGTGCTGAGGTCGGTTAAATAAATCTCAGCGTAGGGCGTTGGTGAAGCGGTCACCGAAGAGAATGGCGAACTGGTTGGCCGCTTGTTTCCAGGTGATGGGCGGCATCTTCCAATCTTTCTCGATGTTGCGCAAGGCCAGGTACAGCAGCTTGCTGGCGGCTTCGTCGCTGGGGAAGTGGCCTCGGTTCTTGACGATCTTGCGCAACTGCATGTGCATGCTCTCGATGGCATTAGTGGTGTAGATGATTCTGCGCACTTCCGGCGGATAGGCGAAGAACGGGATGACCTGCTCCCATTGCCGCCGCCACATGTCGGCCACCGTCGGGAATTTGCGGCCCCAGTCGCTGCCGGCAAAGGCATCCAGCGCAGTCGCAGCGGCATCGGCCGTGGCAGCCTGGTAAATCGGCTTGAGCGCGGTCGCCAGGCCCTTGCGATCCTTCCAGCTCGCCAGGTTGAGCGAGTTGCGGATCAGGTGGACGATGCAGGTCTGGATTTGCGCGGCCGGGTAGACGGCCTCGATGGCCTGGGGGAAGCCGCGCAGGCCATCGACCACGGCGACCAGGATGTCGTCCAGGCCGCGGTTTTTCAGCTCGTTGAAGACCTTGAGCCAGAACTTGGCGCCTTCGGTCTGCTCGATCCACAGGCCGAGGACTTCCTTGCGCCCATCGGCGCGGATGCCCAGCGCGAGGTACACCGCCTTGTTCCTGACGGTGCCTTCGTCGCGGATCTTCAGGCGCAGCGCGTCGAAGTAGACAATGGGGTACATCGCCTCCAGCGGGCGCTGCTGCCATTGGTCGACCTCGGCCAGCACTTCGTCGGTGATGGTGGAAATCAGGTCAGGCGAGACCTGCAGCCCATACAGTTCCTGCAAATGGCCCTGAATCTCACGCACGCTCATCCCGCGTGCATACATGCTGATTACGTGGTCGTCGAAGCCGGACAGCCGGCGTTGGTACTTGGCGACCAGTTGCGGCTCGAAGGTGGCTTGCCGGTCGCGCGGAATGTCCAGTTCCAGCTCGCCGTTGGGCGTGATGACGGTCTTTGCACTGCTGCCGTTGCGGTGATTGCCGCTCTTGCCTTGCTTGGCCTCGCTGGCCAGATGGTGCGTCAGTTCGGCGGCAAGCATACGCTCGGCCAACTGCTTCTTGAGCAGGCCGGCCAAGCCTGATTCACCGAGAATCGACTCGGCGTCCTTGTTCTGTACCTGAGCCAGCAGTTGATCGATCAACTCATCCGGAAACAGCTTCGGCGCGCTCGATTTCTTTCTCTTCTTGGTCATGCTTGTTGTTTCGGTCATAAGGCGTTTCTTTCGATATCGTCTCATGACCTCAACACACAAGAAATCTGACAGGCTCGCCTCAGCTGGCACTCAACACCCACTCCGCCAGCTTCTTCGCGTCATCCTCGCCAAGGCTGCCATGCGGCGGCATCGGAATCCGCCCCCACACGCCCTTGCCGCCTTCGCGGATCTTCTTTGCCAGCCGCTCCGCCGCCTGGCTGTCGCCCTTGTACTTGGCGGCCACCTCGGCAAACCCCGGCCCCACCAGCTTTGACTGCATGCCATGGCAGGAAAAGCAGCCGCTCTTGTCGGCCAGGGCCTGCATGTCGGCGGCCGTGCCGGCCAGTGCCGCGCCCGGCAGCAGCGCCGAAACCACCGCCAGCGCCATCCATTCCTTCTTCATACCTGTGTCCCTCTTCGTCCCATTTCGACCCGTTTCGTCCTGTTGCAACCGCGCCCGGCGCACGCCGCGCACCCATGATGCGATGCGCGCGTGCGCCGGACCGTGTCACCTCCCGCCGGCTCAACTCTTGTGCAGCTTGAACACCCACACCGAGCCGCCCTGCTCCAGGAAGTTCACGCGCTTGGCCACCTCGCCGCCCCACAGCGGCACCGCACCGCCCCAGCCGGACACCACCGCCACGTACTGCTCGCCGTTCTCTTCCCAAGTGACCGGGGGCGCCACCACGCCGCTGCCGGTCTGGAACTGCCACAGCTCCTTGCCGGTCCTGGCGTCGGCCGCCTTCAGGTAGCCTTCCGGCGTGCCCCAGAACACCAGCCCGCCGGCGGTGGTCATCACCCCGCCCCACAGCGGCGCGCTGTTCTTGACCTCCCACATGATCTTGCCGGTCTTGGGGTTGATGGCCCGCAACGTGCCGATATAGTCCTCGTTCAGCGGACGGATGGTGAAGCCCGCGCCCAGGAAGGCAGCACCCTTCTTGTAGCTGATGGGCTCGTTCCAGATATCCATGCCCCACTCGTTGGCGGGCACGTAGAACAGGCCGGTCTGCGGGCTGTAAGCCATCGGCTGCTGGTTCTTGCCGCCAAGGAAGCCCGGCGCGGCAAACACGGACTTGCCCTTCTTCTCGTCGCTGCCGGCGGCGGGGTCGCCGGGACGGCCTTCGGCGATGTAGTTGGGGCGGCCGCTCTTCAGGTCGATGCCGGTGGCCCAGGTGATCTTCTTGACGAAGGGGAAGGCGTTGACCAGCTTGCCGCTGGCCGCGTCGTTGACGTAGAAGAAGCCATTGCGGTCAGCCTTGCCGCCCATGCGCTTGCCGTCCAGGTCGAAGGTCACGAACTCATTGACGCCATCGAAATCCCAGCCGTCGTTCGGGGTGTTCTGGTAGTGCCAGACGATCTTGCCGGTGGCGGGATCCAGCGCCACCGTCGAGGCCGAGTAGAGGTTGTCGCCCTTGCGGATATGGCTGTTCCACGGGCCCGGATTGCCGGTGCCGAAGTACACCAGCCCGGTGGCCGGATCATAGGTGCCGCCCAGCCAGGTGGCGGCGCCGCCGGTCTTCCAGGTCTCGCCCGGCCAGCTTGCGTTGGCGGTGCCGGTCACGCCGTTCTCGGTCTTGTTGCCGTCCTTGTCGTACTTGTAGCCCATATGGCCTTCCACCACCGGCCGCGACCACACCAGCTGCCCGGTTTTGGCATCGCGCGCCTCGACCCGGCCCACCACGCCGAACTCGCCGCCCGAGATGCCGGTCAGCACCATGCCCTTGACGATCATGGGCGCCGCCGTGTACGAATAGCCGGCAGCGTAGTCTTCCAGCTTCTCCTTCCACACCACCTTGCCGGTCTTCTGGTCCAGCGCCACCAGCTGCGCATCGAGCGTGCCGAAGATCACCAGGTTGTCGTAGAGTGCCGCACCGCGGTTCACCACGTCGCAGCACGGCATGATGCCTTCGGGCAGCCGGTGCTCATACTTCCAGAGCTTGCGCCCGGTCTTCAGGTCCAGCGCATAGATGCGCGAATACGAGGCCGTCACGAACATCTTGCCGTCATGGATCAGCGGCTGCGATTCCTGCCCGCGCTGCTTCTCGCCGCCAAACGAGAACGACCACGCCGGCACCAGCTGCCCGACGTTCTTCGTATTGATGCGCGACAGCGTGGAATAGCGCTGGCCTTGCGGGCCCATGCCCCACGACAACACATCGCCGGGGCTCTTTGCGTCGTTCTCGATCATGGCATCGGTCACTGCCGCCTGCGCGGCCAGACTGGCCGCGGCAGCCGCAACCGCCATCACTACTCGTAACGTCCTCATTGCCATCTCCTCTCTTGTTTTGGGTTTCCCTGGTGCGCCACTGCGCCACACACCAGACATGCCTTTGGCAATTCCCATGCCAGTCGCATCCCCGCACCAGCACGCCGGTTGCGGCCCCGCTGCGTGATGGCAGCCGTGCCAGCGCGCAACACTGCGTTGCAGCTGCTCCAGAATTGAACAGCCCGCCACGGCTGGCCGGCGTCAGTGCCCAAGCGCGGCTTCCTCGCGCGCCGGGTAGAGATGGCCGACGTTGTGCAGGTACTCCGCGGGCATCGCGGCCCAGTGCGCGTAGGGCTGCGGCACCGGCATCGCCATGACCTCGGCCAGGTCCCGCCCCTGCGCCGCGGCCTCGCGCAGGCGCGTATCCAGCCATTGCAGGTAACCGCGCGTCTGCGCGATGGCCTCTGCGCCGCCGCCGGCCGCAGGCACTGGCCCGTGGCTGGGGACCAGCACGCGCGCCCCGCTGTCGGCCAGCAGCGCCTGCAGCCGGTCCAGGCTGGCCAGCCAGCGGCCGATATCCGCGTGCGGCGTGGTCGGAATGCGTTGCCGGAACACCAGTCCGCCGGCAAAGACCACGCCCGCGCTGTGGTCCAGCACCACCAGGTCGTCGCCGGTATGGCCGTCCAGGCGCACGAGCTCCAGCGTATGGCGCCCGATCGTGCGGCGGCCCGGCGCCAGCGCGTGGGCAGCCGGCACGGACTCGGTGCCGCGCATCCAGTCGCCGCACAGGCGGTAGAGGTTGTCGGCATAAGCGGCGCCCTCGCGCCGCGCCCCGTCGATGGTGCCGGCCAGGGCGCTGCCGCGCACATCGGCATAGGCCTGGTTGCCGAAGAAATAGTCTGGATGCAGGTTCAGGTTCAGCACCAGCCGCACCGGGGCGGCCGTGACCGATGCAATCGCCTTGCGCTGCTGCTCGCCATACAGCCGCGACGGGCCGGTGTTGATGACCACCACGCCGTCGCCGGTGTCGATAAACGCCGTATTGATGATGTTGCAGCCGTTGCCGGGCGCGAAGTCGGCATTGGCGCCTTCCAGCAGCCACACGCCCGCGGCGATCTCGCGCGGGGCCAGGCGGTAGTCAGGAGGCTGCAGCGCGGCCTGCTGGGCGAGTGCCGGCGGCACGGGCTGGCCCGCCAGGCATAGCAGCAACCACAGTAGCAATCGTCGCTTCATGGGGACACCCGCGCCGCGATGCGGTTGCCGTTGTTGTCGTGGCCGGCCACCGTCATGCCCGGCGGCACGGCATCGCGCAGGTCGAAGGAGAAGATCGGATTCTCGGCAACCGGCTCATGCAGCGTCAGTCGCAGCAGCGGCTGCCGGGCCGCGTCATTCAGGACCAGGGTCTCGATATGGAACGCCGGGATGCCTGCCGCCAGGCCGGTATCCATCGGATGCATCACGCGCAGCCGCACGCGTGCCGCGGCCCCGCCGAAGCCCGGGAACACGCGCGCGTCCACGCGGTTGAGCGTGCGGCTCCAGCTGCCGTCGCGGCGCGTGGCGCCGGGCACCGTGCAGCCCCCGCCGCCGGCATCGACCAGCACGCTGCCGACATGCCAGGTGCCATCGCGCGTGCGCGCCGCCACCCGCACCGGCGATGCCTGTTCCAGCTTGAAGCGGAACGACAGCGACGGGCGCACCCGCAGCGGTTCGAACGCCAGCACCTCGCGGATCGGGTTGCGGTCCACCGCCACCACGATGCGATCCACTTCGCCCAGCGCCGAGGCATCGAAGGCGATCGGCACGCGCATGGGGTCTTCCGCAAACGCCGGCCCGGTCACCCTGACGCGGCTGTCGAACACCACCGGGCCAGTCTGCAGCAGCTCCTTCTGGATCCAGGCCCATTGCGGCGACTGCAGCGGATCGCTGTGCGCGATGACGGCGTCCGCTGCCCCGGCAGCCGGTACCGCCGGACTGGCCATGCCCAGTGCGGCCGCCATCAGCAGGACCATGCCCCGCGTCCGGCGCCTCATGCCTGCTGCCCCCGGCGCGCCATGCCGCGCTGCGGGTCGTAGCCCTGCAGCGCCAGCGCGAAGAACACCACCGCGCTGCCCGCCACCACCGCCAGGCTCAGCGGTGCCACCTGCCCGTACAGCGCAAAGCGGATCGCCTCGACCGCGTGGGTGAAGGGATTGAAGCGGGCCAGCTGGTACACCAGCTCCGCGCCCGACTCCTGCAGCTTCCACAGCGGATACAGCGCCGAGCTGATGAAGAACATCGGGAAGATCACGAAGTTCATGGTGCCGGCAAAGTTCTCGAGCTGGCGCACATGGACCGACAGCAGCAGGCCCAGCGCGCCCAGCATCAGCGCGGCCAGCGCCATGGCGCCCGTCGCCGCCAGCAGGTGCAGGGACTCGAAGCGGATGCCGAAGGCCATCGCCACCAGCAGGAACGCGGCCATCTGCAGCAGCGACAGCACCGTGCCCGCCGCCAGCTTGCAACCCAGCAGCCAGCCCCGCGGCAGCGGCGCGGTCAGCAGCAGCCGCATCACGCCCATCTCGCGGTCGTACACCATGGCCAGCGACGACTGCATGCCGTTGAACAGCGCGATCATGCCCAGCAGTCCGGGCGCCACGTAGATCTTGTATTCGATGTAGGTGTCATAGGGCGGCGCAATGGCGACGCCCAGCGCGTTCTGGAAGCCCGCGGCAAACACGAGCAGCCACAGCAGCGGGCGCACCAGCGACGACAGCAGGCGCCCGGGCTGGCGCAGGTACTTGCGCAGCTCGCGCCCGCAAACCGCGCGCAGCGCGCGCCAGCGATGGATCAGGATGGAGGCCATGGGTGCGCTACGCGGATGGGGTCCGGCACGCCGTGTCGGCTTCATCGGCGCCCAGGGTGTCGAGGTTGTTCTTCGGATGCAGCACGCCTTCCACCGGGGCCATGCCGACCACGCCGTCAGGGTGAGCCAGCAACACCGGCTGGCGCAGCTGGCGGTCCCAGCGGCGGAACGACAGTGGCGGCCCCTTGAAGCCGTCCACCACCACCTGCCCGGCGGCAAGCGCCTGCGCCTGTCCGGCAAACCCGGCCCTGGGCAGGCGCGCCACGCTCTCGGCGATGGCCTTGACCGCCACCCATGCAGCCCAGTCGTAGCCGGTCATCGGACGGCCCGCCGCCCGCATGAAGCGCCGGTTGAGCTGCGGCCCGCCATTGCGCTCCCAGGCCCAGTGCCACGCCTGCGCGCCCAGCCCGCTGGCGCCCACCACCGGGCGCGGCAGCAGCGTGGCGTAGGGCACGCCGCGGGCGAACTCGCCGTCGGCATCGGCCACCACCACCACGTCATAGTCCACGCCGCCGGTCAGCAGGCCGAGGTTGGCCTGGTCGCGCTCACGCGGGTCGTTGGACAGCCTGAAGGTGCGCTGCCCCGACCAGGCAATGCCAAAGCGCCGCGCCGACATCACCAGCGCATCGCGCTGCGCCGCATCGGCCGCGGACGGGCCGCTCAGCAGCAGGGCGCGGCGCCATTTGCGCAACACCAGGTACTGCATCAGCGCATCCGCGCGCATGCGCAGGCTGGGCAGCGTGTGCAGCAGCACCGGCGCGCAGCCGGCGCCGCGCAACGCGTCGTCATCGGCGGACACGTTGAACAACAAGGCCTCGCCCGGCCTGACCGCGCCCGCGGCCGCCCTGACCGACGCCGACGGCAGGTCCAGCAGGATATAGCGCGTGCCCTGCCGCGCCAGCGCAGCGACCAGCGGGGCCACCTCGGCGCCGGTGCGGGCTTCCTGGGCTTCCAGCCTGAGCGACTGGCCCGCGGCCTCGAGCGCCACGCGCGCTTCCGCGGCCGCCACCTGGGCGCCGTCGAGCGCACGGCCCTGCGGCTGGCCGGGATAGCGCTGCGCCAGGCGCCGGGGCGCATAGCGCGCGTCGTCGGCCTGCGACACGACCGCCACGCGCACCTCGGCAGCGTGCACCGCGGCAGGCAGCCACGCCAACGCCATGGCGCCCAACCCGGCACGCCACCACTGCCACCACGCACGCGAGCGCTCAGTCATCGATCGCCACCGAATGCGGCACCCGGCCCGCCTTGAGCGTGGCCACCGCCTTGCGGCTGGCGGTGTCCACCACGCTGACATCGTCGGACAGGCCGTTGGCGACATAAAGCCGCGCGTTGTCGCGGCTCAGCGCCAGCCCCCATGCGCGGCGGCCGACCAGCACATAGTCCTGCACCCGGCGCGACGCCACCTCGACCACCGCGACATGGTTGGCGCGGCCCAGCCCGATATAGGCGCGCGTGCCGTCGCCGCTGGCCGCCATGCCCACCGGGGTCACGTCCTCGGCGCGAAAGCCCCGGGGCGCGAAGGCGATGGTCTGGGCCACCTCGAAGGTATCGGTGCGGATCACGCTGACGCTGGCCGAGAGCTCGTTGGACACCCACAGCTCCTTGCCGCCGCGCACCAGCAGCAGCCGCCGCGGCCGGTTGCCGACCTGGATATTGCGGATCACCTTGCGCGAGGCCACGTCGATGACATGGACCAGGTTGGCCACCTCCGAGGTCACGTACACATGCCTGCCGTCGGCGCTGACCCTGACGCCCTCCGGCTCCTCGCCCACCCTAAGCGCGAACACGCGCTTGCCCGAAGCCGTGTCGTAGGCCGACAGCAGCCCGTCCTCTTCATTCGAGACATAGAGCGTGCGGCCGTCCTGGCTGAGATCGAACAACTCCGGATCGTCCCCCACCGGCAGCGATGCCACGGTCTTGCGGCTGGCCACATCGACCACATCCACCCGGTTGTCGTCGCTGCAGGCCACGTACAGGCGCGTGCGGTCGGGCGACAGCTGCAGGTGGCGCGGGCGCTTGCACTGCCGCCATACCGCGACCAGCTGCCGGCTGCGGGCATCGAAGACGGCGAGGGCATCGTCCTTCTCGCTCGAGACGAAGACCTGGTTGGTAGCCTGGCCGACGGGGGGCGCGGCGCCGCCCTGCGCGCCTTCGGCCAGGCCGGCGGCAACCAGCAGCGTCGTAACCAGCAGCAAGGTAAAGGCAAACCAGACGGGGGATGGCATCTTGTTCATGCGGGTACGCGCCTCGCAGCCGGGTCAGTGACAGGGGCCGGCGGCGTCATGGCCAGGAAGGCGCCCTCCAGGGTGTCGCACGCCGCAGCGCCGCGCAGTGCGGCCGGGGTGCCGTCGAAACGCACGGTGCCGCGGTCCAGCACGATCACGCGGTCGGCGTGCTCCACCTCCTGCACCAGGTGGGTGGCCCACAGCACGCCGGCCTGCGCCCGCGCCGTCAGCCGCCGGGCATCGGCCACCAGCTGCGCGCGCGAGGCCGGGTCCAGCCCCACCGTCGGCTCGTCCAGCAGCAGCATGGCCGGTTCATGCAGCAGCGCGCGCGCCAGTTCCACCTTGCGCCGGTTGCCGCCAGAAAGCTCGCGCACCGGTGCGCGCGCACGCGCCGCCAGCCCGAAGTCATCGAGCAGCCGGGCGATGCGCTGCGCCGCCACTCGGCGCGGCAGCCCGTGCAGGTCCGCGTGAAAGCGCAGGTTGGCCAGCACCGGCAGGTCCAGGTCGATGGCCGGCTGCTGGAACACGATGCCCAGCCGTGCCAGCGCACGCACCGGATCGCGCCGCATGTCGCTGCCCATGACCGTGACCTGCCCCGCATCGGCCACGAACAGGCCGCTGAGGATCTGGAACAGCGTGGTCTTGCCCGCCCCGTTGGGCCCGAGCAGTGCCACGAACTCGCCGCGCCGCACGCTGAGCGAGACCCCGTCCAGGGCCGCGCGGCTGCCGAACGCCTTGCGCACGGCGTCGCAGCACAGCGCCGGTGGTGCCTGCATGGCCATCACAGCTGCCCCCCGGGCCGCGCGGTGCCCACGCGCCCGGCAAAGGTCCGCTCGGTCTCCCACGCATGGCGCAGGAAGGCATCGTATTGCGCGGTATTCAGGTAAGTCAGTTCCTGGTCGTACCTGGCCAGTTCCGCAAGGTGGCGCGGCTGCTGCATCGCGGCGCGGAACGCGTCATGCAGGCGGCCGACGATTGCCGGATCGGTGCCGCGCGGCACGCCGATGCCGTAGGGCGAGTTATGGACCGCATCGGCAAAGCCCAGCTCGCTTACCGTCGGCACCTCAGGCCAGCGCGGTGAGCGCTGCGCGCTGAACACGGCCAGCAGGCGCAGCTTGCCGATCTCAACGAAGGGCGCGAAGCCGGTGGAATTGACCCCCGCCATCAGCGAACCGTTGGCCACCGCCAGCATCTGGTCAGCGGTGCCGTGATACGGCACGTGGATATAGCGCACGCCGCTGCGCCCGAGCACGTCCTCCATCGCCAGATGGGCGGTGGTGCCGATGCCGGTGGAACCCACGGTCAGCTCGCCCGGATGCGCGCGGCCCCAGGCAATCAGGTCGCGCAGCGAGCGCAACGGGCTGTCTGTGGGCACCACGATGCCGAAGGTGTAGCCCGAGATCATCAGCACCGGCTGGATGTCGCGCAGCGGCTGCCAGGCGGTCTTCTGCTGATGCGGGAAGCGATACACCGTCAGCGGCAGCTGGCCGATGGTGTAGCCGTCCGGCCGCGCCGCGGCAAGCAAGCCACCCACCAGCGTGCCGCCGGCGCCCGGCCGGTTCTCCACCACGATCGGCTGCCCCAGCTCACGCCCGGCCAGCTCCGCCAGGATGCGCATGGAGATATCGGTGGCGCCGCCCGCTGGCCATGGCACCACCAGCGTGATCGGCCGCGACGGATACCCGTGCGCGCCCTCGGCCAGCGCGGCGCCCGCATGGACCAGGCCGAGGCACGGCAACATCAGGCAGGCAAGGCAGCGACCGAGGCGGCGGAACATGGCTGGGCACCAGGCAGAGTGTTGATGCGGGTGAACAGAGCAAGGCCGATACCATGTGCAGCGCAGCATGGGGCCGCGCTCCATGCCAGGCGTTGCCTGGCCGTGCCGGACGCACTCCCGGACGCTGCGGCCAGGCCGTGCCTTGTGCGGTGCGCCGCGCACGACTGTCCCATGGTGGAGCACCGGCCCGCTGCTTGTGCCCGCGGCTGTCCTGTTTTGTGACAGGCACCGGCGCAAGGCGGGTTGGCCAGCGCGTCCCTCGGGCCTCTCGCCGCGCAAGTCCCGAACTCCCGATGCACGGTATGAAACCTGCTCAGCTCCGGGCAAGCGCTACCCAATGCAGGTATCGCACCGCTTATCCGGAGGAGACGGAACATGCCAGCCCAACCCCCGCCCCGCACCGCCAGGGCAGGCGCCGCGCGACACCGTGGCTTGCCGCGGCAGGGCCAGCCGCGGCGCCGCCACCGCGATTGCCGTGGCGGTCGCCCTGATGGCCCAGCGGCCCGCTGTTGCGCAGCAGGACACCCCTGTCCCAAACCAGGACAGCGCCATGCTGCCGGAAGTCCTGGTGGTGGCCGCCGCGCCGCTGCCGGGCATCGGCGTGGACAGCGACCTGGTGCCCTACACCGTGCAGACCGCGCGCGGCGATGACCTGGACCGGTCGCGCGCCGGCAACCTGGCCGAGTACCTGTCCCGCAACCTGGCCGGCGTCAACGTCAACGACATCCAGGGCAGCCCGTTCCAGACCGACATCACCTACCGCGGCTTCCGTGCCTCGTCCATTCCGGGCGTGCCGCAGGGCCTGTCGGTCTACCTGGACGGCATCCGCGTCAACGAGCCCTTCGGCGACGTGGTCAGTTGGGACATGATCCCGGAAGCCGCGCTGGCGAGCGTGTCGCTGGTATCCAGTGCCAACCCGGCCTACGGCCTCAATACCCTGGGCGGCGCGCTGGCCATGACCACCCGTTCCGGGCTGGACTCGCCCGGCTTCACGGCCGACCTGTCCTACGGCAGCGGCGCCCGCAAGCGCGCCGACCTGTCCGGCGGCGTGCGCAGCGACGGCGGCTGGCACGCATTCGCGGCCGGCACCCTGTTCCAGGAATATGGCTGGCGCGACCAGTCGGGCGGCCGGCTTGGCAACGTCTTCGCCAAGGCTGGCTATGCGGGCGACACTGACAGCTGGGACGTGTCCGTGCTGCACGGCCGCAGCACGCTGACCGGCAACGGGCTGGTGCCCAGCTTCCGCGCCAGCGGCAACGGCACGCTGCCAGACCTCTACCAGGCCAACCGCCGCGCCGTGTACACCTACCCCGACCAGACCCGCAACCAGTTGACCCAGGTCGCCGTCAACGGCCGCCACTGGTTCGACGACAAGACCAGCGCCGCGGCGCTGGCCTATGTGCGCACCAGCCGCCGCGACACCACCAACGGCGATGTCAACCCCGCCTACGAGGCCTATGCCGAAGACTGCGAGGACGGCTTTGCGCCCGACGGCAGCCCGCGCGGCGACGCCTGCGGCATGACCCGGGCCGAAGGCGCCGGGCTGCATCCCGCCGTGATCAACACCACCCATATGTGGCAGCAGACCGTCGGCATGGCGCTGAGCATGGCCAGGGAGACCGACCACCACCTGCTCAACGCCGGCCTGACCCTGGACCGCAGCCGCCTGACCTACTCGCAGTACGCCCAGCCCGGCACCTTCACCGACGACCGCGGCGCGGTGGCCGACCCGGACGCCCCCAACGCCCTGTTCTCCGGCGTCGGCGGCAGCTCGCGCATGCTCGGCCTGTACCTGTCCGACACCTGGTCGCTGACCCCCAGCACCTTCCTGACCGCTTCGGCCAGGTGGAACCACGTCGCGGTAAGCAACACCCTGCGCAACAGCGACGGCAGCGAACAGCCGCGCGAGAGCTTTACCTACCGCCGCCTCAACCCGGCGCTGGGGCTCTCGCAGAAGCTGGGCGGCGGCGTCACCGTGTTCGGCGGCTACGCCCAGAACAACCGCGTCCCCACCGTCCTCGAACTCGGCTGCGCCGACCCGACGCGGCCCTGCCGCCTGCCGGCCGGCCTGCAGGCCGACCCCTACCTGAAGCAGGTGGTCTCCCACTCCTATGAAGCAGGCGTGCGCTGGCACCGCGGCAAGGACACCGAAGTCACCGCGTCGCTCTACCGCGTCGACAATCACGACGACATCCTCTTCCTGCGCGCGCCGAACACCCAGCTCGGCTATTTCGCCAACTTCGACCGCACCCGCAACCAGGGCCTGGACCTCACCGCCCGCCAGCGCGTGGGCGATGTCACGCTGCGGCTTGCCTACAGCTATCTCCAGGCCACCTACCAGGCCGCCGGCCAGCTTGCCGCCGGCGAGCGCACCATCGACATCCGGCCCGGCATGCGCATGGCTGGCCTGCCCCGCCATACGCTCAAGCTGGGCCTCGACTGGCAGGCACTGGCCGGCCTGACGCTTGGCGCCGACCTGGTGGCGGTGTCAAGCACCGTCTCCAGCGGCAACGAAGACGGCCTGCGCAGCGACCCGCAACCGGGCGTGCCGCCGAAGACCGCTGACTGGCATGTGCCCGGCTACGCCACCCTCAACCTGCGCGCGGCGTACAAGGTGAACAAGCGGTTTGAGATCTATGCGCGCGTGGCCAATGTCTTTGACCGGCGCTACGAGACCTATGGCCAGATCGCGAATGATGTGTTCCCCGGCGGCAGCCTGGTGCGCCCGCACGTGGCACCGGGGGATGCCGCCAGCGCGCTGTTCGTGGCACCGGGCGCGCCGCGGAGCTTCTGGCTGGGGGTGGTGTTCCGGATGTAGCAAGCCACGCAGGTTCCGCTGAGCAATGCGACGCGGGCCGGCACGCAATGAGAACCTGTCGGCCCGCAACCGGGGCGCGCTACTATTCGCCTGACACGGCGCCTTTGCGTCGAGCGTCAGCCCTCTCCCCCAACCCGTCATGACCTGCATTGTCCGCATCGCCCTCCACACCCTGGCATCCGCAGGCCTCATGTTCCTGAGCACCGCGCATGCCACCGACATCGACTGCGATCCGTCGGCCACGCCCGCCAGCGCCACGCAGGCGCAACGACTGATCTGCGAATCCGCGCTGTTTTCCATGGGCTACCAGCGCATCTACGCCGACCAGCAGCGCCTGCTCAAGGCGCGGGCAATCACTGAGGCGGACATTGCAGCGTTCCGCAAGAAGCGGGACCGTTGCGATTCGGCGTCCTGCCTGGATACGGTCTTCCGGGAATGGAATGCGTTCGCCAGCCGGGCGCCGGTCCCTTGACCGGAGAGCCATAGCGGGCAGTCCTGCCCGCGCGGACTCAGAAAGCGCTTGCTGGCACAGCGCCGTGGCCGGCAGGGCCGGCCTTGCCTTTCCGGACGCCGGATGCCAGTGCACGGATGGCGGCTTCGCGGGAGTTTCCGATGCGCTTGTGAGCGGTCTCCAGGACCGCATCGATATCCCGCCTGGTTACGGCGCGCTGCAGGGCACGCCAGGTCTTGAAGGAATTCTCCAGCGACCCGGGACGGGAGGCGAGCCCCAACCGCACATAGCGCAGGACCCGCAGCGAGATGGAGTTCAGCAGCTCCCCGACCAGCCGGTTGCTCGACAGGTCTGCCATGGCCATGTTCGCCAGGAAGGTCACGCTGATATAGGCGTCCACGGATTCCTCGACGGCCTTGCCGAGCCGCGGCATGAATTGCTCGAATAACGCATCAAGCGCGTCCGCGCGCTCTTCCATCAGCTGCCTGAGCAGAATGGCAAACAGTGCGTCCCGCACGACGTAGATATCCCGCAGATCCTGGGCATTGGGCTCGGTGACAATGGCGCCGCGCCGAGCGCGGAACTCGATCAGCCGCTCCCGCTCCAGGATGCGCAAGGCCTCGCGCACTGGAGCACGGCTGACCTCCAGGACCTCGCTGATGTCTTTCTCAAGCAGGCGTTGGCCTGCGTGGATCACGTCGATCGTAATCAGTCCCGCCAGCCGCACCGCAATCTGGTCAGCAACGGATGCCGACCAATCGCGTCCATGCATAAGCGCCTGCTCGACCGCCAGCGTGACCGGATTCTGCGGTGTTTGCGGCGCAAGCAGCAACTGCAGTTCTGGCGTGTTGGTAGTCTTGAGTCTGCCCATGAGGGGTAAATCCTTCCGATTATTGGGGAACCGGTCGGGTGTTGCCCTCGATCGGCGCTGCACCGCTCGCAGCGTCCAAGATCTTACCTTACGTGGCGTATCGGGCGGATGGCCGGGCGTGGCATTTCGGTCGGTGCAGGCTAAGCAGTCGTCTTTCGGCGCACTGTGCCGCGTGTGGCCCGGCTCTCCTTGGGGCTGCAACCAAATTGCGCGTGATACCAGCGCGAGAATCCGCTCGGCGCGGAAAAACCGAGTAGCGTCGCCACCTCGGTCAACGGGCGATCGCTTTCGACGACATGACGCGCGGCGAGTTCCGTGCGGATGTCGTTGACGATCGACGAGAAGCTCTGCCCCTCCTCCGCCAGCCGGCGCTGGACCGTGCGGCACACCACGCCCAGGTGGTCCGCCACCTGCTCGATGCTGCAACGTCCGCTGGGCAACAGCAGCAGGACAATGCGCCGCACGTCCTCAAACATGGTCGCCTGCTGCGAGATGACAGACGCGTCTATCAGCTGCTGCGCGTAGCGCGCCATGGCCGGATCGGCAGACGGGTTGCGTGCGTCGAGATCGGCCTTCGCGCAGATGATGCAGTTGAATTCATAGTCGAACTCGACGCAAGGGCCAAAAAACCGGTGGTGCGTACTAAGGTCCCGCGGCGCCGGGTGCTCGAAGCATACACGCCGCGGCTCCCAGTCGGGCTTGAGAAGCTGGCGTATCAGCCGCACCATTACCCCCAGTGCCAGTTCAACCCTTTGGCGCGTGGGCTGATGTGCACTGCCAGCGATGACCGCCTCGCGAATAATGACCAGTTCGCCGCACTCCTCTACCGCCAGCGACAGCGCACCGTTGAGCCACGCCTGATAGCGCATCAGCATGCGAAGCGAGTCGCGCAGCGTCGCCTGGTCGCGGATCAGCAATCCTACGGCCCCAAGATTCGACAACAGCCGCGACTCGGCCATGCACAGTCCGAAACTCTCGTTGCCAGACAGGGTTGCTGACGCCTGCAGCAATCGTCCGACACGCTCCACCGGAATCATGAGGTCCGGCTCGCGCAGCACGCTCGGACTTAACCCCGCGTCAAGGAGCATCCGCACCGGGTCCAGTCCGGCGGTTCGAGCGACCTCGCTGTAGTTGGTGAGGGCCGCAGCGCGGACTAGTGAAGACATTGGCGGTCAGAGTAGAACATTGACATGGAATGATAAATCCCAGTCATGTACTGTCAAGCGGGAGAAACCCGTCACATCCAGACTCGCAAGGATCGATTGGCCTAATCGACAATAGGAGACAGGGTTCATGATTCAGCGCCTCAAAGCGGCACCCGCAGTGGTCCGCGCAACCTCTCTGGGCAATTCGATCCAGGTCGAGCAAGTCACTTGCACGATCGGTGCGGAGCTCAGCAACGTCAACCTCGGTGCGGCGGCCGAAGACGACCAACAGATGGCGGAAATCCGTGCCCTGCTCCTGAAGCATCGCGTGCTGTTCTTCCGCGACCAGGACATCACGCGCGCGCAGCACGTGGCCTTTGCACGCCGCTTTGGCGAGTTGGAGGACCATCCGGTGGTGGGCAGCCATCCCGATTACCCGGGACTTGTCCAGATCTACAAAACCCCGGACAGTCTTCCCGATCGTAACGAGAATTCCTGGCATACCGATGCCACCTGGCGCGAAAAGCCACCGCTAGGCTGCGTGCTGCGCTGTATCGAGTGCCCGCCCGTGGGCGGCGACACGATGTGGGTCAACATGGTCGAGGCCTATAACCAGTTGCCCGAGGAGATCAAGACGAAGATCGCCGCATTACGCGCGCGCCACGGCATCGAGGCCAGCTTCGGTGCCGCCATGCCGATCGAAAAGCGTCTTGCACTGAAGGCTCAGTACCCGGATGCCGAGCACCCGGTTGTGCGCACCCATCCTGAAACCGGAGAGAAGATCCTGTTCGTCAACGGAAGCTTTACGACGCACTTCACCAATTACAACGTGCCCGACAACGTCCGCTTCGGGCTGGACAAGGCGCCGGGTGCCAGCAATTTGCTGAACTACCTGGTCAGCCAGGCTACCATCCCCGAATACCAGGTGCGTTTTCGCTGGAAGAAAAACAGCGTTGCGTTCTGGGACAACCGTTCAACCCAGCACTACGCAGTGATGGATTACCCCCCGTGCCACCGGAAGATGGAGCGCACCGCCATCATCGGTGACGCGACTTACTGAAAGATCGACGTGATCGGTCGGGCATCTGAACCCCGCTTTTGGCTATGGCGAGTGGCCGCAGGCCGAAGCGTTCATGCGCAAACGCTCGTGATCGGGCTTCACTAGGGGCCTGCCGCAACGGTAGTCACCCAGCCAGTTGCGCGGCCAGGTGACTGCCGTATTACTCTGGCTGGTAGTTTATGGACTTCAGCAGCGCGGCCTGTTGCTGGTATGCCTGCTTCAGGTCCGCCATCATCTCTTCCGAGGTGACGGCATTCCCCTGCTCCATGCCCATATCCTTGACGCGGTTCTGCACCCCGGGTTGCTTGAAGTACGCCAGCGTCGCCTCGCGGATTTTTTGCTGGACTGCCGGAGCGACATCCGGGCGCGACCACACGGCGAACCAGCCTGCCTGCGCCAGCTGCGGGTAGCCGAGCTCCTTGAACGTAGGCACATCCGCCAATGCGGAAATTCGGCTTGGATAGGCCACCGCAATCGCTTTGATCTTTCCCGCCTTGATCAGCGGCAATGAGGTAGTCACCCCATCGAACATCAGCGGCACGTGGCCGCCCATCAGGTCGTTCAACGCCGGAGGCGAGCCCTTGTAGCCAACATGCCGCATTGGCACGTGGGTGAGTTGCCCGAGCAGTATGCCCGAGGTGTGGCCCCTCAATCCCGCAGCGTAAGACGCGAAAACCAGGCCGTCCTTTTGCGATTTGCCGTAGTCCACCAACTGCTTCAGGTTGGATACAGGCACATCCTTGTTGGCAACCAGCACCAACCCCGTCCGGCTGACCTGGGCCAGGGGCTTCAGGTCGGCAAAGGGCTTGTAATGGACCTTGTAGGCCAACGGCGCTTCGCTCACGACGCCGCCCTGGATGACCAGAAGGGTATGACCATCCTTGCCGGTGGCCTGCAAATCGCTGATCGCCAGCGCGCCGGCGGCACCAGGCTTGTTTTCTACGATAACCGGCTTGCTCCATGCCTTCTGCAGGCCTTCCGCCAGCAGCCGCGCCAAGGCGTCGGCGCTGCCGCCGGCAGGTCCTCCAACCACCAGGCGGATCGGCTTGCTTGGCCAATCCTCCTGGGCCTGAGCCCCGGGCATCCCGCCGACGACACCAACTCCGATCGCCAAGGCGTATCCGCGCCACCATAAGTTATTGGTCCGCTTCCTCATGTCTGTACCTCTTGATTGCCGTCATTTCTCCATTCTCGGATCGCCCCGCGTCAACCGGCTTGACCGATCACGACAAGTTGTTGTCGATTCGCGCAAACAGAGGGAAAACCCTGCTCGCAGCATCGGCCACACGGCGATCGAGGTCTTGAGGGTCCACGGCAGCAAGGCGAAAGAACGGGACCCATACCGTCGCGGGTCCCGCCTTCGGCAATCACATGGTGGGTCGAGGATGCCCGGCCATCAGTTCCCCCAAGGGCTCTTTACATGCATTCGGCCTTGCGCAGGAAGCCCTGGTGGCCACCGTTACGATTGGGTGCGAAGCCATTCTTCTGAAGCGTCTCTTCCACCGTGTCGTAGAAGACCCCAAGCTGCAAGATCTCCCGGGTCTGCTGCGCCGTCGCGATGGGGCGACCAAATTCGCCGGCGATACGCACCAGCTGCTTGATCTGTTCGACGGTGCTCATCTTTCCCGTGCGGGTCTGGTTCCAGAGTACGTCCTCGATGCCGCACCGCACATGCAGGCCCAAGGCCATGCCGATCATGTTGATGGGAAGCACATTCAGCACCGAACTCTCCACCGTTACCACGGCTCCGTCCGGCACAGCTCGCAGAATATTTGCCAGGTTGTAGATGTTCGCCTGATCCATGCCGCCGCTGATAGCCACCCAGTTCATCACCAGCGGGCCCTTGTAGACGCCGCGGCGAATCATCCGCTCAATCGTTTCAAAGCTGTTGATGTTGTAGCACTGAAACTCACTCTGAATTCCGGCGGCGGTCAGACGTCGAACGTGCTCCTCGAACCAGCTGGGATTCGAGGGCACGACCATGTCCTTGTAGGTATCGTAGAGGTGCGCGAACCCTCGCGACAGTCCCTTGAAATCATCCACACCAGCATGCTCCGTCACATTCATCTGCGAGGTGTTGACGGTCACCGTCACCTGGTCGGGCTTCGGATCGAGTTCGGCCAGCATATGCCGCGTGTCATCGCTAAGCCATTTGGCGCCTTGGCCCTCTTCAGGCGCGAAGCTGATAGAGCCTCCCACCTGGATGACCATCTCGGGACAGGCCTTGCGCACGCCGGCGATCAGCTCATTGAACTTGGACAGGCGCTTGCTGCCCTTGCCGTCCTCTTCGCGCACGTGCAGATGCAGCACTCTCGCACCGGCTTCGTAGCAATCCACCGCCTTCTGGATCTGATCCGCCATGGTGACAGGGATATCTTCCGGGAAGTCTGACGGGATCCAGCCCGGCGCATAGGGAGCGGCGGTGATGATCAGAGGCTGCTGGTTCTCGGGATACAGGTGGCCGTCAAGGAAGTTCATGTTGATGGATCTCCGGGTTGAGATGTGAATCTTGAGAATGTCGAATTGGATGGGAGAGCTGCGTCGTGCTGTCAAATCACGAAAATCGACGAGCCGGTGGTCTTTCGAGACTCCAGGTCCCGGTGTGCCTGCACTGCATCCTCCAGGGCATAGCGCTGATTTATCCCGATGCGGATGCGGCCAGCCGCCACGTGGCCGAACAGCTCGCCTACCAGTTCCGCCTTCTCGGCAGGATCGGCGATATAGTCGGCCAGGCCTGGGCGCGTCAGGAATGCCGAGCCTTTGCGGGCCAGAATTGCCGGATCGAACCCGGTGACCGGGCCGGAGGCGAAACCCACGCACACCAGCAAGCCGCGGCGCTTGAGGGAGTCCAGCGAGGACATGAAGGTGTCCTTGCCCACGCTGTCGAAGACCACGTTCACGCCCACGCCGTCCGTCAGTTCCCGCACGCGCTTGGCCACTTCCTCATGGCTGTAGTTGATGGTGTGGTCACAGCCGTGGGCGCGCGCCACTTCGGCCTTGGCATCGGTGGAAACCGTGCCGATCACCGTCAGCCCCAGCAATTTGGCCCACTGCGAAACAATCAGGCCAACACCACCTGCCGCGGCATGCAGCAGGATGGAGTCGCCCGCCTTGAAGGGGTAGATCCGGCGCATCAGGTAGGCCGCTGACAAGCCCCGCATCGTCATGGCCGCCGCGACTTCGCAACTGATTGCCTCCGGCAGCTTGATCAGCGGATCGGCAGAGATCAGCCGGTCCGTGCTGTAGGCGCCCAGCGTGTTGGTAAATCCCGTATAGGTCACACGGTCCCCGACCGCCAGATGGCTAACGCCGGCACCGACGGCCTCGATCACGCCAGCAGCCTCGTTGCCGATGCCGCTGGGCAGCGGAACCTTGTAAGTGCCGCTGCGGAAATAGGTATCGGCAAAGTTCAGGCCTGCCGCCACGTGGCGGACGCGGACCTCCCCCGGTCCGGGCTCACCAACGCTGCCGTCCTCAAAACGAAGGACGTCGGGTCCGCCTGTTTCATAAAACTTAACGAGTTTTGCCATGTCGTCTCCTGTGCTCTATCGAATATGACCGTTCACCTGCGGATCGCCGCTTGAATTCGCCAAAGGACAGACCGATTTGGTGACGCAGTGGATCGGTTGATGTCTGAGTGTCTTTCGCGACGATTGAATCATCTGGCAAGGCGCAACGTTCCGCTTTACCTTGCACGCCTTGAACTTTCCTTCTTGTGACAAGGATCCGCTGGCGCAGGTGCGCCAGCTCCTATTCGTCGACCTTGATCCCTGCGTCGTTGGCGATCTTCGTCCAGACTTGCAGATCGTTCCGGACGATCTCGCCCAACTGCGCGGAGGTCTTTACCGGAGGTGGCTCGAAGTTCAGTCTCTTCATCAGCGCCGCGATCTCCGGCAATGCCTGCACCTTGTTGGCCTCATCGGCCAGCCGCTTCACGATCGCCGGACTGGTTCCGGCCGGCGCGAACATGCCGAACCATCCCACCGTATTGAACTTGTAGCCCTGTTCACTCATCGTCTTGACGTTGGCAAGCTGTGGCGAGCGCACGTTGCCGACAATGGCAATGCCACGCACCTTCCCCGAACGCAGGAACGGAACCGCCACGCTGGGATCGGTCCAGCCGATCTTCAGCACCCCCGAGGAAAGCTCAGTGAGCAGTTGACTGGATGTCCGATATGCGACGTGCTCGGTCTTCATGCCGGTCTGCTTCTTCAGCCATTCCATCGTCAAGTGCGCGGACGAGCCGGTGGCCCAGCTGCCATAGCTGTACTTGTCCGGATTCGCCTTCACCAGCTCGATGAGTCCTGGCAAGTCGTGCACCGGCAGATCCGGGCTAACCAGCAGCAACACCCCACCCGCGGCTGTCTGCGCGATCGGCACGAGGCTCTTCCTTGCCTCCTGGGAAACGGACTTCATGACGGCCGGCGCAACCACCATGTTGGATGCCGTTGTGTAGAGAATCGTGTAGCCGTCCGGCGCCGCCTTGAGGACGGCATTGGTCCCGATCACCCCGCTGCCGCCCGGCCGGTTCTCCACGACCACAGCCTGCTTCAGTGATTCGGAAAGGCGTTGCGCCATGGCCCGCGCCAGCGCGTCGGTTCCCGACCCGGGAGACGACGGAACGATCATTTGAATCGGGCGCGCGGGCCAGGCTTCCTGTGCCTGCACGGGCCCCGGTGCGCACAGCGCAATGATTGCCCCGGCGCACAATGTGATGGCGAGCAGCTTTTTCAGTGATGACATCGTCGTCCCCATTCTCTGTCGACTATTTCCCAGCCTGAAAAGTGCTGCCAGCCCGCACCACTGTGCGGCAAGCGATTTCTACGGCTCAGGCTATCGTGTGGCCAATCATAGCAGTCGTATTTTTTATTGTCGACATGAATATATTGGCTTGTCGTGAGGTGCCGGAATCGACTCAGTCCGGCCTCTTTCCCGTCGGAGCCGTGCCCTCCGTCGGAGGCGCTTCGAAGGCGTCGAACATCAAATCGGGGGCACTGGTGTTGTGACGCGACCGGACCGTACGGCCGAATCTCACCGCGGTCGCCTGCATTGAAGTGACGGCCATCACTGGCTTCCTGATGGCCTCACCAGCCGGCCCGGTCGTCCAGGTGACTTCGCTCGCGTCTGCATTGTCGTCGGCAACATACATGGAACGCAGCATCGCAAACGGACGTTTGGCGTCATGGGCCGGAAGGAACCGGACATCGAGCGCCGTACGGATGTCGCTGATTTCAGTGATCGTGACCGTTGCCTGGCCTCCTTCCGTGAAATGCAGCCTGAAGGCCAAGGGTTGCGGCTCGATTTCTATCCGCACGATGTTGACCACCGGGCGCCCTTCCTGCTCTACCGGCCCCAGCAAGAACGAAGAGCCATATGCATTGACACCCAGATTGCGGGCCGGCAACGGTTTCGCCCGCCAGTAGCCATCGGCGGGATAGAGCACCAGGACCTCGGTACGCGTCCGGCCGGATTTCCGGAACACCTGGATCAGGTGAAAGCCGGCATCGGCCCTGCCCGCTACCGTGACCGGGACCCGATGTGGCCGCCAGAAGCTGGCGAACGTGATGCCGACAATGGCAATGTTCCTGTCGTCATGAAGGATGACCGTGCGCGGCACGAAGACATGGCGCGGATCAGTCGGGTGAGGCGTCTTGCCGAAGTTGCACCCGGAGAAATCCGGCGCGGAGCTGTCAATGCGGATGGCGTTGACGTAGGGGGGATGCAATGCCTGGATCCGGAACCTGGCAACCGCGGCGGCGGACAGAGCGAACGAGACATTGTCTTCTTCCGCACAAGGGCCTGGCGTGCTGAAGTTCTCGACCTCCACGGCCAGCCGCTGCGCGCAAGCCGACACGGAAAGCAGCGCCAGGCACAGGGTCGCGACCAGGCGCGTTGCGCGCATGCCAGGCCCCGTGAACGGGAACGAGGCGGGAATCCATTCCCGCCGCCGCGGGCCCGTCCCTACTTGGTCCTGGGCGGCACGATCGCCGTGCCGGCGTCTGTCGTGCGCTCATGCTGCATGGTCGGCATCATGTTGCTGTTCAGGTGGAACATCACCCATAGCGAACCCGTCAGCGTGATCACCACCAGCACCAGCGTGAACATCAGCGAGAGCATGTTCCAGCCGCCCTCCGACCTGGCGTTCATGTGCAGGAAGTAGATCATGTGCACCACGATCTGCACGGCGCCGATCAGCAGGATGACGATGGCGGTGGTGGACGACTTGTCGAACACCTTTCCCATCACCAGCCAGAACGGGATGGCGGTCAGGAAGACGGACAGCACGAAGCCCGTCAGATAGCCGCCCAGCGTGGCGTGCGGCCCCACTTCCTCGTCATGTCCATGGCTGTGTCCGTGGCTGTCCAGCGTTTCGTCGTGCGCGCTCATGGCAACGCTCCCATCAGGTAGACGAAGGTAAAGACGCCGATCCAGACGACGTCGAGAAAGTGCCAGAACATCGACAGGCACATCAGCCTGCGCTTGTTGGCCGTAATCAGCCCGTGCTGCGCCACCTGGGTCATCAGCACGATCAGCCAGATGATGCCGCACGTCACGTGCAGCCCGTGGGTGCCGACGAGCGCGAAGAACGAGGTCAGGAACGCACTGCGCTGCGGCCCTGCGCCCTCATGGACCAGGTGCGCGAACTCATAAAGCTCGACCGCCAGGAACCCCGCGCCGAAGACCCCCGTGATGGCCAGCCAGATCTGGGTGCCGGCGATGCGGTTCTGCTGCATCTGCAGCATGGCAAAGCCGTAGGTGATCGACGACAGCAGCAGGAACGAGGTGTTCAGCGCCACCAGCGGCAGCTCGAACAGCTCTACCCCGCTCGGTCCCCCCGCATACTCCCGGCCCAGCACGCCATACGCGGCGAACAGGCACGCGAATATCAGGCAGTCGCTCATCAGGTAAAGCCAGAACCCGAGCAGCGTCCCGTTCTGCGGGTGATGGTCTTCGGGCAGGTAGAACTGGTAGCCGCCCGGCGGCGCCGTGTCCGCGGCGGCGGTGCCACTCACATGGTTGGGAAAGGTCGTGTCAGCCATGGCCTGCCATCCGTTGTGTGCGCGCCGCCTCGGTCTGGATCACCAGATCGGCCGGGAGGTAATAGTCGCGCTTGTAGTTGAACGTATGGATGATCGCGCCGATGATCGTCGCCGCGAACGCTGCCGCCGCGAGCCACCAGATGTGCCAGATCAACGCGAAGCCGCAGAGCGTGGAGAACCCCGCGAGCACGATGCCGGCCGCGGTGTTCTTCGGCATGTGGATCGGAATAAAGCCCTGCTGCGGCCGCGCATAGCCATTCTGCTTCATGTGCCACCAGGCGTCGGTGTCGTGCACTACCGGCGTAAAGGCAAAGTTGTACTGCGGCGGCGGGGATGAGGTCGACCATTCGAGCGTGCGGCCGTTCCACGGATCACCGGTCAGGTCGCGAAGCTCCTCACGGTGGATGAAGCTGACTACCAGCTGGACCAGGAAGCAGGCGATGCCGATGGCGATCAGCAAGGCGCCGAACGCAGCCAGTTGGAACCAGACCTGGTACGTTGCATCCTCGAAATGGCTCATGCGCCGGGTCACCCCATGCAGCCCGAGCCAGTACAGCGGCATGAACGCAAAGTAGAAGCCGACCAGCCAGAACCAGAACGATGCCTTGCCCCAGGACGAGACCAGGCGATAGCCAAATGCCTTCGGGAACCAGTAGGTAATGCCTGCCATCAGGCCGAACAGCACGCCGCCGATGATCACGTTGTGGAAATGCGCGATCAGGAACAGGCTGTTGTGCAAGGAGAAGTCAGCGGGCGGCACCGCCAGCAGCACGCCGGTCATGCCGCCGATCACGAACGTGACCATGAAGCCGATGGTCCAGAGCATCGGGGGCTCGAAGCGGATCTTGCCGTGGTACATCGTGAACAGCCAGTTGAAGATCTTGGCACCGGTCGGGATCGAGATGATCATGGTGGTGATGCCGAAGAACGAATTGACGCTGGCACCCGATCCCATCGTGAAGAAATGGTGCAGCCAGACCAGGTACGACAGCACGGTGATCACCACCGTGGCGTAGACCATCGACGCATACCCGAACAGGCGCTTGCGGCAGAACGTGGCAACCACTTCCGAGAACACCCCGAACACGGGAAGCACAAGGATGTACACCTCCGGATGGCCCCATATCCAGATCAGGTTCACGTACATCATGGCGCTGCCGCCCTGCTCGGTGGTGAAGAAGTTGGTGCCGGCGTAGCGGTCCAGGGCAAGCAGCGCCAGCGCCGCGGTCAGCACCGGGAACGCGGCGATGATCAGCACGTTGGTGCACAGCGCGGTCCAGGTGAAGATCGGCATGCGCATCAGCGTCATGCCGGGCGCTCGCATCTTGACGATGGTCACCAGCAGGTTGATCCCGGATAGCAAGGTCCCTACCCCGGCCACCTGCAGCGCCCAGATGTAGTAATCGACGCCGACGTCAGGGCTGTGGATGATGCCGGACAACGGCGGATAGGCCAGCCAGCCGGTGCGCGCGAACTCGCCCACGAACAGCGACATCATGACCAGGATGGCACCGCCCGTGGTCATCCAGAAGCTGAAGTTGTTCAGGAACGGGAAGGCCACGTCGCGGGCGCCGATCTGCAGCGGCATGACGAAGTTCATCAACCCCGTGACCAGCGGCATGGCCACGAAGAAGATCATGATCACGCCGTGCGCGGTAAAGATCTGGTCGTAGTGGTGCGGCGGCAGGTAGCCAAGGTTGTCGCCGAACGCGACGGCCTGCTGGATGCGCATCATGACCGCATCGGCAAAGCCCCGTAGCAGCATCACGATGCCCAGGATCACATACATGATGCCGATCTTCTTGTGGTCGATGCTGGTGAACCATTCCCGCCACAGGTAGCCCCAGAGGCGGTAGTAGGTAAGCGCTGCGACCAATGCGCCCCCGCCGAGCACCACCACGAGGAAGGTGCCGAGCAGGATGGGTTCATGCAGCGGGACGGCCTCCCATGAAAGACGGCCGAAGATCAAATTGGCGAGTTCCGAGCGCTCGGGCATGTTTGTCACCTGGGGCCTGAATTAACCAACCATGGCCGATGGGGCTGGCCAGTACCGCAAGGGAAGATCCGGATCCGCGCCTTACTGCAGTAGCACCCGGCCGTCATTGCGCGCGAACACCGGTGCTGTGGCCGGGGTGTTGCGCGCCGTGCAGACCGCGCCGGACGGGTCGAATTTTCCGCGGCTGCGGTCAAGCGCCATGGTGTCTGCCACGCACGGCCCGCCGCCCACGCAACGGTTCAGGATCAGGTCGTAGAGGCCTGGCGCCACGCTGGCATAGCGTTGCACCGCTTCACGCTCGCTGGGCTGCGCGAGCTTGAGGTAGGTGTCCGTGGACAGCCCCTGGCCCGATGACTTGACCTGCTGGATCCAGCGCTCGAAGTCCTCGCTCGACAGCCCGTGGAACTTGAAACGCATGTGCGAGAAGCCCGCGCCGCTGTAGTTGGCGGAGAAGCCTTCATACACGCCGGACTTGTTGATCACGGCATGCAGCTTGGTTTCCATGCCGGGCATGGCGTAGACCATGCCGGCCAGCGACGGGACGAAGAATGCGTTCATCACCGAGGTGGCGGTGATGCGGAAAGCGATGGGCCGGTCGACTGGTGCAGCCAGCTCGTTGACGGTGGCGATGCCCTGCTCGGGATACAGGAACAGCCACTTCCAGTCCATCGCCACCACCTCCACCGTCAGCGGCTTCACGTCCGCCGGCACCGGCCTGCCTGGTTCGACCCGCGTCAGCGGGCGGTAGGGATCGAGCTGGTGGGTGCTGACCCAGGTCACGGCGCCCAGCGCGATGATGATCAGCAGCGGCGCGGCCCAGATCGCCAGTTCAAGCACCGTGGAGTGGTCCCAGTCGGGGTTGTAGGGCGCGTCGGTTGCGCTTTCCCGATAGCGCCACGCAAACAGCAGCGTGAGGATGATCACCGGAACGATGATCAGCAACATCAGGCAGGTGGCGATGATGATCAGGTCGCGCTGGCGCACGGCCATGTCTCCTGATGGCGCAAGCAGCACTGCATTACAGCCGGCCAGGCACGCCAGCATGACTGCGGCGGCACACCGAAGCAGTAATCTTCCCAGCACACGTCTTAGCGGCACTACAGCGTCGAAGCGGCCCATAGTCTCGGATGTGGCGTCTGAGGAATATCGGCAAACTGCCGGTGAACCCACCTTTCGTTTTTCTATGGCAGTTTAGGCGCTATTCTTGTCAGTGCGAGACTTAAGAGCCAATTTCATCCGAATGGGGTCGGCTCCACGTGCAGTATCGAAGCACTCCTGCCAGAAGGAGACTTGACGATGGCCAGCCTCACCCACCAGCATCGCGCATCGCCGACTGCACCTCCGGCGCCCGGCCACCACCAGGTGGCGCCCGCCGAGATCGCCACCGGGGTGGTGATCGGACGCGCCTCGGAGTACTTCGACTTCTTCGTGTACGGCATCGCCTCCGTGCTCGTCTTCCCGGCGGTCTACTTTCCGTTCGCGGGCGAGCTGGCCGGGCTGCTCTACAGTTTCACGATCTTCTCGTTTGCGTTCATCGGGCGCCCGTTCGGCACTGCGCTGTTCATGCGCATCCAGCGCCGTTGGGGCCGGGGCATCAAGCTGACGGCGTCACTGTTCCTGCTCGGCACGGCCACGGTGGGGATTGCGTTCCTGCCGTCGTACGCGTCGATCGGTGCCGCGTCGATCTACCTGCTGGCGCTGTTCCGCTTCCTGCAGGGGATTGCGTTCGGCGGGTCGTGGGACGGGCTGCCGTCGCTGCTGGCGCTCAACACGCCGGAGAACAAGCGCGGCTGGTATGCAATGGTGGGCCAGCTCGGCGCGCCCACCGGCTTTATCATCGCCAGTTCGCTGTACCTGTTCCTGCATGCCAGCCTGACCCCGCCTGAATTCATCGAATGGGGCTGGCGCTATCCGTTCTATGTGGCCTTCGCCATCAACGTCGTGGCGCTGTTTGCACGGCTGCGCCTGGTGGTGACCCATGAGTACACGCAGCTGCTCGAAGAAGACGAGCTGGAGCCGATCAGCACCTTGCAGATGGTGAACGCGCAAGGCTTCAACATCTTCCTGGGGGCCTTTGCTGCGCTGGCCAGCTATGCGCTGTTCCACCTTGTCACGGTGTTCCCGCTCTCCTGGGTGATCCTGCACCGCACACAGGACATCTCTGACGTGCTGGCCGTGCAGATCGTGGGCGGCTTCATCGCGTTCATCGGCACGCTGCTATCCGGCTGGATCGCGGACCGCATCGGCCGGCGCACCACGCTGGCGGCCATGGCCGTGCTGATCGGTATCTTCAGCCTGGCAACGCCGTGGCTGCTCGGTGGCGGCGCCACCGGCCAGGACACCTTCATCCTGGTCGGATTCGGCCTGCTGGGCCTGTCGTACGGGCAGGCTGCGGGCGTGGTGACGTCAAACTTCGAACGCCGTTTCCGCTACACCGGGGCCGCCCTGACCACGGACTTCGGCTGGCTGTTCGGCGCCGCCTTTGCGCCGCTGGTGGCGCTGGGCTTGTCATCGCTGTTCGGCCTGGCGGCGGTCAGCCTCTACCTGCTGTCTGGCGTGATCGGCACCCTGGGAGCGTTGCGCATCAGCCGCGCGCTCGGGACACCTGACCAATGACTGCGGTCATGGCCTGCGCAAGGCCATGACACATTCCCCCTGGATCTTGGCGCCAGGCGCCCCGGCGCCGTGCATGGCGGATAATGCGCTTTTTTACAAGCGCCCCATCCCCATGCACGCAAGCAGCAACACCACCGGACGCATCGACTGGACCACGCTGTTCCTGCTTACCTTCCCGCCCCTGAGCTGGGCCGGCAATGCCATCGTCGGCCGCCTGGCCGCCGGCACGGTGCCACCCATCACCCTGAACTCTGTGCGCTGGGTGCTGGCCGGGCTGCTGCTGGCACCCTTTGCCTGGCGTGGCGTGATCGAGCACCGCGCGGCACTGCGCCGCCACGCCGGCGTCATCACCGCGCTGGGCGTGCTTTCGATCGCCAGCTATAACGCCCTGCAGTACCTGGCGCTGACTACATCGACACCGATTAACGTGACGCTGATCGGCGCATCCACGCCGCTGTTTCTGATCGTGATCGGCGCGATCTGTTTTGGCGAACGGGTGAAGCCATGGCATGTCGCCGGAGCGCTGCTGTGCATGGTCGGCGTGACCTTCGTCCTGGTACGCGGCGAGCTGGGCCGGCTCGCCCAGCTGGACCTGGTCGCCGGCGACCTGTTCATGCTGGCCGCCACCATTGCCTGGAGCGGCTATACCTGGCTGCTGCGCAAGCAGCGCCCCGCCGTGCCCCTGCCCGTGCTGCTGTTCGCGCAGATCGTCACCGGCGTACTGGCAAGCGCGCCCGTGACAGCATGGGAGCTGATGACGCTGGACCAGCCCCTGCAATGGAACGGCAAGGTCGCGGCCATCCTGCTCTATGTAGCGACCATTCCTTCGCTGCTCGCCTACTTTGCCTGGGACCGCGCCATCGCCCGCGCGGGCGCTCAGTTGCCGGTGTTCTTTATCACCCTGACACCGGTGTTCGCCGCCCTGCTGTCGACACTGCTGCTGGGCGACTGGCCCCGCTGGTACCATGCAGTGGGGCTGGCCGCGATCGCGGCGGGGATCTGGCTGGCGCAGCGGCGTTGAGGGGGCCGGCCGGTTCGCGCCAGGGAACAGGCATGCCCCGGGTGTTTCAATCCTGAATCAGTCTTGCCGCGGATGCACTAGCCTGTTTGCATGATGGGCTCGCGCTCCCTGGTGCACTACCCTCGCAGTAGAGCTCACACCACTGAAGCCGGGGGGAATCATGGGTGAACGGAATCCGCGCGGGCGACATGCGCCGGCTGACCTTGCACTATGCGAGGCGCCAGCAGAAGACATCGAAGCTGAATCAGCGCCACCACGGCGCACCCAGCAACCCAGGACAACGCCCGCGGTGCATCCCGGCACTTCCGACCTGTCTTTCGTGACTGGCCGCCGGGAGCCTCCTGCCGCAATGAGCCGGCTCACGGGTGCGGACGATCCAATGCTGGGCTGCCTGCTGTTGCTGAACCGGGCCTTGCAACGGACGGTGCCTTCAGCGGTCCTGCTGGAAGGGCTGCCGCTGGACGGGCAGGCCCTGACGTTGCCGCTGCTCTGCGCCGCGGCGGCGCGCGCCGGCTTGTCAACCCGGCTGGCGGAACGCGAGCTCGACGATATCCCGGATACCTCGATACCGGCCATCCTGTTGCTGGACAAGAACAGGCCGTGCGTACTGCTGCAGCGCTGCGAGCACGGCCGGTTTCTCGTCGCCCTGCCAGGTTGGGGCGGTGGGGTGCAGGAAGTCAGCCGCGAGGAACTGCTGGCCCAGTACAGCGGGCACGCCGTCTTCGCGCAGCCCGCGCTGCAAGCGGGCGTTTCAGCCGATACGCAGCCGGCACAGCCGTGCCCGTTGCCCGTCGACGCGACACGGCCATCATGGCGGCGCCGTTGGGAGCGGCTGCTTGCCGCGACCCTCAGGGTACTATGCCTGCGGGGCAGGCTGCCGGCTGAAGATGTGGCCCGCGCTGGTGGCAAGTGCAACATCCCGTAAATGGCTTTAATAATTATCGGGCTGCAGATATAGGTGCAGGAGCGTGACGACCACCTCGGCCATCTCGTCGAGCGAGCCGTCGCCTGGCAACGGTTCCCAACGCCCGCTATGGTTGCGAAAGGCGGCGCCATAACGATTGCGGCCGAGTTCGGTCAGCCGAGCCACCACGGTTGGCTCCTCGTCGTCCAGACGTTTGATCAGCAGGTGACGCCCGTAGGCTTGTGTGATGATCTGCTCGTGGCCGAGCAGGCTGCGCAGTTGCTGCTGCAATTTGGCAGCGTAATGTTTGGTGGGTAAGGCTGGCATGTCGATTCTCGATTACGATGCGCCGGTTTGCAGCGGATAGCCCCGGAAGCTCCATTTGAACGGGCGTGCCGCCTGATTGTGCGCGCGGATAAACTGCTCGGTGCGCTCGCGCAGGTGCGCGATGCTGGTGTGACTCGCATGGCGCAGTACCCGGCACCTGTAGCGGGCAAACCAGAGTTCGATCTGATTGACCCAACTCGCGTGCAACGGCGTGAAGTGGAAGTGAAACCGCTCATCGTGCCGCGCGTTAAACGCCTGCCAGACGGCCTGGGCGCAATGTGTGTTCAGGTTGTCCCAGACGACGTGCACCTGTTTGCCCGGGTACGCGCTTGCCACGCGCTCCATGAAGGCGACCAGATCGTCCTGGGTGCGCCGGTCGCGGCAGTCTGCCAACACCTGTCCGGTATGCACGTCTAGCGCGGCAATCAACGCCTGGGTGCCGTGACGAATATATTCAAACTCACGCCGACGCAGTCGCCCCGGCGCGGGTACCCGTCCTGGGTGCTTACGCTCGATGGCCTGAATGCCGGTCTTCTCGTCGATACTGAGCACCACCGCGTTTCGCGGCGCCTTGCGGTACAGCTTGCAAATGCCGTTGACCTTCTCGCGAAAGGCCGGGTCTGGGCTATGTAGCCATTGCTGGACCCGGTGCGGACGCACGTCGCCGGCCTGCAAAATGCGCTGCACCTGGCTGCGGCTGATCTGCTCGACAACGCCACGCTCCACGGCGCGCGCCACAATCTCATCGAGCGTGGGCGTGACCCGCCCCTCTGGTTCCTGCGTCTCACATGCCAGCGCGATCAACTGTAGTCGCGCCTCGTGCGTGATGCGCGGCGGACGGCCGCTGCGCTCGCCCTCGCGAATGCCTTGGGCACCTTGTTGGGCAATACGCTTGCGCCACAGGCAGACCGTTTGCACCGATACACCCAGTTCCCGCGCAATGACTGTATTGGCGTGGCCCTCGTGGGCCCACAACGCGATTCGCGCGCGCATCACATCTCGCTGCGGCGCCGTCTCGCGCTCGATCAGCGATAACAGTTCCTGTCTTTCTTTCTTCGCCAGCTTCACTGGCGTTGCATAGCGGCCTCGACTCATCCCGCCATGATATCCGAGGCGATTATTTATTCAAGCTATTTACGGGATGTTGTACCAGTCAGAGTCCGGCCAGACTGGCGCGGCTCTGATGACGCATCAGGACGTCGGCGATGCCGACGTGTTGCCCGAACTGCTTGGCCAGATCCCCCACCCATAGGTCATGTTGAGCGGAAACCGCACGTCGTAGCGATCAACTCGGCCGGGGCCCTCCGCGATCCGCACTGTCCCAGCATGCAACAGGTCAAGCCGAGCGGGCTACACGCAGTCGTTCACCATGCCAGGCACCACGGAAAAAATGAAAGGAGGCAGGACAATTTGCCCTGCCGCCGCTCAGTTGCGCGTCTGCCTCCCCCGAGACAGACGCGCGCCTCCATCCAACCGGCTTATTTGACGCAGGCGAGGTTGACGGCGAGTCCTCCCCAATCGGTGGCCTGGTTGTTGTCGACCTGTACCTGCAGCTTGTCGTTGTGGCTGACGGTACCGGCCGGCACCTCTTCACTGCAGTTCTGCAGGCCGTTGGTGACTTTGCAGCTCAGATCCTTGACGGGCGCAAGGTTCACTGACGCGCCGGACCCCGTCACCTTGTACACCGAGATGTCCAGCGTTCCCTGCACCTTGCCGAGTGTGCTGGCAGTGAGCGTGACCTTGGCGCAATCGTAGGGGATCACGACGCCGAAATCCGACGGCAACGGCACCGCCCCGCCGGCGCCGGTCATGGCATAGCGGCCGCGGCTTAGCGTGGCTGGCACGTTGAAGTTGCCGTTGTAGATGGTGCCTGTCCCCGCGGTCGCGCCCGACGTCGGCCACTTGCCGCCGGCCTTGGGACCGTACAGCGTCGAGGTCGTGGTGTCGAAATAGAAGTCACCATCGACGCCGATGTCGTCGGTCGGCGCACCGCTGCCGTACAGGATGTGACCGCCATTGCCTGCAGTGCCGCCGCCGGTGCCGCCGGTGCCGCCGCTGCCGCCCGGCTGGGTGACCAGCGTGACCCCTGCCGGCCACACGTCATTGGCCTTGGGCCCGTACAGCGTCCAGGTGTTGGTGTCGAGGTAGTAGTCGCCATTGTTGCCGACACTGTTGGCTGGCGCCCCCGCGCCCGTCAGGACGACGCCGCCGCCGGTGCCCGACCCGGTGCCGCCACCCATCGGGACGCCCGGTGGCCACGTGCCGTTTGCCTTGGGCCCGAACAGGGTCGAGGTGGAGGTATTGATGTAGTAGTCGCCATTGTTGCCGACGCTGTCGGTCGGATCGACCGAGCCGGACAGGATGGTGTTCCCGGCCGTGCCGGTATTGCCGGTACCCGCCACCGAAACCCCTGCCGGCCACACGCCGTTTGCCTTGGGCCCGAACAGCATCCAGGTCACGGTATTCAGGTAGAAGTCCCCGTCTTTACCGATCTCGGGCCCGGGATCGGTGGTACCCGACAGCATGGCGCTGCTGCTGGCCGCGGTCTGCGTTGTTGGCGACGTGGGTGACGTGGGTGACGTCGGCGTTGACGTTGACGTTCCGGTGCCTGGTGCTGTAGTGGCGGCAGTGGTAGAGGTCGAGTCGCCCCCGCCTCCCCCGCAACCTGCGACCGTGATGACGAGACAGGCGAGCGGCAAAGCCGCCAGCTTCATGTGGATGCGTTTCATGGATGGACCCCCTTTCCTTGGCCTTTTGAGCACGTAAAAATTCGATGGCTTTGGCGGCGCCAACGATGAGGTCAATCTAGCTGGCGGAATTGGAATGGAAAATCGGCTCTATGGACGAGGCCGCGGTTATACGGAATGGCATCCCGCGGCGCGGATGAAAATACGCCGCGCCACCGGCGCGCAGGATAATGTCGGAGCGCACGGCACTGGTCATGGGGAACAGTCGCCGCGAGGCTGTGGGATTCCCGTGAAGCCTTGCAGGACAAGGCATTGCCGGTCATGGAAAGTCGTTTCCGGAGGTTCCGGCAGGCACCGCGGAACTGGTATCCAGGGCGCCGAAAAATGCGGTCAATCCCCACTGAAGGGGAATGCTAGCGCGAGCTGAACGGCTTAGCGAGGAAGTAGTAGACAGGCCGCCAGAGCGATCGGAAAAAGTATGTATAGAAAATGAAACGTCATGGGCCACATCCAATATGCGGTGGCCTGCTTCGATCCGCGGATTCAACCGGCCATTCACGAGCGGATGATGCGGCGCCTTATGCAGGGCTCACGTCAAAGCCGACAGCAGGATATTCTGCGCAGCCTCGCCGTCACGCGAGGCCTGACGCTCGTATCTACCGTCCGGCGTCATCTGCCAGGCGTCACACCGGTCTGCCAGGTACGGCTTCAGCCCTTCCGCGATGACGCGTTCCTTCAACCTGGCATCGAGGATGGGAAAGCAGATCTCGATCCGCCGGGACAGGCTTCGTTCCATCCATTCACCGCTGGACAGCATCACCTTTTCCGCGCCGCCGTCGTGGAAATATAAGATGCGCGAGTGTTCGAGAAACCGGCCCATGACCGATTTCACCGCAATGTTCTCCGACAAGCCGGCAACGCCGGGGCGCAGCGCACAGGCGCCCCGGATGATCAGGTCGATACGGACACCGTCGCGTGAGGCGTCGTACAGCGCCTGGATCAGGTCAGGCTCCAGCAATGCATTCATCTTGGCAATGATCCATCCCTTGCGCCCGGCCCTGGCGTGCCCGGCTTCGCGCCGGATCGCCTCAAGCAATGCCTGCTTCATCGTGAAGGGCGATTGCCAGATATGGGTCATGCAATGGGTCTGGCCACGGCCGGTCAGCTGGCTGAACACTTGCGCCACATCCTGCGTCAGCGACTCATTGCATGTGAGCAATCCAAAATCCGTATAGGTGCGCGTGGTCTGGTGGTGATAGTTCCCGGTGCCTAGATGCACATAGCGCCGGAGTTTCCCACCCTCGCGTCGCAATACCATGACCATCTTGGCGTGCGCCTTGAAACCGACGACCCCATAGATGACATGCGCGCCGACTTCCTCCAGTTGCGTTGCCCAACCGATATTGGCCTCTTCATCGAAGCGGGCCAGCAGTTCCACCACGACGGTGACTTCCTTGCCGTTGCGCGCGGCTTCGATGAGTGCCGAGAGCAGGACCGAGTCGTGCCCGGCCCGATACACCGTCTGGCTGATTGCCACCACATCGGGGTCCTGTGCCGCCTGCCTGACAAAGTCCACCACCGGTGTGAACGACTGGAACGGGTGATGCAGCAGGATATCGCCCTCGCGAATGGCGCGGAAGATATCGGAATGCTCGTGCAGCACCTTCGGCAGGCCGGCCCGGAAAGGCAGGTACTTCAGTTCCGGCCGGTCCATCTGATCTGGCACCTGCATCAGGCGAACCAGGTTGACCGGTCCGTTGACGGAGAACACCTCGCTTGCCGCCAGGCCGAACTGCTGCTGCAGGAACGCAGTCATTGCCGGCGTGCAGTTATCAGCCACCTCCAGCCGGACCGCATCACCATAATGACGGTGCGGCAGTTCGCCTTGCAGCGCCTCGCGCAGGTTCTTGACCTCTTCCTCGTCCACGAACAGCTCGCTGTTGCGGGTCACGCGGAACTGGTAGCAGCCGCGCACCGTCATGCCACTGAACAGCTCGCCGACGTGGGCATGCAGGATGGAAGAAAGGAAAACAAAGCCATGCTCGCATCCGGCGATATCCGGTGGCAAAGCGATAACCCGCGGCAGCGCTCGCGGCGCCTGCACGATCGCATAGCCGGAGTTGCGCCCGAACGCATCCTTGCCCTCGAGTTCGACGGCGAAATTCAGGCTCTTGTTAAGCACCCGTGGAAACGGATGCGCCGGGTCCAGCCCGATCGGTGTCAGGACCGGCATCAGTTCGGCGAAGAAGAACTCCCGGATCCATTCCGCCTGCGTAGGGTTCCACGAGGGCCGCCGCAAAAAGCGGATCTGCTGCTCGGCCATGGCCGGAATCAGCATGTCATTGAACAGGCGGTACTGCTGATCGACCAGCTCCCGGACCCGTTGGTTGACCCTCGCATAGACCGCCTGCGGCGTCAGCCCGTCCGGGCCGGCCACCGGTGACTGAAGCAGGCACTGCTCCTTCAGGCCGGCCACGCGGATCTCGTAGAACTCATCCAGATTGCTGCTGAAGGTACACAGGGAACGCAGGCGCTCCAGCAGCGGCACCGCGGGATCGGCGGCCTGCTGCAGCACGCGCCCGAAGAACTCCAGCTGGCTGAGTTCACGGTTGATATAGAGCTCATTGCCATTCAGCAGGCCATCCGGATCGACCGGGGTGCCGAGGCGCTCCTCCCCCGCGTCCGTCGGCGACGCATTTTGCATGGGATCGGATTCGGGTTTCATGGTGTGAGTGCCTGTGCGGGGGAATCCTTCCAGATTCTAGCTGGCGTATCACGCATATCGGGGCGAATTGGATCGCACTGCTCCCGCGAAATACGTACCATCTTATGAGCATCCGATGCGTAGAATGATTTTACGCGCCCACTGGAGCTGCCGATGACACACGAAATACTCTCTGCGACCGAGACCACCCCGGACGGCCTGAAGCGCTTGATCGAGCATATTGGAGATGCTGCAGCGCAAGGTCACCTTGACCCGGAGTTTGTGCGCAAGCTGGCGAAGCGCATTGCCAACGAATTGCAGGAGATGAAAGCGACCAGGCTGCCGGGTGACCGCGAGCTTGCCGGGCTGGACGACGGCATAGAGGCCCTGCTGCTGGCCGCGGACCGCAAGTACGGCGCCAGGCTGACCCGATCACTGCAGAAGTTGCGGGAGCACGAAATCCCTTTCACCGGCGCGGAGTCGAATGGAGGCCAGCCGCACTAGCAGTGCTGCCTGGTGACGCAGTGAATTCACTAAGCAGGTAGTTCAATGATTTTGGTTGTGATTACCACCGCGGATAACCTTGGAACCTATGTCAAAGACTGACAAGAAGCGATACCTGAAAGCACTTAACCGGCGCCTGAAGAAAGCGTCGGCCGGAAAGTTCGATACGCTCTTTGTCTTCGACCCGCCCGGTTCGAAGCCGAAGAACGCCACGGGCGTAACAACCAGCGGCCCTGCCAGTGACGAGATCCTTGCAGTGATGAACGCAGTCCAGGCCAGCGTATACGCAAAATTCGAGGACACGGCAAAGCTCGGATAAATGGAACGCGAACTCAAGCTCGAGTTGCTGCAGGACCAGACCGAAGGCCTGATCGGCTTGCCCCTGGTGTCGTCCTGCTGCGTGGAGCCGCCGCACGAAGACAGGCTCGTGAGCACGTATTTCGATACGTCGGATTTTGCTTTCCGGCGTATGCACGCATCGCTGCGCGTACGACAAGCGGGTGATCATTACGTGCAGACCTTGAAGACCTGTGGCACGCAGCATGGGGCGCTTTACGAGCGGGAAGAGTTTGAGTCGGCGGTTTCCGGAAATACGCCAGATCTTGGTGCACTACGAGACAAGCTGCCCGAGGGCACTGCGTTGGGGACGCTGCTCCGCGAAGGCGACCTGGCAGAACGCCTGAAGCCGATCTTCATCACGGATGTCCGGCGCACGGTCCTGCTGTTGCGCTTGCCACAGGGGGACGAGGTCGAACTGGCTGTCGATCGCGGCATGGTCCGTGCGAACGATGCCACGGAACCAATCCGCGAGCTTGAGATGGAGATCCAGGCCGGGGAGCCGGCCCATCTGTCAGCGTTTGCCCTGCGGCTGCTCGACGCAGTGCCAATGCGCCTGAGCCGCGCCAGCAAAGGCGACCGTGGCTATGCACTGGTCGCTGACGAGGCCAATGAAGCGGTACGGGCGCAGCCCCTCAGGCTGGCCGACGCCGGGTCGGCGGAAGCGGTGTTTCAGTGCATTGCCCGGAACTGCCTGGCGCAAATCTCGGGGAACGAACGCGGCGTGGTCAACAGCTCCAATCCGGAAAGCGTGCACCAGATGCGTGTCGGCCTGCGTCGCCTGCGCTCGGCGCTTTGAGCCGCTGATTGCCTGCCCGCCGGCATTGCAAGCGGAACTCAAATGGATTGCGGATGAACTGGGCCCCGCACGCGACTGGGACGTGCTCGCCAACACCACCTTGCGTGAGGCGTTCGATGGGGCGCCGGAGGACGTGGGCGCGGGCGCGGTGCTTGCCGCGGCGAAGGCAGTCGCAGCCGATGCCCGGCAACGCGCGGCCCAAGCCGTGAATTCCGATCGTTACACCCGGCTGGTCCTGACGCTGAGCCACTGGCTGGGCAGCGCGGACTGGGACCATGGGCTGGACGAAGCGCAGCGCGCGGCACTTGCCGGATCCGCCAGGGACTTCGCGCTGACCACGTTGCGCAAGCGGCAACGCAGGCTGCTCAAGCGGGGCCGAGGCATGGCCAGGCTCGATGAGCAGCGGCGCCATCGTGCGCGTATCGCCGCAAAGAAGCTGCGCTACGCGACCGAGTTCTTTGAATCCTTGTTTGCCGCGAATAAGTTGCGCCGCTATCGCCGGCAACTGTCGCGCCTGCAGGATGACCTGGGATGGCGCAATGATATGGCGGTCGCAGAGGGACTGTTGCTGCGCCTGGGGACAGAGCGGCAGCAACTTGCGATTGGCTGTGGCTATGCGCGCGGCTATATCGCAAAGGGTGTCAGCGTTGACAGGCAGCCGCTGCGCCGCTTCTGGAAACAATTCAAGGCGGCGCGCCTGCCCGCTTAGCGCGGCTTCCGAACATCGGCGCACGTTCATCGTCGCGGCCAGTCCCTGCGCACTGCAGCGAAGACGATTTCACCGTCGCCGGCCCCGATTCGTCAGCCGATCCCCGCCAGCAGAGTTTGTCGCCCTCAGCGTAAACCCCAATGACATAGCCGGCACATTGACAGTTTCCTGACAGCCTTCCCCGCCTAGAATCGGGCCCCTGGTTAGCCGGATCGGCCGCGAACGCCGGAATCCCCGCCAGGGACGAGAAACACAGCCTCCCTGGCCCCGGCTGGCCGGCCAGCGAAACGCTCAACTCACGACAGGAACGCAAATGGAAAACGGTGCACGCGAACAGATCCCGGCCACGCTGATCCCCGGCGACGGGATCGGTCCCGAAGTCGTCGACGCCACCGTCCGGGTGCTGGATGCGCTTGGCGCCCCATTTGCCTGGGATATCCGACGGGCGGGGATGGCAGGCGTCGAATACAGCGGCGATCCCTTGCCCGAAGACACGCTGGACAGCATCCGCCGCACCGGCCTGGCCCTGAAGGGGCCGCTGACCACGCCGGTGGGCGGCGGCTTCCGCTCGGTCAATGTGCGCCTGCGCGAGGCGTTCAACCTCTATGCCAATGTGCGCCCGGCCCGCACCCTGGTGCCGGGCCGCTTTGAGAATATCGACCTGGTGCTGGTGCGCGAGAACGTCGGCGGCTTCTATGTGGCCCATGACTACTACATCCCGGTCGGCGACGACCCGCATGCGGTAGCGGTGTCCACCGGCACCAACACGCGCGACGCCTGCCGGCGCATTGCCCGCTTCGCCTTCGAGTACGCCGTCAGGAACGGCCGCAAGAAGATTACCGTGGTGCACAAGGCCAATATCCTGAAGGCGCTCACCGGCATCTTCCTGGAAGCGGCGCGTGAAGTCGCCCAGGACTATGCCGGCCGCGTGGACATGGACGACATCATTGTCGACGCCTGCGCCATGCAGCTGGTGCTCAACCCGTGGCGCTTCGACATGCTGCTCTGTACCAACCTGTTCGGCGACATCCTGTCGGACCAGATCGCCGGCCTGGTTGGCGGGCTTGGCATGGCGCCGGGCGCCAACATCGGCGACGACGCTGCGATCTTCGAGGCGGTGCACGGCTCCGCGCCCGACATCGCCGGCAAGGGCATTGCCAACCCCATCTCGCTGATGCTGGCGGCCGGCCTGATGCTCGACCACGTGGGCCGACAGGACCTGGCCACGCGCCTGCGCACAGCCATCGAGCTGACGCTCAGCCAGGACCAGGTGAAGACCGGCGACCTGCACGGCACGGCCTCCACGCTGCAGTTTGCGGACGCGGTAGTGAAACGCATCGAATCCGCCAACTGAGCCACACCCGCGCGGCCCGCCTGGGCCAGCGCACAAGACTGCCTCCCTCCGCGGTCATTCCATACCCGGCACGCCCTGCCGTGCCGGCGGGATCGGCCTCGCCCTTGACCTCGTGCGCCAGACGGACGCACACACACCCGCCCCCAAGCGCCCCACGCTGCAGGGCGGCAAAGAGATACAGAGAAAGATGTTGACCCTGCTCGCCTATTCGATGGTGATCGTGTTCATGGCACTGATCATGACCAAGCGGCTCTCCGCCATGGTGGCGCTGATCCTCGTTCCGATTGCGTTCGCCGCGATCGGCGGTTTCGGCCCGGAACTCGGCCCGATGATGCTGGACGGCGTCAAGAAGCTGGCGCCGACCGGCGTGATGCTGATGTTCGCCATCCTGTATTTCGGCCTGATGATCGATGCCGGGCTGTTCGATCCGGTGGTGCGGGTGATCCTGAAATTAGTGGGCGGCGATCCGGTCAAGATCATCATGGGCACCTTCGTGCTGGCCGCGCTGGTGTCGCTCGACGGCGACGGCTCGACCACTTACATGATCACCTGCGCCGCGATGCTCCCGCTCTACAAGCGCCTGGGCATCAGCCGGCTGGTGCTGGCCTGCGTGATCATGATGGCGGGCGGGCTGATGAACATCCTGCCCTGGGGCGGCCCGACCGCGCGTGCCGCCAGCGCGCTGGGCGTGGACGTGGGCTCGCTGTTCGTGCCGATGATCCTGCCGATGATTGTCACCGGCATGTGGGGCCTGTTCGTGGCATTCCTGCTCGGCCGCCGCGAACGCAACCGGCTTGGCACCATCGCACTGATGCGCACCGGGGCCGGTGATGACGGCCATGCCATGCCGGAGGCTGCCGCCGGCGATCCGCAGATCGCCAGGCCGAAGCTGCTGTGGTTCAACCTCCTGCTGACCATCGCCCTGATGGTGCTGCTGATTCTCGGCACCTTGCCGCTGCCTGCGCTGTTCATCATCGCATCCGCCATCGCGCTGATGATCAACTACCCGAGCCTGCACGAACAGAAGGAGCGCATGGGCGCGCATGCCGCCAACGTCGTGCCGGTGGTGTCGCTGATCTTCGCCGCCGGCATCTTCGTCGGCATCCTGTCGGGCACCAAGATGGTCGACGCCATCGCCAACAGCGTCATCAGCGCCGTGCCGGACTGGATGGGCCCGTACATGGCCCTGGTGACCGGGGTGTTGAGCATTCCGTTCACGTTCTTTATCTCGAACGACGCGTTCTACTTCGGCATCCTGCCGATCCTGGCCAAGGCTGCCGCCGTCTATGGCATCGGCGCGGCGGAGATCGGACGCGCCTCGCTGATCGGGCAGCAGGTTCATCTGCTGAGCCCCCTGGTCGCGTCGACCTACCTGCTGGTCGGCCTGGCCGAGGTCGAATTTGGCGATCACCAGCGCTATACGCTGCTCTGGGCGCTGTCGGCGGCCGTGGTCATGATGCTGGCCACTGTTGCCTTCGGCGTGATTCCGCTCATTGGCCGGGCAGCGTGACAGCGAGGAAGCGGGACCGGGCGGGTCAACCACATCCGCCTGCCTGACGTTTTACCCGAACGCAACTTGCAAAAATTTACAAATAGCCTGGCAGACGGTCCGGCTGGGTCCGCCCTTCTGGCAATAGAGGATCACATATCGCCGGCACATAAGGCCACATTCGCATCGAATGATCCCGCCAGCCTTCCTTCGTTGCCAGGGACGTATGCAAAGCGTTGCAATAGGGTTAGATCGAGTATGTTACTGAATGTAAATGGCGTAACTTGATTACAAGCTGTACCGCTGGCATTGCGACGCCAATGCTGGTGGCTTGAGTAGTGGGGGGCATCATGCAGCATTCCAGCCGATTCGCGTGCGACCTGGGCCGCGCGCATCAGTCCGGCCGCAACGGCCGCCACGGCAACACCGGTGCTTCCCGCAGCCAGTCCATTCGACATCGACGGCACCTGAGCCGCGCGCAGCACTTCTGGGTGCACCAGCGCCACCTTCCCACCTACGCACCCGCGGCAGAAGCCTGTCGCCCGCCCGCCCACCTTGCACGAAGCCGGCCGTGCGGCTGTCGGGCACGCCAACTGCGCTGAAGCCCGCATTGCGCAGCACCCGGTTTGCCGGCCCCTGCGCCAGAACAACACACCAACCAATTCAAAAAGGCGGGAATCGCCATGGCGCTCTATGCTCTGCGGGAACTCACGCTGCAGTCCCTTGGCCCGCTCGGGGCGATGATCGAAGCAGGTTATCGCGCAGTCAATTTCTGGGGCGAGTCGGTCGCCTGGCTTCCGGGACTGCGCGAGGCCGACGCCGCGCTTGAGTTGTTCACCCGGCTGACCAAGTCCTACGGGAAACCTCGCTTTGAGATCGACGAGGTCTTGGTACATGGGCAACGGGTGGCCGTCACCGAGACCGCGCTCATCGAAGAGCCCTTCTGCCGGCTGCTGCATTTCAGGAAGGACATGTCCAGTCCTGGCCCCCGGGTGTTGCTGGTGGCGCCGCTCTCCGGCCACTACGCCACCCTGCTGCGCCCGACGGTCGAGGCATTGCTGCCCGGTCATGATGTCTATATCACCGACTGGGCCGATGCGCGCGTGGTCCCGCTTGACGCCGGGCACTTCGATCTTGGCGGCTATGTCGATTACCTGAAAAAGTTCTTGCGATACCTCGGCGCCGGCACGCATATCGTGGCGGTTTGCCAGCCCGGGGTCCCGGTGCTTTGCGCGGTCGCCCAGATGGCCGAAGACAACGAGCAGGTGCAGCCCCGCTCCATGACCCTGATCGCCGCGCCGATTGACACCCGCGTCAGCCCGACGGCGGTCGACCAGTTCGCGCGGCAACATTCGCTGGCGTGGTTCGAGGCCAACGTCATCGAACGGGTGCCCGCCGGCTACCCGGGAAACGGGCGCCGGGTGTATCCGGGCTTCCTCCAGCTTGCAGGCTTCGTATCGATGAACGTCGCACAGCACGCCGGTGCTCACCTCGACTTTTACCGCCACCTGGTCGATGGCAGGCAGAGCGAGGCAGCCAGGCATCGCAAGTTCTATGACGAGTACAACGCCGTACTCGACGTGCCGGCCGAGTACTACCTGGAAACCATCCAGAAGGTTTTCCTGGAGCATCACCTGTGCCGCGGCTGCATGGAAGTCGGCCAGCGCCGTGTCTACCCCGAGGCCATTAGGAACGTTTCATTGCTGACCATCGAAGGCAGCGACGATGACATCACCGGTCGCGGCCAGACCGAAGCGGCTCACGCGCTCTGCGCAGGCCTTGCCGCCGACCGGAAAGAACACCTGGTCGTCGACGGCGTGGGTCACTACGGCACCTTCGCCGGCCAGCGTTTCCGGGAGTCCATCCTGCCTGCCATGACGCAGTTCATTCAGCGGTGCGCAGACTGAGCGCTGCGTCGCATTGGCGAGGCCGGTTGCGCAAGCTTCCAAGCCGGGGACTGGCAAACAGTGCTACGCCTGCGTATGCCAGCGAACAGACCTTTCCGATTGCCGTGGCGCCCTTGCTCTCAAGGCAATCCGGCATGCGAAAGCGCTGCCAAGTAGTGACCTTTGAAAGCTGGCCGCGATAGGGGCTTTGTTGCTGGTGGCCGTTTCTGCCTCACCGCATCTGCTGCCGCGGTCAGCGTCGGCTGGAGTTTTTGTGCGCCAGCGTCTATAACGGAACGCCTGCACGTCCCGCACCCGTGCTCGGAGTAACGGCGGGAGCTTTTGCCTGGTGACGTGACATCCGCCAGCCCTTCCAGGGGCCTGGCGCGTTGCTTTTCTGTCGTCACCGAGTTGTACAAAGAAGATAGCGGCAGGGGGTGTCACGTCATGGAATCCATTTCGAAGTTCACCCAGCGTTGCAGGATGTTGGGGTACTACGCGGTCGCCTGCATCAGCGTGGCCCTCGGGGTGCTGATTCCCCCTGCGCTTGCAGGTGACAAGACTACCGCCTCCTACAGCTACTTCGTAACCGGCACAAAGTACTTCGAGACTGGCAATCCGGTGCCGGTGCAGACCCTCCCCACACCGCAGCCACAGGCGGTGCAGCCGGTGGTCATCATGGGTGGCGGGCCCGATGTAGACGGCGCGTATCGCTGGATGATTCAGCAAGCGGGCATTACGAAAGCAACGGGCGGCCGCCTGGTCGTGATTCGCGCGACCGGCACCGACGCTTACGACCCTTACTTCTATTACAGCAACAAGAAGAACGCGACCGATATGCCCGCGGTGGACGGGTATGTCGGTGGCGCGTACCTCGGCCTGACTGCGGCGGAAACGCTGGTTATTACCGACACTGCCGCGGCGAATGACCCGTTTGTCAATGCCGTTGTCGGCAGCGCGAACGCGTTGTGGATTGCGGGCGGCGACCAGAGCAACTACATCAAGTTCTGGAAAGGTACGAAGCTCAACGCGACCATCGCCGCGCTCATGCAGCAGAACGTACCTGTTGGCGGCACCAGCGCCGGGGCCAACGTGCTGGGGCAGTTCGTTTTCTCCGCCATCGAAGGGACGGTCACATCGACGCAGGCGCTGAGCGATCCGTACAACAAGTACATGACATTTGACCCGAAAGGGTTCTCCGGGCCCAGTTTCCTGAACGCTACGGCACTGGACGATACGTTCGTCGATCCGCACTTCGACTCGCGCGATCGCATGGGCAGGCTGGTCACGTTCCTGTCAAGAAGCATTGCGCCATGGTCCGGTTCAGGCTGCGAGGGCGGAGTCCTGAAGAACCCGTCGGCCGCCCGCGGGATTGGCCTTGACGTCGAGACAGCATTGCAGATTCAGAAGATCTCAGGCCGTTTCATTGCACAGCGCGTCACCAACCTATCCACGACATCGCCCAGCGCTGTTCACTTCCTGAGGCCACTGACTTCGCCCGCGGTCTGCGCGCCCGGCAAGCCGCTAACCATCTACGGCGTCCATGTCCAGCGGCTGGACGACGAGACTGTCTTTGATATGACAAACTGGTGGAACGGCGGCAGCGCGGGAATCGAAGCGTATGTCGTTGACGAGAACGCTGGCATCCAGAGCCCGGCCACCATACATTACTAGGTGCCCGCCTCCTCGCCCGCCAGCGCCTGGACCTCCGGGCCTGGTTCGCCATCCCTGGTAGCAATCAATGCCTTTGGCGCCAGCGGGATCAGAAGCAGGATCATTGCGTACACCACGGTAGTCGCGATCACACAATATGTGAAACCGTGCGTTGGGCTGCTGTTATAGATCCATGAGCCCAGGAGATCGCCGGCACGCGCCGAGAGCGCGAGAACGCCATCCACCAGCATCATCAAGGTTCCTTGCAGGCCTGGCGGACAGGACCGCATCGCGAGATCGAAGTATGCTGCCGTGGCGACACCGCCCATCAGCCCTATCGGTGCCGCCAAGACAAGGGCAAGATTGGCCGAGTGAATGAATGCCAGCGGAATCATCTGCGGCACTGCGACGATCGTTCCCCACCACAGCAGCTTGTTCAGCGATACCTTCTTGCACAAGAAGCCATACAGCAAGAATGTCGGGATGAAGGCGGCGGCAAAGATCCCGTTGTAGTACGAGTAAACGGAATCCGATGCATGCAGCTCATTGCTCAGATAGAACTGCAGCGGCGTGGCCGCTCCTGGCGCAAAGTTCCACAGAAAGCAGATGAGGACCGCTGGATAAACAGCCTTATGTTTCACCAGCCGCCTGACATTGCCAACGAGATCCGAGCCCCTGGCTTGCGGCTTCTCGTAAAGATGGCCGAAGACGGAAACGGGCTTCCAGAGCCCCAACAGGGCAATCGACAAGGCGAACATCGCTACCAGGAGGAAGGCTTCTTTTGCAGCCAGATGATCGGAGATGTACCCGGAGGCGAACGCTGCCGCAACAACCGGGACCGAGCCGACCACGTTCAACAGTGCGCTCAGGCGCCCGGACATGAGCTTCTCCTGGCCCACCAGAGCGATCAGCCCCTGATACGCTGCGGCGATAAACCGGGACGACAGCATTGCCAGCAGCAACCCGATGACCAGTCCCGCGTATGAGAAACCTGAAAACGCCATCCAGATGAATGCCACTGCGGTCACCGGAGCGAAAATCAGGAAGAAGCCGCGATCCCGCAATCCCAGCGGGCTCCATTGGTCGCGCGCGAGACCAAAAACGAACGCAAGATACACCGGTATTCCCGTCACCAGCCGGAATATCGAGATCTGCGTTGCGGTCGCATGCAACTGGTTCTTGAGCAGGTACGACGTCTGTATATCCACCAGGGAACCGGCTGGTGTTGCCAGAGCGATGAGCAGGGTCAGGCAACCGAAATACAGCAGGGTTCGGTCGCTGCCCTCGGAACCATCATGACCAGAAGCGGCCAGCATTTTCGTCGCTCAGCGTTGCACGTATCAGATGTCCCACGCCAGGCGAATCCGCTCGCGAATGCCAGCCAGGCGCTCGACCGGCTCATTGGCAAATACGAAGCGCAGGTTCCGGGCCATCCATCGGCGTGGCCGCCACCTCGCGGATCGTATGTGACGCCGGATGATGTCATCCCTTCTTTCTCTCAACTCCATTGAAATGGGAAAACGAGCCAGGGGCAAGTGACATTGCGCATGGAAGCAATGTTTGCTGACGCACATTGGCCGCGGCAATCCTCGCTTCCTGGCGATGACTTCCCATTGTGGGGCGCCTAAGATTGCCAGACATCAAAAAGGGGCACCGCCTGGCACCGTGGCCGGCTCGCTTTGGAGCGACCGCATGCCTCAGACCTGGCTACCCTCTCCACGGCGACGTTCTCACTGACGGAGCAGAGAAACATGAAACCAGAACCATTTGCAGTGACTCCGGATGCGTATGCACGCGCGCTCAACGTGGTAGGGGAAAGGATCACGGTGCTGGCGTCCAATGCCGCCACGCAAGGTTATGAGGTATTTCTGCAGCAGGGCGAAGAAGGCAGTGGCCCACCGCCCCATAGCCATGACTGGGACGAATCGTTCTACGTTACCAGGGGGACGATCGAGATCGGCTATGGCGATCAAGCGATCACTGCTGTCGCTGGCACCTTTGTTCATGTGCCGGCGGGCACCGTGCATTACTTCCGGTTCGGCATCGGCGGCGGCGAAATGATTTCAGTCACCAGCCACGGCGGAAGCGCATCGCGCTTGTTCACGCGGCTCGATGAGGAAATTCCGCCAGGCGCGCCTGACATGGAGAAGCTATTGGCGGTGGCGCAAGAGTGTGGCATCAAAATTTCAGGGTGAGCGCTGGCCCGGACACACCCCCTCGCTTCGACCGCTGCCTCGGCTGAGGTTCTTCCTTCTGCGTGTTTCGCCGCAACCTGCTACGCAGCCACGGCCTTGCGCTCCCTGCCTGATTTCGTTCCCGGCTGGGCATTCGGCCCTGCCGCGCCCTGCAGCAGCCAGCAGCTCAACTGCACCGAGCGCGCCATCAGCCTGCGCCGTCCGGCAGCATCGGCTTCGATGTAGTCGACGCATTGATGGAATAGGTAGGAAACGACGTACGCGCAGACGTCGTCAATGGCCGGGCGTGAGAGCTTGGGACACAACCCCAGCCGTTCGATGTCTTCCGCCATCTCGGCGGCGATGTCATCCAGCACCGTGCGAATGGCAACGCGAAGCGCGGGCTGCGGGCCCGTGATCCCGCACACACCAACGATGAATGCATCCGGGTGATGCTGCGCGTACAAGAACAGGGCTTCGCACGCACGCGTGGCCACTTCACCCGGGTTGTCGCGGGCAGCGGCCCATCGGACCGCACGCAGCATCGGCCGCAGTTCGGCGCTTACCTCGGCCATGGCGGTGATGGCCAGGTCTTCCATGTCGCTGAAATGCCGGTAGAACGTGTTGGGATTCAGGCCGGCCTCGCGCGCGATCTCGCGCAGCTTGAGTGCCGCAAAGCTGCGCTTGGCTGCGGCCAGCCGCAACGCGGCGTCGATCAGGCGGCGTTTGCCGTCGGCAATGGCTTCCATGAATGCGGTTTAGTAGCAGGACTCGGTTTTTGCCCGACATGCTTCGTTGACAGCATGTCTACAGTTGTCTACGCTTGCGCCGGTAGACAGATGTCTACGTTAAATGAAACGGCCGCACGTGGCAAATCGCGTGTCAGCGCCCGTTCAGGAGACACCGCCCTGCCATGCCGCCGCCCATTGAGCTATCCAGCCCCGACCAGGCCTCCGACGCGCCGCATCCATCCCCTGCCCGCCCCATGCATGCCCCCAACCCTGAGCCCATCCCGCGCGACCCGGGTTGGCCGCTGGTGGGCAACCTGCTGCAGATCACACCCGGTGCGCTGGGCCAGCACCTGCTGGCGCGCAGCCGCCATCATGACGGCATCTTCGAGCTGAATTTCGCCGGCCGGCGCGTGCCGTTTGTGACGTCGGTGGCACTGGCCAGCGAGTTGTGCGATGCCGCGCGTTTCCGTAAGTACATCGGCCCGCCGCTGTCCTACCTGCGCGGCATGGCCGGCGACGGCCTGTTCACCGCACGCTCCGACGAGGCCAACTGGGGCAAGGCGCACCGCATCCTGATGCCGGCGTTCAGCCAGCGCGCGATGAAGGGCTACTTCGACGTCATGCTGCGCGTGGCCAACCGACTGGTGGACAAATGGGACCGGCAAGGCCCGGATGCCGATATCGCCGTCGCGGACGACATGACGCGGCTGACGCTCGATACCATCGCGCTGTCCGGCTTCGGCTACGACTTTGAATCGTTCGCCAGCGCAAACCTGCACCCCTTCATCGAGGCCATGGTCGGCGCGCTGGAAGAGGCGATGTCCAAGCTGACGCGCTTTGCCCTGCAAGACCGCTTCATGCATGCGGCACACCAGAAGTTCGACCAGGACACCCGCTTCATGCGCGACCTGGTTGACGACGTGATCCGGCGGCGGCGCGCGGGCAACGCGGCGCAACGCCGGGGCGGCACGGCCAACGACCTGCTCGGCCTGATGCTGGAAGCGCGGGATCCGGACACCGACCAGCGGCTGGACGACGAGAACATCCGCAACCAGGTGATCACGTTCCTGATCGCGGGCCACGAGACCACCAGCGGGCTGCTCACCTTTGCGCTGTATGAACTGCTGCGCAACCCGGGCGTGATGGCACAGGCTTACGCGGAGGTGGACGCCGTGTTGCCCGGCGACGCTGCGCCGGTCTACGCCGACCTGGCGCGGCTGCCGGTACTGGACCGCGTGCTGAAGGAAACGTTGCGCCTGTGGCCCACCGCGCCCGCCTTCGCCGTAGCGCCGTTTGAAGATACGCTGCTGGGCGGCCGCTACCTGATCCGCAAGGACAGGCGCCTGTCGGTGGTGCTGACCGCGCTGCACCGCGACCCCAAGGTGTGGGCCGACCCGGAACGCTTTGACATCGACCGTTTCCTGCCTGAGCAGGAGGCAAAGCTGCCGCGCCACGCCTACATGCCTTTCGGCAACGGGGAGCGTGCCTGCATCGGCCGCCAGTTTGCGCTGACCGAGGCCAAGCTGGCACTGGCGCTGATGCTGCGCAATTTCCAGTTCACCGATGCGCACGATTACCAGTTCCGCATCAAGGAAACGCTGACGATCAAACCCGACGGATTCACGGTGCGTGCGCGCCGGCGCCGGCCGCATGAGCGCATCGCCGCGGCGCCGGTCGCCGGGACCGCGCAAGCGCCGCAGGCGGGCCCTGATGTGCAGGGCGGCGGCAGGCCGCTTGCCGTGCTGTGCGGATCCAGCCTTGGCACCGCGCGCGAACTGGCTGAGCAGGTGCATGCCGGCGCGCTGGCGGCGGGCTTTGATGCGACGCTGCGCGACCTGGACGATGTGGCCGACGCGCTCCCGACCACCGGCCTGGCCGTCATCATCGCCGCCACCTATAATGGCCGCGCGCCGGACTCGGCAAGGCGCCTCGAAGCGCTGCTCGATAGCGGCGCCGCCAGCGGCTACCGCGCAGAAGGGCTAAGCGTGGCCGTGTTGGGCTGCGGCAACTCGCAATGGCCGACGTACCAGGCCTTCCCGCGCCGGGTCTATGAATTCTTCACCAATGCCGGCGCCAGTCCGCTGCTGCCGCGTGGCGAAGCCGACGGCAACGGCGACTTCGACCAGGCCGCGGAACGCTGGCTGGCCTCGCTGTGGCAAGCCTTGCAGGCCGGTGACAGCGTGGGCGGGCCGGCCCACGGAACGCCGCCGGTCCGGGTGCAGATGAGAGACGTCGCCGAGATCCGCGCGTCCACGCTGCCGGCAAACACCCAGGGCTTCACGGTCCTGGCCAACACCGAGCTGGTGAACGATCCATCCGGCCTGTGGGACTTCTCGCGCGAGGCGCCGCGGACTTCCACGCGCGATATCCGCCTCAGGCTGCCCGCAGGCGTGCGCTACGCCACGGGCGACCACCTCGCCGTCTATCCGCAGAACCAGCCCGGGATGGTCGCGGCCCTGTGCGAGCGGATCGGCATCGACCCGGACGCCATCGTCACCTTGTCCGCCTCCGGCGGGGCCGCGCGCGGCCTGCCGCTGGGCGAGGCCCTGTCCGTGCGGCAGCTGCTGACCCATTTTGTGGAACTGCAGGACGTGGTGTCGCGCCAGACCTTGCGCCTGCTGTCGCAGTCTTCGCGCTGCCCGGTCACGCGCCAGGCCCTGCAGCAGCTGGCCTCGGACGACGCCGAGAGCGGGTACGCCGCCCAGGTGGCACCGCGCCGGCTCGGGCTGGCCGACGTGCTGGACCGCTTTCCCGCCATCGAGTTGGACCTGGCCGGCCTGCTGGCTTGCACCGTGCCGATGCGGCCGAGGTTCTATTCGATTGCCTCATCGCCGCTGGTCTCACCCGACGTGGCAACCATCACCGTCGGCACGGTCTGGTCTGCGGCGCTGTCGGGCCGCGGACTCTTCCGCGGCGTGGCTTCTGCCTGGCTGCAGGGCCTGGCGCCCGGCGCCATGGTGGCGGGCGCCATCCGCACGCCCAATCCCGCCTTCGCTCCTGCGGCGGACCCGGCCACGCCCATGATCCTGATCGGCCCCGGCACGGGCATTGCCCCGTTCCGAGGCTTTCTTGAGGAGCGGGCCGCGCAACAGGCGGCCGGCCAGCCGGTGGCCCCGGTGCAGCTGTACTACGGGTGCCGCCACCCCGCGCACGACTGGCTGTACCGCGACGACGTGGCGCGCTGGCAGGCACAGGGCGTGGTGCAGGTCCACCTGGCCTGTTCCGTCGTGGATGGCGAGCCGCGCTACGTGCAGGACCTGTTGTGGCAGCGCCGTGCCGATGTCTGGGCCCGGCTGAACCAGGGTGCGATCGTCTACGTGTGCGGCGACGGCCGCCATATGGCGCCCGCGGTCAGGCAGGTGCTGATTCAGATCGGCGCAGAGCAAGGGGGGATGACACCAGAGGCTGCGTCGGACTGGCTGGCGGAGTTGGTCAGCACGGGCAGGTACCGGCAGGATGTCTTCAACTGACGCCCCGCCGGGTCGCTCGGTCGCGTCGCTGGCGCGGTACTAGCCCTGGAAGGGCTTGCCCATCGGCTTGAGACGGATGCCGGGGGCAAGCCTGGTCCAGGGCAGGTCTGCGGGATCCGCCGTCATCGGGCCGGGCGCCTTGGCCACCAGCACGGCGTGCGCGATGCCCTGGAAATCGGCCCGGAAATGCACCGAGCTCTTGTTGACGAGAATCTTCATGGCCTCGGGCTCTACCCCGCCTACGCGGAACAGGTTGCGGTCCAGCATCTGGGCCTTGCCGGCACTGACGACCACCAGCACATCGTCGATACTCAACAGCGCGACGGGCCCGACATCGGCCAGCATGCCGTTCATCATCGGCCCGCCGTAGCGGCATACGCCATCGGAGAGCTTCAGCACCTCGAAGCGCCCCCGCAGCGGCTCGTCACCGGGCACCCCGGAAACACCGCCGAGAGCGACGTCGATGGTGGCTCCCACGCCGGCGCGGTGCGCCTCGGCCGCCACGGCCGGATCCCAGATCAGCCCGATGGCCGCGTGCCGCGCGCCGTGGCGCAGCAAGGCGCGCAGAATGCCCGTGGTGTTCGAATCGCCGCCGGCCCCGGGATTGTCCTGCGTGTCGGCAATGACCACCGGGCGCGTCGCCCCCTCGGCCAGCCGCATGGCCTCGAGCACTGCTTCGTCCGGCGAGAGGAACGGGACCTCCCAGGCAGGCTCATCCGCCAGCATCCGGTCGTACAAGGCCCGCACCGCCGCGTCGACCGCTGCGGCATCCTCGCCGTATCCCCAGATCACCGGCCCGCATTCCGGGAAATCGGCTGCGGGAAAGCCCGGCGCGAACGACAGCGACACCACGGCGCCGCTTTCCCCTTGCTGCAGCAGCGAATACATGGCGCGGGCAGGCTCCAGCATCGTGCACATGCCGTTGATCGGGATCAGGAAGGGCAGCCGGCGCACTGCGCGATGCAGCGGCCCCCTGCCCTCCAGCAAGCGCTGCAGCAATGCCGCGGCCCGCTCGCCGGTCTCGGCCATGTCCACGTGCGGATACGTACGATAGGCCACCAGTGCGTCGGCAGCCTCTAGCATCGCCCGCGTGACGTTGGCATGCAGATCGAGCGACGCAACCACGGGCACGCCCGGCCCCGCCACGGCACGGATGCGCGAGAGCAAGGTGCCTTCGCCATCGTCCGTATGTTCGGCAACCATCGCGCCATGCAGGTCCAGATAGACCGCATCGAATCCGCCGGCGCGCGCGGCCTCGACGATTTCGCCGGCAATGCGCTCGAACGCATCCTCAGTCACGTGCGCGGATGGGCTGGCGCCGGCCCAGATCACCGGCAGCAGCGTCCAGCCGCGCCGCTCTGCCGCGGCAATGAAGCCGCCGGCCGGAATGTTGACGTCGCGCAGCGACAGCACGTCATCGCCACGCACCATCGCCGGAAAGCCCTCGCCGCGCTCGAAGCTGGCATAGGTGGCCTTTGACGGTGCAAAGGTATTGGTCTCGTGCTGAAATCCGGCGATCAGAATCCGTGTTGCCAATGTTGTCTCCGTAAGTTGAATGGCCAGCCTCAGGCGGGCGAGACCGCGCCCTGGGGCGATGGCATCCGGTTGGCTACCAGTACGGCCGCTCCGGCCATCAGCAGCGCCACCATCACCAGCAGGCCGGCCTGCATGCTGCCGGTGGCGGTGCGCACCGCCCCAATGATGGTCGGGCTCAGGAAGCCGCCAATCAGGCCGATGGTATTGATCAGCGCGATACCACCCGCGGCGGCATCGCCCTTCAGGTATTGCGACGGAATGGCCCAGAACACCGTGTAGGCGGCCCACATCATCGCCGTGGCGACGGTCATGCAAAGCAATGACAGCGGCAGGTTTCCACTCGACACCGTGGCCAGGGCCAGCGCCACGGCGCCGACAAATGCGGGGACCGCGCTGTGCCAGCGGCGCTCGCCGCGACGATCCGAGCTGCGGCCGATCACGACCATGGCAATCGCCGCCGCCATGTACGGAATCATCGAATACAGCCCGATCTGCATGGTGTCCGTGACGCCGTCGGCCTTGAGGATCGACGGCAGCCAGAAGCTCACGGCATAGATGCCGCAGATCATCGTGAAGTAGGCAAAGGCCAGCAGGTAGACACGCCGATCGCGTGCCACCTGGCCGAATGACTGGTGGCCGCCTGCCGGCACCTGCAGTTCAGCCGCCAGCATGCGCTTCTCTTCGTCGCTGAGCCACTTCGCCTCGGCGGGCCTGTCGGCCAGCACGCGCAGCGCCAGGGCACCGAGCAGCACGCAAGGCAGCCCTTCGGCCAGGAACATCCATTGCCAGCCCGCCAGGCCATGCGCGCCGGACAGGCCTGTCATCAGCCACGTGGACAGCGGCGAGCCGAAGATCCCGCCGATGGGCCCGGCCAGCATCACCACGGCCATCACGCGCGCCATGCGCCGCTGCCCGTACCAGTAGGTGAGATAGAAGATCATGCCCGGTGCAAAGCCGGCCTCGAACACGCCGAGCAGAAAGCGCAGCACATAGAACGTGGTCTCGTCACGCACGAACATCATGCCCGCGGAAGTGATACCCCACAGCACCAGGATGCGGCTGATGGTCTTGCGGGCACCAATCCGGGGCAGCAGCAGGTTGCTCGGGATTTCGAACAGGACGTAACCGAAGAAGAAGATGCCGGCGCCCAGCCCGTACACCGCATCGGAAAAGCCGAGATCGCTTTGCATCTGCAGTTTGGCAAAGCCGATATTGACGCGATCCAGGTAGGCAAAGGTGTAGCAGAGCAGCAGGAACGGCAACAGGCGCCAGTTCAGCTTGCGGTACAGCGCCTGCTGCGCGGCGCTGGCGTACTCCGGCGTGGTACGTGGGGGCAGGGTTGCGGACATGTCGGTCTCTCCCGTGGTCGGCTCTATCTCTTGTGGATGCGATGTCGTTCAGGGTCGATCCTCTGGCATATGAAAAAACAGAGCAAGAGCAACTTAAGTCCGCTATCGTTGCCCTATTGGCAACAGCGGGATCCGACATGCGGGAACTGAACCAGCGCAGGCTGCGCTATTTCCACGAGGTACTGACACATGGCTCGATCCGTGGTGCGGCCGACAGCATCAACACCTCGCCATCGGTGATCACGCGCCAGATCCGGCTGCTGGAAGAGGAGGTCGGCGCGCCGCTGTTCGACCGCCATGCACGCGGGGTGCAGCCGACCGAAGCCGCAGTACACCTGCTTGAGTACTGGCGCGGCTGCCGCGCACAGCAGGAGCTCTTCGAGGACCGCCTGCAGGCCTTGCGCGGCCTGCAGCACGGCCAGGTGCGCATCGCCACCAGCGAGGGCTATGTCGACGGACTGATGGACGAAGTGCTGACGGATTTCTGTGCGCGCTATCCCAGGCTCGACGTGACCGTCGACATCCTCCCGGTCAACAACGTCCTGCAAGAGGTAGCGGAAAGCCGCGCGCATATCGGGCTGGCCTACAATCCGCCTGCGCATGCCGATATCACCTGGGTTGCCACGTCATCGCAACCGGTGGTGCTGCTGGTGCATGCCGGGCATCCCCTGGCACGCCGGGGCGGCAAGGTCGACGTGCGCGAACTGGGCGACTACCCGCTGGCGATGATGCCGCCGGCATTCGGACTCGGGCAGATCGTGCAGATGCTGGCCTACACGGAGAATGTCCAGATCCGCCCGACGCTGACCACGAACTCCCTGGCCGTGCTGCGCCATTTCGTGAAGCGGCATGATGGCATCACGCTGATCGGCGGGTTCGCGGCCTATCGTGAATTGCAGTCCGGCGAACTGGTTACGCTGCCTATCGCCCATCCGCTGTTCGAGGCCGCCAAGGCACGTCTGCTGGTGAAGACAGGCCGCCCGATGGGCGTGGCCGCGAATACGCTGCTGGACTGCATCCTGCGCGACATGCAGATGTTCGCGACAGCCCGTTCGCGCAGTCGGGGACGACCCCGTCCAGGAAGCCGCCGCGCAGGTGACTGAGCGGCGAAGGTGCAACGCCCGGTCAGACCTTCCTGACGAACTCCGATTTCAGGCTCATGGCACCAAAGCCGTCGATCTTGCAGTCGATATCGTGGTCACCGTCGACCAGGCGAATGTTCTTCACCTTGGTACCCATCTTGACCACACCGGCCGCCCCCTTCAGCTTCAGGTCCTTGATGACGGTGACGGTGTCCCCATCCTGCAGGACATTGCCTGCCGCATCGCGATACACCCTGGCTTCCGGTTCGGTCGGCGCCGCGGCCTGCGCCGACCATTCATGCGCGCATTCCGGGCAGATGTAGAGGCCTCCGTCTTCATAGGTGAACTCGGAATGACATTTTGGGCAGGGAGGCAAAGCGCTCATGGGGACTCTCGGGTGTCTGGCCAGGGCCGTAAAGGAGCAGAAGTATACCGCCCCGGCCTATGGCAACATATCGGGCGGCAGCACGCTCCATCCCGAAACGCTGCCGGACGTCGTCAGGCGTTGGCTCCTGAGGACGCCGTTCTCGTCGAACTCGAAGAAAACCGTCGACGACCGGATCGCGCCGCCGGCGAACAGCGGGCCAATGAACGGGATAAAGCTCTCAGGGTGCGGCCTGGAGGCCGCAAACGAATAGATCAGGATGGTTGACCCGTTGACCAGGGTAGTCTGCGACGAGGGCTTCCCCAGCTGGCTGGTAACGTCGTCGAGGGTGGAGAAACCGAGCAGGAAGTTCGACATTTGCTCCTGTTTCACCTCGACGCCCGTCGATACGCAGGCGGCCAGCATGACGCAAGTCACAATCAATGCGTGAGCAGGCTTCATGTCGTCACCGCCATACTGTTTGCGCCGTGACGGGAACGCGCTGGAGGCGCCCGGCAGGCCATTCAGAAAGCATACAACTTTGCTGAACGCTGCGCTGAGGCGCCCGCAGGGCGCCTGCCCTCCTTGCCGGCCCCCTACTCCGGCACGAAATGTATCGACCGCAGCAACTCCGCCTGCCGATCATGGGCGGCGCGCGCCTCCCTGGACAGCGCCTCGCTGCTGAGCGGCTGCCCGGCGTCCATGCCCATGGCCTCCACGCGCTCGCGGTAGCCGGGCTGCTGCACGATGGCCAGCGTGGCGTTGCGGATCCTTTCCTGCACCGCCGCCGGCACGTCCGGTGGCAGCCACACCCCCATCCAGCTGGGCTCCGTCATCGCCGCGAAGCCGACTTCGGCGAAGGTCGGCACATCCGGCAACGCGGGGATGCGCTTGGGATACGCCACGGCATAGGCCTTGAGCTTGCCGGACTTGATCAGCGGCAGCGACGTGGCCAGGCCGTCGAACATCAGCGGCACATGGCCGCCCATCACGTCCTGCAGCGCGGGCGGCGATCCCTTGTAGCCGACATGGTTCATGTTCACGCCTGCCAGGCGGTTGAACTGGACGCCGATGGTCTGCCCGCGCATGCCGGCGGCATAAGAGGCATAGTCGATCTGCCCGGGCTTGCTCTTGATGTAGGCAAGCAATTCGCTGAAGTTCTTCGCCGGCAGCTTGGGGTTGGCCACCAGCACCAGCCCGGTACGGGCCACCTGGGCAACGGGTTTCAGGTCCTTGAAAGGATCGAACGAGACCTTCAGCGCCAGCGGCGTCTCGGAGACGACGCCGCCCTGGATCAGCAGCAGTGTATGCCCGTCATGCGGTGCGGAAAGCAGTGTGTTGACGGCGATCGCCCCGGCGCCGCCAGGCTTCTGCTCGACAATCACCGGCTTGCCCAGCGACTGCGTCAGCCCCTCGGCCAGCAGGCGCCCGAGGAAATCGGCGGTGCCGCCGGCGGGGCCGCCGACCACGATCTTGACCACCTTGGTTGGCCACGCCTGGGCCTGGGCGGTCGATGGAAGCGCAGCCGGCAGCGCCACCGACAGCGCCAGGCCGAACATGCATGACAGCGACGCCCTGCGGCGCGCCGACGGTTGTGCTTGATTCATGGTTGTCTCCAATGTGCGAGGGTTGTTCAGGGCAGCAGCCGGCTTCATCGTGAGCCGGTGCTTTGCCACCCTTGCCCTTCTGCTGGCGGATCGCCAATGCAAACCGGCCCGGGTCAGGCGGCCTTGCGCAGGAAGCCCTGATTGCCGCCATTGCGGTTCGGCGCGAAGCCGTTGGCCTCCAGCGTCTCTTCGACGGTGTCGTAGAACACGCCGATCTTCTGGATTTCGCGCGCTTCCTGGGCCGTTGCCACCTTGCGGCCAAATTCTCCCGCGATGCGCACCAGCTGCTCGATCTGCTTCACCGTGCTCATCTTGGCCGTGCGCGACTGGTTCCAGAGGCAGTCCTCGGTTCCGCATCGCACATGCAGGCCCAGAGCAATCCCCATCATGTTCACAGGCAGCACGTTGCGCACGGAGCTTTCGACGGTCAGCACCGCGCCATCCGGGACGGCGCGAACGATGTTGGCGAGGTTGAAGACGCTGGGCGCATCCATGCCGCCGCTGATCGCCACCCAGTTCATGACCAGCGGGCCCTTGTACACGCCGCGCCGGATCAGCCGCTCAACGGATTCGAAGCTGTTGATGTTGTAGCACTGGAATGCGCTCTGGATGCCGGCAGCGGAAAGACGCCGGATGTGCTCTTCGACCCAGCCCGGCTGGGCGGGAACCGTCATTTCCTTGTACGCATTGAAGATCGCGGGGTTCTCTCGCGAGGTGCCCTTGAAATCCGCGAGTTCCGCATGCTCCGTCACGTTCATCTGCGACGTGTTTACCGTGACGGTCACCTGGTCCGGAACGGGGTCGAGTTCGGCAAGCATGTGGCGCGTGTCGTCGGACAGCCACTTGGCGGCATCCCCCTCGTTTTCCGGCGCAAAGCTGATCGATCCGCCCACCTGGATGATCATCTCCGGCACCGCCTTGCGCACCCCGGCGATCAGCTCGTTGAACTTGGACAGACGCTTCGAGCCTTTGCCGTCAAGCTCGCGCACATGCAGGTGCAGCACAGTCGCGCCGGCGTTGTAGCAGTCCACGGCCGTCTGGATCTGGTCTTCCATCGTCACGGGGATGTCTTCCGGGAAATCGGACGGCAGCCAGCCCGGTGCGTAGGGTGCCGCCGTGATGATCAACGGCTGCTGGTTTTCAGGGAACAGGGATCCATCGAGGTAATTCACGGCATGTCTCCATTGATAAAGGCACGTGGCCTGGCGGCGGCTGGCGCGCCTTAGAACGGCTTGTCGCCGATGATGGCGGCGCGCTCCATCTTGCGCGGCGCCGGCCAGTAGTCCTGCACCGCGTAGTGCTGGGTGCAGCGGTTGTCCCAGATGGCCACGCTGTTGGGCTGCCAGCGGAAACGCACCTGGTATTCGGGAATCGCCGCCTGGCTGATCAGGTAGTTCAGCAGATGGCTGGCGCCCGGGGTCTTGTCCTGTCCGTAGCGCACGTTCTCGGGCGTATGGAAGTTGGCGAAATGCGTGGAGAAGCCGCAGACGTAGAGCGCCTTCTCGCCGGTTTCCGGATGCGTGCGCACCACCGGGTGCTCGACCATGGGGTACTGCGCGGCAAGGCTGGCGCGCTTTTCCGGGCGCATCGCCGCGCCGAACGAATGCTCGATGCTGTGCTTGGCGCGCAGCCCGGCGATACGCTGCTTGATGTCCTCGGGCAGGTGCTCGTAGGCCGCCGCCATGTTCACCCAGATGGTGTCGCCGCCGACCGGCGGGCATTCGATGCAGCGCAGCACGCAGCCCATGGGCGGGGTTTCGCGCCAGCTGCCGTCGGTGTGGTAGCTGTTCTCGTAGTTCTCGCGCTTGTCGCTGCGATAGATCTGGACCAGTCCCGGATGGTCGGGATCGCTGCCGGCGACGGGATGGTCTTCCAGTTCGCCGAAGCGGCGCGCGAATGCCACGTGATCCGCGCGGGAGATTTTCTGGTCGCGCAGGAACAGCACCTTGTGCGTGAGCAGCAGGGACTTGATCTCGGCAAACAGCGCGTCGTCGCGCGCGGCATCGGCCAGGCTGACGCCGCTGACTTCGGCGCCGATATTGCAGGTAAGGGGTTGGGCTCGCATGGGGACGCTCCTTTACAGCACAAAGATCGAAGACCCGGTGGTCTTGCGTGATTCCAGGTCGCGGTGGGCCTGCACGGCATCCTGCAGCGCATAGCGCTGGTTGATTTCGATGCGGATACGGCCAGCGGCAACGTGGCCGAACACCTCGGCGGCCAGTTCGGCCTTTTCGGCGGGGTCCGCAATGTAGTCGGCCAGCGCCGGTCGGGTCAGGTAGACCGAACCCTTTCTCGCCAGCAGCTGCGGATCAAACGGCGGGATGGTGCCGGAGGCCGTGCCGACGCAGACCATCAACCCGCGCCGCTTCAGCGAATCCAGCGACGCCATGAAGGTGCTCTTGCCCACGCTGTCGAAGACCACGGACACGCCCGCGCCATCGGTCAGCTCCCGCACCCGCTTTGCGACGTCCTCATGGCTGTAGTTGATGATGTGGTTGCAGCCATGGGCACGCGCCATCTCTGCCTTGGCCTCGGTCGAGACGGTGCCGATCACGGTCAGGCCGAGCAGCCTGGCCCATTGCGAGACGATCAGCCCCACGCCGCCGGCAGCCGCGTGCAGCAGGATGGTTTCGCCACCGCTGAACGGGTAGATGCGGCGCATCAGGTAGGCGGAGGTCAGGCCGCGCATGGTCATTGCCGCCGCGGTTTCGAAGCTGATCGCTTCCGGCAGGCGGATCAGCGGTGCGGCAGGCACCAGGCGCTCGGTGCTGTACGCACCCAGGGTGTTGATAAAGCCGGTGTATGTGACGCGATCGCCCTCCGCGACATGGGTCACGCCCGGCCCGACCGCCTGCACCACGCCGGCTGCCTCCACGCCCATGCCGATGGGCAGCGGCACCGGGTAGGTGCCGTTGCGGAAGTAAGTGTCGGCATAGTTCAGCCCGACGGCGGCGTGGCGGATCCGCACCTCGCCCGGGCCCGGGTCGCCGACCTCGGCGTCCTCATAGCGGAGGACTTCGGGCCCTCCGGTCTCGTACATGCGAATGGCTTTTGCCAAGGCTGTCTCCTGATTGTCGTGTCCTGCCCGCGCCGCTATCATTGGCGCGACGGTAACGATTGTCAGACAGCCATGGCGCGGCACCCTTGACCGATCGCGCCAGGATTTGACATTTGATGACGGACACGACCGACGCCCCCACCCACTCTCGCGGCAGCCTTATGACCGTCCTTGTTCGCAGCGCTTCCCTGACCAAATACCTGGAGATTGCCCGGGGCGCGGGCCTGGATCCGGTGCGCATGGTGGCCCAGGCAGGCCTGGACCAGGCCTGCCTGTACACCCCGGACCTGCGCATCCCGGAAGCGCGCCTGGCCGAAGTGCTGGAGGCATCGGCGCGAGTCACGGCCTGCCATTCGCTTGGCCTGATGGTGGGGGAATCGTGGCGCCTGTCAGACTTCGGCCCGGTCAGCCTGCTGCTGCAGCACCAGCCCACGCTGCGCCACGCGCTGGCGGAGATCGAGCGCTACCGCCACTGGCTCAGCGACTCCATCTCCATCCTGGTCACGGAATATCCAGAGATCACGGTGCTGCATGTGACGTTGCAGACGGGCCGGCACCAGCCCGGCAGGCAGGCCATGGAACTGACAGTCGCCGCCCTGTACAGCCTGATCCGCGCCATCCTGGGCACGTCCTGGAAGCCGCACAGCGTGCATTTCGCCCATGCGGCGCCGGCCGACCTGCAAATCCACCGGCGCCTGTTCGGACAACACATTGAGTTCGGTTCAGAGTTCGACGGGCTGGTGCTCGCCAGCGGCGACCTGGATCGCGTCAATCCCCTGGCCGATGCCAGCCTGGCCGGGTACGCCAGGGGCTTCCTCGACCTGCAGCCGGGGGCCGGCAAGCCTTCCATCGCGGCCGACGTCCGGCGCACCCTGCACCAGCTGTTGCCGCGCGGGCGCGGCGCGGTGGAACAGGTCGCGCAAAGCCTTGGCATCAGTCCGCGCACGCTGCAGCGCCAGCTGGAGCAGGATGGCGATACCTTCTCCGCACTGGTCAATGAAGTGCGCCGCGAGCTTGCGCAACGCTACCTGCAGGATCCGCAGCGCCCGCTCGCCCGGGTCGCCACGCTGCTGGGGTTTTCAGAACCCAGCGCATTCTCGCGCTGGTTCGCGGCACAGTTCGGCAAGTCGCCGACGCGCTGGCGCCAGGACGGCGCCTGAGACTGACTGCCTACTTCAGGTACTTCATCGTGGCGACACCCGTTGCCACCAGCAACTCCCCATCCAGCCACACCTCTGCGCGCGAGAAGAAGATCGAGCGTCCGCGCCGGTCGACCATGCCCTTTGCGGTCAGCAACTTGCCCGTGCCGTTGCTTAGGAAGTTCGAGGTCAGCGACAGCGTGACCGCATGGCGCGCGTCCTCGCCTGGCGCCGAGTAAAGGCCCGAGTATCCAGTGGCGGCGTCGAGCAAGGTGCAGAGGGTGCCGCCATGCACCACCCGGCTGCGGTTGAGCATATTGGGCGCGAGCGGCAGCTCAAGTTCTACATAGTCGTCGCGCCACTGGGTGATCCTGACACCGATGCTTTCCAGTGCCGGATTGTCCAGACAGAACTCGCCATCGCCCTCACCTTGAGGTTTTACCGCATTCATTGCTTGGGTTTCCATTTCGCTGATCGTTTCTCTGATACCGGTGCAGCGCGTGGCTTGCTCGCTGGCCCGAAGCCCCATTTCTGCGCGATTTACGGCTTTTCGTAAATCTCTATTTCACGAAGCGCATCTTTTGCCAGCATGAATGGGCACCCTGAGAGTTATTCGTTTGCCGCGCCTGCGCCGCCTTTGACTCGGTATTGAGAACGACCTAGGCTAAGTAGGCTTCCCCTGCACCTTGGCCACACACCACGGGCAAGTGATGTACCGGCGACGTTGCGACGTCCTGCAAAACCAGGAGGGCTCACCCATGAACATGCGGCCAGATCCGACATTTCACGCCTCGCCGGAACTCGCGATCAGCGCACCAGCGGAATCATTTGCTTATACGGTGCTGCTAAGCCCCGACGCCTCGCAGCCAGACGCGCTCGCGGTGATCGACGCCAAACCCGGCTCGCCCACCTACAGCCAGGTCGTGCATACCGTGCCGATGACCAACAAGGGCGACGAGTTGCACCATTTCGGCTGGAATGCGTGCTCGTCGTCGTTGTCGCCGCTGACCGGCCATGCGTTTCTCGAACGGCGCTACCTGATCATTCCGGGCATGCGCTCGTCGCGCCTGTATATCATCGACACCAAGCCCCACCCGACCCAGGCACGGATCCACAAGATCGTTGAACCGGACGAGATCTTCCGCAAGACCGGCTACTCCAGGCCCCATACCGTGCACTGCGGGCCGGAGGGCATCTACGTCAGCACGCTCGGGGGCGGTGGCCCGGATGGCACGGACGGCGCGCCCGGCATCTTCATCATGGACTGCGAGACCTTCGACGTGCTGGGCCGCTGGGAAATCGACCGCGGCGAACAGGAGAAGCACTACGACTTCTGGTGGAACCTGCCGCGCGACTACATGGTGTCCAGCGAATGGGCCCTGCCGCCGCAGTTCGAGAACGGGCTGGTGCCCGAGGACCTGCTGGGCAACCGCTACGGGCACAAGCTGCATTTCTGGGACCTGCGGGCGCGCCGCAACGTGCAGACCATCGACCTGGGCGCCAACCACCAGATGGCGCTGGAAGTCCGGCCTGCGCATGATCCGATCCGGGAATACGGCTTTGTTGGAGTGGTGGTCGATACCACCAACCTGGAAGGCTCGATCTGGACCTGGTGGCGCGAAGGCGGCAAGTTCCACGCCGAGAAGACGGCAACCATCCCGCCCGAAGCCGCCGACGCAAGCCTGCTGCCGCCGCTGCTGCAGGGCTTCGGTGCCGTGCCGCCGCTGGTGACCGATATCGATCTGTCCCTCGACGACAAGTTCCTCTACGTGTCCTGCTGGGGCACCGGCGAAATGCGGCAGTATGACGTGAGCGATCCGCGCAACCTGAAGCTCGCCGGCTCGGTCCATATCGGCGGCATCGTCCGCCGCACGCCGCATCCCAACGGCAAGCCATTTGCCGGCGGCCCGCAGATGGTCGAGATCAGCCGCGACGGCAAGCGCGTCTACTGGACCAACTCGCTCTACTCCACCTGGGACAACCAGTTCTACCCAGACGGCATCCCCGGCACGCAGGTCATGGCGCATGCCGGCCCAGACGGCGGGCTGACGCTGGCCGATGACTATTGGGTCGAGTTTCCGGAAGGCTACCGCGCGCACCAGATCCGGCTGGAAGGCGGCGACTGTTCGACCGACTCGTTTTGCTATCCGTCGGTCAAGGCTTGACCGGTCACGCTTGGGAACAGATCGGCCTCTGGTCGGCAGTGCTGGCCAGCGGCCTCTATCACGGCATCAACCCGGCCATGGGCTGGCCGCTGGCGGTATCGAACGGCCTGCTGGCGCATAGCAGCCGCGCCCTCCTTGCCGCGCTCGGGTACCTGGCTTTCGGGCACGCGCTTGCGGTATTGGCGGTAACGCTGCCTTTCGGCATGCTGGCTGCCCTGGTCGCCTGGCAAGCGCAAATCCGCATCGGCGCCAGCGTGCTGCTGGTTGGTTGCGGCATCGTGCTGCTGCTCAGGCGAGGCCACCCGCGGGCACTGGTGCGCATCGCGCCATCGCGGCTAGCGCTATGGTCGTTCGCGGTGGCGATTGCGCATGGCGCCGGCCTGATGCTGGTGCCGATCTATCTTGGCCTCTGCCGTGTCGAGGCGGACCTGGGGCACCAGGCCGCCGCCACGCTCGCCAGCGCCAACCTGGGCATGGCGCTGGTGGTCGCCGTCATCCACACCCTGGCCATGTTCGCCGTGGGCGGCGGCATGGCATGGCTGGTCTACCGCTACCTGGGACTGAAGTTCGTGTCGCGGAGCTGGTTCAACCTGGAGGCGGTCTGGGCCGCCAGCCTCATCCTGGTCGGGATGCTGGCGCTGGGTCTTGAAGCCTTTGGATAAACGCTGAACTCAACCGGCCAGCCGCGCCGCCAGCCGCCCGCGCGTGATCGCGGCGATCTGCGCCAGCGCTTCGTCAAGCTCCTGCTGCGTGCTGCGGCCAAGGCGGCGCTCGAACGCGGCGAAGATGCCCTCGCGGGTGTAGTGGCGCACGCAGATGATGAACGGGAAGCCATGGCGCGCCTGGTAGTCAGCGTTGAGCTGGTCCAGCGCGGCCTCTTGCTGCGCCGACATCGCATCCAGGCCGGCGCTCTTCTGCTCGGCGTTGGAATCGGCCGTCATCGTGCCCGCGCGGATATTGCGTGCCGACAACTGCGGGTGCAGGTTCAGGAAATCGCGCTGGCGCGGCTCGTCGAGCTTGCGCACCACGTCCATCATGGCGCCATGCAGCGCCGTCGCCGATGCGAACGGCCGTTGCGCCCAGGCGCCCTCGGCGGCCTGCGGAAAGTGTTCGAACACGCTGCCGAAGGCATCGGCAAAGGCCGCTTCGTCCAGGGCGTTGACCGACGCCAGGTCGAGTGGTTGAGACATGGATGCTTCTCCCGTAGGGATCCCGCGCATGGGGAATCGTTGGATACGGGGCCGAGTATAGGAACGGCCCGCCGCAGCGGCGAGAGCCCGCGCCCTATAGATCCCATAACAGAAACCGATACCGCTAGCGGCGCATATCGCGCAGGTCGCGCAGCTCCTGCGAGGCGGCGGTCAGCATGCCGCGCAGCCAGACATGCGCGGCCGAGCGGTGGCGCGACGGATGCCACAGCTGGTAGAAGCGCATGAACGGGAACTCGATCGGCGGTTCCAGCACCGCAAGCGGCACATGCTGCGCATGGTAGTTGGCGAAGTGGCGTGCGGTGGTCAGGATCAGGTCGGTGCCGGGGATCAGGCTGGGCGCCAGGTTGAAGTAGGGACAGCTGATGCGGTTGTCCCGGTGCACGCGCATGGTGCTCAGGCCGGCATCGACCAGGCCGCGCTGGTCGCGCGAATACGGCGTGGGCACGATATGCGAGGCGCCCAGGTAGGCCTGGGCGGTGAACTTGCCGGGCTGCGCATGCACGCTGTCCTGCGCCACCACGCACACCACCTCGTCTTCCAGCAGCACGGACAGGTGCAGGTGCTCAGGCGGATTGGGCCAGTTGCCGATCACGATATCGACCGTACCCGCCGACAGCGCCTGCTCGTAATCGAAGGTGGCCCCCAACGGCAGCGCCGACAGCCGCGCGTGCGGCGCCGCACGCCGCACCGCGCGCACCACGTGCGCGAAGAACGGCGGGGCCAGGTAGTCAGGCATGGCCACCACGAAACTCTGCTCGGTGGTGGCGGGGTCGAAGCGGTCGTCCGAGACCAGCAGGTTGTCCAGCGCGCTGAGCGCGGCCTGGGCATTGCGCGCCAGCTGCAACGCGCGCTCGGTCGGCACCATGACGTTCTTCTCGCGCGTGAGCAGCGGGTCGTTGAAAATCGCGCGCAGGCGCTTGAGCGCGGCGCTGATGGCCGGCTGCGACTGGTTCAGGCGGATCGCCGTGCGCGACACGCTCTGCTCGGCGATCAGGATGCACAGCACGCGCAGCAGGTAGGTATCGAACGGGTCGTCGGCGCGAATCATGTTGGGTCCGTGGCAGAAAAAGTGGAGGCCTGTCGGGTGCGGCTGCCGCCGCTCCGGGCGGCAACGCCGTGCCAGGCAATGGCGACTTTGTAGCGTGTTGCGCACCGCACGACAACCGGTACAACCCGGACGAGCCTGCCCGGTCCGCGTGCGCACACCCCGGAAAACGGCCTGCCTAGGGTAATCCATAGGTCCGCCAGGGCCCCGCCGGAGCACCCGCAAACCCGCGCCACACAAGGGATTGCAGCCCATATCGGTGCTGCTATGGGGTCTATACCAGCCCCCTCGTTTCGCATTGGCGGGCCATTCATATACTTGCTCCCAACCCGGCGGACGGCATGCACCGCCGCCAAGCAAGACCTGGCAGAACACGACAAGACAGGAGACATCATGTCGATCACGAAACAAGGCATCCCGGTATTTGCCGGCACCGCCGACGACGCCGAGGACAGCGTCTACCGGAAGGTAACCTGGCGCCTGCTGCCCTTCCTTGGGGTGCTGTGGGTACTGGCCTGGCTGGACCGCGTCAACATCGGCTTCGCCAAGCTGCAGATGCTGGATGCGCTCCACTTCAGCGAGGCCGTGTACGGGCTGGGCGCGGGCATTTTCTTCCTTGGCTACTTCTTCTTCGAGGTGCCGTCGAACATGCTGCTGCAGAAGATCGGCGCCAAGAAGACGATCATGCGCATCACCATCTGCTGGGGCGTGATCTGCATGCTGCAGACCTTTGTCACCACGCCCACGCAGTTCTACATCCTGCGCTTCCTGCTGGGCGCATTCGAAGCCGGCTTCTACCCGGGCGTGATCCTGTACCTGACCTACTGGTACCCGTCGCAGCGCCGCGCGCGCGCCTTCGGCACCTTCATGTCCGCATCGGCCATCGCCGGCGTGCTGGGCGGCCCGCTGGCCGGCTGGATCATGACCAGCATGGCTGGCGTGAACGGCATGCACGGCTGGCAGTGGCTGTTCATCCTGGAAGGCATCCCGTCGGTGCTGGCCGGCATCTTTGCCTGGTTCTACATGACCGACAAGCCGGAACAGGCGCGCTGGCTCTCCGACGACGAGAAGCGCGTGCTGCAGGACGCCCTCAAGCGCGACAACGCCGCCCTGGGCGAGCGCGGCCACGACTGGCGCACGCTCTTCGCCAACCCCAAGGTGTGGCTGCTGATCGCGATCTTCTTCTGCCTGCTGTGCGCCAACTCGACGCTGACCTTCTGGATCCCGACCATCATCAAGGACGTGGGCTTCACCACGCCGATGGCGGTGGGCTGGATCGCGGCCGTGGCCTACCTGTGCGGCGCCGCCGGCATGATCCTCAACGGCGCGCATTCCGACCGCCGCAACGAAGTGCGCTGGCACTTCAGCGGCGCGGCGCTGGTCGGTGGCGGTGCCATGGCCGTGCTGGCCGTGCTGCTGGGCGCGCAGGTGCTGTCGCCGGTGATCGCACTGCTGGCCATGACCGCCGCGCTGGTCGGCACCATGAGCGCCATCCCCGTGTTCTGGCAGCTGCCCAACCGCTACCTGGCAGGCAGCGCCGCCGCGGTGGGCGTGGCCCTGATCAACTCGGTGGCCAACCTGGCCGGCTTTGGCGCGCCCTATGTGATGGGGCTGATCAAGAACACTACCGGCAAGCTCACCTCCGGCCTGTACCTGGTGGCGGTGATCGAGGTGCTGGCCGCGGCGCTGGTGCTGGTCGGCATCCGCAAGCTGGGCGGCAAGCACGGCAAGCAAGGGGCCTGACATGGACGACTACGCTTTTGATCCCACCCGCCGGCGCTTCGCGCTGCAATCGATGACGCTGGGCGGCGGCGCGCTGCTGGCCGGCGCCAGCTGGGGCGCCACGCCGGAGGCGGCGGCCCCGAACCAGACCGCTGCGCCGGTGCAGC